>CAZOHM010000005.1:60599-97825 GCA_964579795.1 uncultured Lachnospiraceae bacterium | reverse complement strand
TTTCACATATATATAAAAGATGAGTTATGCAGAGCGTAATTCATCTTTTTTCTTGACAAAATTATAAAACATGTTATAGTAGTTCTTAAAAGAAACACTAATGCAAATCATAATGTGAATGGAAAGAGAAGATGAACAAGGATGAAATAATTGAGAAACTTTCGCTGTTTGGCTTAACAAAGCAGGAATCCAGCATTTACTTATGCCTAATAGATAATTCAGAGTTGACTGGATATGAGGTTGCAAAATTGACCGGGATATCCAGATCAAACGTATATGGTGCTCTTGCCAATATGCTTGATAAAGGTGCGGTATATATGATAACAGGAACACCTGTCAGATACAGCGGTATGACATTAGAGGAGTTTTGCACGAATCGTATTCGTGAAATGGAACAGGCTAAGCAGTTGCTGGAACAATTCGTTCAGCCAAAGGATAATAGCAGAGAAGGATATGTTACGATTGAAGGATTTCGCAATATTAAGAATAAAGTATATACAATGATTGCGAGAACCGAGCATCGTATCTACATTTCAGCTCCTGCTGAATATATTAAACTGTTCAAATCAGAACTTTCTGCTTTGGTTAGTCATAGTCGTAAGGTCGTAATATTATCTGAGGAAGTGTTAAAGATTGCAGGATGCGAACAGTATATTTCCAAGAAAAATGAAAATCAGCTCAGGCTAATAGTTGATTCAGGATATGTTTTGACAGGTGATGTATCAGGAAGCAGTTCAGACACATGCTTATATTCGGAACAAGTCAATTTTGTAAATGTTTTTAAAGAAGCAATGCGAAATGAAATAGAATTAATCAAATTAAATTCTACAAGATAAGGAGCAGAATATGAAAATCAGAATTGGTATTTTGGGGTATGGAAATCTTGGAAGAGGAATTGAGTCTGCAGTTGCACAGAATACAGACATGGAGCTTGTTGCAGTCTTTACTCGAAGAGATCCTAAGCTAGTAAAAGTGCAAACGGATGTTCCTGTTTACAGTGCAGAGACATTAATGGATATGAAAAAGGAACTTGATGTGTTGATTTTATGCGGAGGTTCAGCAACCGATTTGCCAAAGCAGACAGCTGAATATGCTAACTGTTTTAATGTTGTTGACAGCTTTGATACACATGCAAAAATCCCTGAACATTTTGCCATGGTAGATGAAGCAGCAAAAAAAGGTGGAAAGATTGCAATGATTTCTGTTGGTTGGGATCCTGGTATGTTCTCTTTGAGTAGGCTTTATGCGAATACAATCCTGCAGGATGGAAGTGATTATACTTTTTGGGGAAAGGGTGTTAGTCAGGGGCATTCTGATGCGATTAGAAGAATTAAAGGTGTAAAGGATGCAAAGCAGTATACAATACCGGTTGAAGAAGCTCTGGAATCAGTAAGAAAATGTAAAAATCCGATTTTATCAACAAGACAGAAGCATACGCGTGAGTGCTATGTAGTTGCAGAAGACGGTGCTGATTTGACATATATAGAAAAAGAGATAAAAACCATGCCTAATTATTTTGCGGATTATGATACTACTGTTCATTTTATTTCAGAAGAAGAGCTAAAAAAGAACCATTCGGGAATTCCACATGGTGGAGTAGTTATTCGTACAGGAAGTACCGGACTTCAAAAGGAACATCATCATGTAATTGAGTATCGTTTACAGCTTGATTCCAATCCAGAATTTACGGCATGTGTACTGACAGCTTATGCCCGTGCGGCGTATCGTATGAGCAGTGAGGGTATGAAGGGCTGTAAGACAGTATTTGATGTGGCACCTGCGTATTTAAGCCAGTTAACACCTGATGAAATGAGAACGTCATTACTATAATAAGGAGAATATCATGGAAAAGAAAGCATTTTTAACAAAAGAACAGGCTAATGAAATTGTTAAGTCTTATCCGACACCATTTCACATCTATGATGAGAAAGGTATTCGGGAGAATCTGAAGGCAGTAAAGGAAGCATTTTCGTGGAACAATGGATATCGTGAATATTTTGCTGTTAAGGCGAATCCAAATCCATTTTTGATTAACATTATGAAGGAATATGGCTGTGGCTGTGATTGCTCATCCATGACAGAACTAATGCTGGCTGATGCTCTTGGCTTTAAAGGAGAAGAAATCATGTTTTCGTCTAATGATACGCCGGCAGAGGAGTATCAGTTTGCTGCTGAAATAGGAGCAACTATTAATCTGGATGATATCACACATATTGATTTTCTGGAAAACTGTATTGGAACTTTTCCAAAGACAATGAGCTGCAGGTTCAATCCTGGTGGATTATTTAAAATGAGTAATGGTATTATGGACAATCCGGGGGATTCCAAGTATGGACTGACACCTGAGCAGATGTTGGAAAGCTTCCGCATTCTTAAGAAAAAAGGTGTTGAACGTTTTGGAATACATGCTTTTCTTGCAAGCAATACAGTTACCAATGAATATTATCCGATTTTAGCAAAGCAGTTATTTGAACTTGCAGTTTCATTAAGAGAAAAAGCTGATGTGGAAATTTGCTTTATTAATCTTTCCGGTGGTGTTGGAATTCCTTATACACCTGATCAAACACCAAATGATATTATAGAAATTGGAAAAGGTGTAAAAAAGGCATATTATGATGTACTTGTTCCGGCAGGAATGGATCATGTCGCAATCTATACAGAAATGGGAAGATTCATGATGGGACCTTATGGAGCACTTGTTACAAAAGCGATTCATGAGAAACATATATATAAAGAGTATATTGGGTGTGATGCATGTGCAGTGAATTTGATGCGCCCTGCTATGTATGGTGCATACCATCATATTACCGTACTTGGAAAAGAAACAGAGCCATGTGATCATAAGTATGATGTGACAGGCTCTCTATGTGAAAACAATGATAAATTTGCAATTGACAGAATGCTTCCAAAGATAGACAGAGGGGACATGCTGTTCATACATGACACAGGTGCACATGGTTTTTCCATGGGATATAATTATAATGGAAAACTAAAATCAGCAGAGCTTCTATTATGTGAAGATGGAAGCATACAGCTGATTCGAAGAGCTGAAACTGCCAAGGATTATTTTGCGACTTTTGACTGTTTTGATATTTTGAAGAACATGAAATATTAGTCTTGTTTTTTAAAAAAAGATATGTTAAAATAACAACTGTCGTTGCAGTGTGTGTACAAATACTCTGCTAGACAGTGTTAAGCGGATGTGGCGGAATGGCAGACGCATCAGACTCAAAATCTGACGTAGGTGACTATGTGCGGGTTCAAGTCCCGCCATCCGCAGTCAGGGAAGATTTAAAATCACTTGGAAACAAGGACTTTAAATCTTTTTTCTGTTATTGAATTGAGCAGCCTTGGATGTTGAATAATATGATTGGAGAAAATGCTGACAGCATATTCTTTGAAAAAAGATAAATGTGGGGGAAACGGTATGATTTTAAAAAAATGGCTTAAGAAAACGTTTGTTATGATGTTGACAGTATCAATGTTTGTTGGTTTATTGCATTATGTTCCACAGGCTGATGATGTAGTAAATCTGGTTCTTAATTATCAGACAACAGTTTATACGAGACAGATTTATTCACCAGAGGTGACACAGATTAACAGCGGAATTGATACAGATTCAGTTATGTGGGTTACAGATACTTGTAATCATGTTGCATATATTACGAATGGTACAGAGACGATTGACACAGCATCTGTTGTTGCAGCAGTAAAGAGTGGAATCAGTGCAGGCGGAAAGAATATCAGTTTGGATTTAACAGCATATACGACAAAAGCAATTGCTGAGAAAGCAGCAGAAACAGCAGCTGCAGCCACAGCTCTGCAGGGCGCGTTAACAGCAGATACTTCGCAAAGTTCAGCGGTGACTGCTTCGCAGATAGGGATGACACCCGAACTTGCATTATCCTTAAATAAACTTGGAATTGATACAATGATATCTGAGTGTAGCACAAAATATACTGTTGGACAGGATCGTTCCAAGAATATTGCAGTTGCAGCCGGACGAGTAAACGGTGTAATGCTGCAGCCTGGACAGATGTTTTCCTATGACAATACGATACTTCCAAGAACCACAGCCAATGGATATGGCCCAGGAGATATTATCAGTGATGGGACTCATGTAAAAGCTACTGGTGGCGGAATATGTCAGGTGTCGTCTACACTTAATAATGCAGTATTAAGAGCGGGAATCATTCCGACAGAACGACATAACCACAGTCAACGTGTTTTTTATTTAAAGAGTGGATTGGATGCTACAGTTTCCTCCGGCAGCATGGATTATCAGTTTGTTAATACATTACAGTATCCAATTTACATTTGTGCAACAGCAGTTAATGGTGTATTGTCAGTGTCATTTTATAGTAATAGGGCAGCATTAAATGGTATGAGTTATCAAACAGAGGTTTCCGGTTCTGATAGTAGAAATTCTACTTATATTGTAGGATATCTGAATGGTGCTGAGATATCCAGAGTAAAAGCGTATTCAAGCAGTTATGGAAAATAATTCTTTACAGAGCAGGAAGATGTAACGCCTGCTCTTTTATATTTATAGCTGGAGGTACATTAATGTTAAATTCTGGAATCGTTGAAATTGATTTACATGGATTAAACTGTGAACTTGCGAAGAATAAAATTGATCAGGCTGTAAAAAATGCGGATAGAAGCGTATATCGAATCAGATTGATACACGGTTATCATGGTGGAACGAATATTAAGCGAATGATTCAGGAAGAATACAGCTTTGGCAGAGAAGAGAAAGTGAAAAAAGTTTGTTCCGGAGACAATCCTGGAATTACAGAATTAGTACTTAGAGAGTATTGACCAAATGTAGCGTTTGCTCTTATTACAGACTTGTGAAAACACTATATTTGGTGTATAGTATAAAAGAGTATATGCGTGAGGAAAAATAGATGGAATGTCAAAATTTCGAACAGGAAATACAGCTTTTTATTGATGATCAGTTGACAGGAAATCAACTGCAGGCTTTTATTGCGCATATTGAAGTATGTCATAATTGTTATGAGGAAATGGAAATAAGTTATCTGTTAAAGGAGGCGTTACTTCGCTTGGAGGATGGAGAGGCTTTTGATCTTCATTCTGAATTGATACAAAAACTTGCCTGTATGAAGAAGTGTGCGTCTATTCATGAGATTTTGTCTTTACTTCGCAGGACAATTCTGCTTGCATCTGGATTTACCATTGTAGCAGAATTTATATATATTTATTTGATGTTTTTTTGATGATGGGAGAACGGATGAGTGAAAAGCTGGTTTTAATTGATGGAAACAGTATTGTAAATAGAGCATTTTATGGAGTTCCGGATCTTTCTAATTCTTCAGGACTTCATACGAATGCTATTTTTGGTTTTTTAAATATTCTTTTCAAAATCTTAGAAGAAGAGCAGACGGATTATCTGATTGTTGCCTTTGATTTAAAAGCTCCTACATTTCGGCATAAGCTTTTCAAGGAGTATAAAGGAACAAGAAAACCAATGCCCAATGAGTTACGGGAACAGATTCCTGTGTTGAAGGAATTGTTGTCGGCCATGGGTATATTAATTTTAGAGAAAGCAGGTTATGAGGCAGACGATATTCTTGGTACAATGGCAAAAAGAGCTGAAAAGAGCGGAATGGCAGTTTCGCTTGTGTCAGGAGACAGGGATTTATTGCAGGTCGCAACAAATCAAATTAAAATAAGAATTCCAAAAACACATGGTGGAAAAACAGAGATTGAAGATTACTATACATCGGATGTTATCGAAAAATATCAGGTTGAACCGTTACAGATAATTGAACTTAAGGCTTTGATGGGGGACAGTTCGGATAATATTCCAGGGGTGCCTAAAATTGGAGAAAAAACGGCAACAGAATTAATTGTTCGTTATCACGATATTGAAAATCTTAGATTGCATATTCCTGAGATTTCCAAGAAGAGTATAAAAGAAACACTGGAAACCAATTTTGACATGGCAGTACTTAGCAAGACGCTTGCGACCATTGATATTAACGCACCAATTGATTGCGATTTTGAAACTGCACGTCTTGGAAATCTTTATACAAAAGATGCTTATGCAATAGTAAAACAGTTAGAATTCAAGAATATGCTGTCCCGATTTCAGGGTGAAAATACAGTTGTGAATGAGCAGACAAATGCATTTCAATTGGTTGATGATTTTACAGAGGCAGATAAAATTTTCAAATCTTGTGATAATAGACATATCGTAGGATTTCGATTGTTTTTTGATATTCATGTTGTTGGACTTGCATTATGCTTATCGGAAAAGGATATTTATTTCTTCCCGGTGCAGGGTTTTTTAACCGAAGCATATTTAACCGGACAGCTTTCAAAATTAATTCTTGAACAGAAAAATACGGTGTTTGCTACGTTCCATTTTAAAGAACAGCTAAGGTATATACCTGATATTGCTGACATGATGCTTGCAAAAGAGCGAGTTTTTGATACTGCGACGGCTGCATATTTAATGAATCCGTTGAAAAGTGACTATGAGATAGAGGATATAGCGGCAGAGTATCTGAAATTACTGATTCCTGACAGAACACAGGCTATAGGAAAACTCACATATACAACTGCTTTGGAACAGAAAATGACAGAGCTTTTTCAGTATGCATGTTTTTATAGTTACGTGTGTTTCATGACATCATCTGTTTTGAAAGAATGTTTGAAGGAAAGCAGAATGTTGGATCTTTTTGAAACAGTTGAAATGCCACTGACAATTTGTCTGTACAAAATGGAAGCTGAAGGAATCCTTGTAAAACCGGAAGAACTTAAAAAATATGGTAATACACTTGGCAGCCAGCTTTTAGTACTTGAGAATTCCATTCATGAAGCGGCTGGAGAAGATTTCAATATCAATTCACCTAAGCAGCTTGGTGAAATACTATTTGAAAAAATGAAGATACCCGGTGGTAAAAAGACGAAAACAGGATATTCGACAGCTGCAGATGTGCTGGAGAAGCTTGCAGAGGAATATCCATTTGTTGCTCAAATTCTTGAATACAGAGGTTTGGCAAAGTTAAAATCAACATATGCAGACGGTCTTTCAAATTATATTGATCAGACAAATCGAATACATTCAACATTTCAGCAGACGATTACTGCGACAGGACGTATCAGCAGTACAGAGCCAAATCTGCAGAATATTCCGATTAGAATGGAGCAGGGGCGTCTGATTCGAAAAGTATTTGTACCAAAGCAAGGGTATATTTTTTTAGATGCTGATTATTCTCAGATTGAACTTCGTATTCTTGCGCATATGTCAGGAGATGAAAAACTGATAGATGCATATAACAGAGAAGAGGATATTCACAGAATTACTGCTTCACAGGTTTTTCATACACCTTTTGAAGAGGTTACACCTTTACAAAGAAGAAATGCAAAGGCTGTGAATTTTGGAATTATTTATGGAATCAGTTCTTTTGGACTTAGTCAGGGGCTGAGTATTTCAAGAAAAGAAGCAAAAGAGTATATTGAACGTTATTTTGAAACATATCCACAGGTTAAGCTTTTTCTTGACACGTTAGTTGCTGATGCAAAGAAAAATGGTTATGTGACTACGTTATATGGTAGAAGAAGACCGCTTCCGGAGCTTTCCTCCAGTAATTTTATACAACGTTCTTTTGGAGAACGCGTCGCGATGAATGCCCCGATACAGGGAACTGCTGCGGATATTATGAAACTTGCAATGCTGCATGTACAGGAACGCCTTGAAAGGGAACGTCTTCATTCACGACTGATTTTACAAGTACATGATGAATTGCTGATTGAGACAGCACTTGATGAACAGAAGCAGGTTGAAAAGCTTCTTCTGGAAGAAATGAAGTCAGCAGCTTCACTTGCTGTAAAACTTGAGGTTGATATGCATGCCGGGATGACCTGGTATGATGCTAAATAGATGCAAAAGGAGATTTGACTGACATGAAGGTGATAGGGATTACCGGTGGTGTAGGAGCTGGAAAATCTGAGGTACTGCATATCATTGAAGAAAATTGTAGCTGCTATATTTTGATTGCTGATTTAGCTGCTCATGAAGTTGAAAAGAAAGGCAGCCCCTGTTACGATCAGTTGGTTTTTCTGCTTGGCAGTGACGTATTAAATGCGGACTGGGAAATTGATAGAAGTAGAATGGCAGAAAAAATATTTGCAAATGATGCAGGTGAATTATTAAAGAAAGTAAATGCTATCGTTCATCCTGCTGTAAAGAAGCATATACTGCAGAAAATCGAGGAAAAACGCAAAGAAAACAGTGTAGATTTTTTCTTTATTGAAGCGGCACTTCTTATTGAGGATGGTTATACGGCAATATGTGATGAACTTTGGTATATTATGGCTTCCAGGGCAGTCAGAGAAAGACGTTTGATGGAATCCAGAGGTTATAGTCGGCAAAAGGTTGAAAAAATCATGAATAAGCAGGCAGATGAGTCTGTATTTTTAAAATACTGCAAGGTCGTAATTGATAACGAAGGCATAATTGCGGAAACAAAGCGTCAAATTATCAAACAGCTTAAACTGGGGGAATAACAGTGGCAGAAGAAAGAAAAAATCCAGGACGCCTCGTATTTGGTCTGGATATTGGAACAAGGAGCATAGTAGGAACAGTTGGTTATAAAACTGAAGAACAGTTTCATGTTGTTGCACAGAGCATAAAGGAGCATGAAACGCGAGCAATGCTTGATGGACAAATTCATGATATAGAGACTGTTGGAAAGACAATTCGTGAGGTTCGTGAAAAACTTGAAAAAACACTTGGAAAGCAGCTTAATGAAGTTTGTATTGCGGCAGCCGGACGCGTGCTGAAAACAGTGACAACACAGGCAGAATATATTTTTCAGACAGAAACGGTTGTAGATGCGGAGCATATTTATACGCTGGAGATGTTAGGTGTTGAAAAAGCATACGAAGAATTTCAGGAACAGAATGACACAGACATGAAATTTTATTGTGTTGGCTATACTGTTGTCCGCTATTTTATGAATAATTATCCGATGAATACATTAGAGCATCATAAGGCAAAGCAGATATCGGTTGAATTAATTGCAACGTTTCTGCCTGACGAGGTTGTAGATGGTCTGTATCGTTCAGTAGAGGTGGCTGGATTACAGGTGGCAAATATGACACTCGAGCCAATTGCTGCCATGCAGGCAGCCGTTCCGCTGATGTATCGCACTTTAAACATTGCTCTTGTGGATGTTGGTGCCGGTACGAGTGATATTTCAATAACGAAGGATGGAAGTATTATTGCCTATGGTATGATTCCAAGTGCCGGTGATGAACTGACAGAAGCAATTTCACAGCATTGTTTAGTTGATTTTGCACAGGCAGAAAAGATAAAGCTTGCTTCAGGGAAAAAGGGAATTATCAAATATAAAGATATTATGGGTATTATACAAAAAATATCGCCGGATGAAGTACTTAAGACAGTTGAACCGGTTATCAAGCAGAATACGAAAGAAATTGCTGAAAAGATAAAATCTCTGAATGGAGGAAAAGCCGTCAGTGCTGTATTTATTGTAGGTGGTGGCGGTAAAATCAGCGGATTTACAGAGGCTCTTGCAAAAGAGCTTGGGATACATAAAGACAGGGTTGCGCTGCGTGGAGAAGAAGTACTGAAAAATATTGATTATCAGACTGAAAAGGCAAACAGAGATTCTATGTTTGTTACTCCAATTGGTATTTGCCTTAACTTTTATGATCAGAAAAATAATTTTATCTTTGTTAATTTTAATGGAAAACGTATTAAACTTTATGATAACGGACATTTGATGGTAGCCGATGCTGCTATGCAGGCAGGCTTCCCGAATGAAGGTTTATTTCCAAAACGCGGAGAAGAATTACAGTTTACAGTGAATGATAAGCCCCATATGGTACGTGGTGAACTTGGTGAAGCTGCAATCGTGAAGCTGAATGGAGAGGAAGTCAGTATTAATACGCCAATACAGGCTGGCGATAAGATTCGTGTAAAAGAATCTACAGCCGGAAGTCCGGCGACACTGGAAATTAAACAGTTGGCAGAGTTTGACAGTACAATACAGGTGATTGTAAATGATAAAGCAATTCTTTTACCTAAATTCGCAAAAGTAAACGGAGCGCTTCAATCCGAGTTTTACAGTATTCAGAATCATGATTCCATAAAGATGCTTAATTTTTATACTGTACAGCAAATCAGTGAATTTATGGATGTGATTCTTAAAAAAGATATGAATATTTATGTGAATAATAAGCTTGCAAATCTTGATACAAAGGTATATGAGAATTTTAATGTAATCTGGACAATGGATGAGCTGGAGCTTTCTGATGTTAATAAGATGGAAACAGCTGATTTCGAACAAGAGAGCGATGATTTGAAAGAAAATTCAAATCATCCGGCAGATTATTCAGAGACTCAGGAAGAGAATTCAGATAATCCGGAATTACAGGGCATGGATGTAATTGTAAACAAACAGCCAATTCATATGTCAGGTAAAACATCATATATTTATGTAGATGTATTTGATTATATTGATTTTGATCTATCAACACCAAAAGGAAATGCAGTTGTGACAAAGTTAAATGGGGAAAATGCACAATATGCGGAATATCTGAATCAGGGAGACGTTCTGGAAATATATTGGGAGTAAGCATAAATAACGCAGAATAAGGGGAAAAGAAAATGGAACTGTGCAGTATTACGAGCGGTAGTAGTGGAAACTGTATTTATGTTGGTTCAGACAATACACATATAATTGTGGATGCAGGTATCAGCGGAAAGAGAATTGAGGAAGGGCTCAATTCCATTGGACTTACTACAACAGATTTGAATGGAATTTTGATAACGCATGAGCACGCAGATCATATTGCAGCACTTGGTGTGCTTGCAAGAAAGTATGGAATTCCCATGTATGCAACAGGCGGAACAATTGCCGGAATTAAAGCTTCCAAAAATCTTGGAGAGATTCCTGATGAACTATTTAGGAAGATTGAATCTGATCAGCCATTTCAGATTCAGGATTTGAAAGTTAATCCGGTGAAGATTTCGCATGATGCACTTGAGCCGGTAGCATATCGAATCGGGCAAGGTGAACATGTAGTAGGTGTTGTAACGGATCTTGGAAAATATGATGATTATATTGTTGACAGTTTTTGTGGTGTGGAAGTATTATTATTGGAAGCAAATCATGATGTAAATATGCTTCAGGTTGGACGATACCCATACTATTTAAAGCGTAGAATTCTTGGTGACAAAGGACATCTTTCCAATGAATTGTCTGGTCAGCTTTTGTGCAGACTGTTACATGACAAATTGAAAATGGTTTTACTTGGACATCTGAGTGAGGAAAACAATCTCGCTGAACTTGCTTATGAAACTGTTCGTCTGGAAATATTAATGGCAGATAATGTCTATAAGCCTGATGATTTTAAGATTCGTGTTGCGGGAAGAAAACAGTGTTCAGAGCTTGTTGCAGTATAGTGTACAGTAAAATGAGAATAAAGAAATGAGGAGAAACGATGAAAAAAACAATTATTACAGTAGTAGGAAAGGATACAGTTGGAATTATTGCAAGAGTATGTTCCTATCTTGCAAATAACAGAATTAATATTCTGGATATTTCACAGACAATCGTGCAGGATTATTTTAATATGATGATGATTGTTGATATGAATGAATCCAGTAAACCTTTTGGCGATGTGGCAGGAGAACTGGAACAGATCGGCGAGGAAATTGGAGTAATTATCAAATGTCAGCGTGAAGAAATTTTCAGCAAAATGCATCGAATATAAAGGAGATTTAATGATTAACATATTTGAAGTAAATGAAACAAACAAAATGATTGAGAAGGAAAATCTGGACGTCAGAACCATTACACTTGGAATCAGTCTTATGGATTGCATTTCTGATGATCTGGAGAAACTGAATAAAAATATATATGAGAAAATTACAACAACAGCAAAAAATCTTGTCTCCACGGGAAAAGAGATTGAATTAGAATTTGGTATTCCTATTGTGAATAAACGTATTTCTGTGACACCAATAGCAATGATTGGCTCTGCTGCTTGTAAATCTCCTGAAGATTTTGCATCTGTAGCAAAAACACTTGATGAGGCAGCGAAGGTTGTTGGTGTAAACTTTATTGGCGGGTATTCTGCTCTTGTATCTAAAGGAATGACAAGAGGTGAAGAGAATTTAATTCGTTCCATACCAATGGCGTTAGCACAGACGGATCGAGTATGCAGCTCAATAAATGTAGGCTCTACTAAGACAGGAATTAATATGGATGCAGTTCGATTAATGGGAGATATTATTAAGCAGACTGCAGAAGCTACAAAAGAAAATGACTCACTTGGTTGTGCAAAGCTTGTTGTACTTTGCAATGCACCGGATGACAATCCATTTATGGCCGGAGCATTTCATGGAGTTACTGAAGCTGATGCAATTATCAATGTTGGTGTCAGTGGTCCGGGTGTTGTAAAAACAGCACTTTCTAAAGTACGTGGAGAAAATTTTGAAGTATTATGTGAAACAATTAAAAGAACAGCATTCAAGGTAACACGTGTTGGTCAGCTCGTTGCAGGAGAAGCGTCGAAAAGACTTGGCATTCCTTTTGGAATTATTGACTTTATTGAACGACCAGGTGAAAAAGGGTGGTGTGATGGCATCTTCCTATGTTGGCGGTCTAAGTGGAGCGTTTATTCCTGTAAGTGAAGACCAGGGAATGATTGATGCAGTGGATGCAGGGTCTCTTACACTTGAAAAGCTGGAGGCAATGACCTGTGTGTGCTCTGTTGGTTTGGATATGATTGCAATACCAGGAGATACAAAGAATACGACAATTTCCGGCATTATTGCAGATGAAATGGCAATTGGAATGGTTAATCAGAAAACAACAGCAGTAAGAATCATTCCTGTTATTGGAAAGGGTGTAGGCGATCAGGTTGAATTTGGCGGTTTGCTGGGACATGCACCAGTGATGCCGGTCAACCAGTTTTCCTGTGAAGCATTTGTAAATCGGACAGGAAGAATTCCGGCTCCAATACACAGCTTTAAAAACTAATAATTTGTTGACTGTATTCTGAACAGAATTTATGGTTGTATTTTCTGGATGCAATTTGTTCATAGATTTCAGAAGCGTGAATATCTTCTAATAACATATCATATGTAGCTGAATCACCGAGAATTCTTTGTGCATCTGCAAGCTTGGAAATTAGCGGTATTGATGAATTGTTTTTGATTGTAGATAATAAGGGAGCAGCTTCTTTTTTAAAACCAAGTTCCCTTGCATAAGAGATATAACCGTCTTGCGTATATTCGTAAAGACGGTTTTTCTTTATATCAAGAAGAATATGCAAAAGAGCTCTGCTGATACGTGTGCCTGTTAAATCCTTTGATTTCAAAAGTGTGCAAAACTGAGAAAAGCTGTGATACTGGTTCATGCTTGCACAAATACGACCGGCGAGATTATCAGAAACATCGGCATATGCAGTTAACGATTTGGCAGAATTATTACCATTACCTGTCAGAGCTGACTGAAAAAACAGCTCACGTAGTTTATAGGAGAGTATATCAGAAAAATCGTCTTCTAATATCGGAAACGATTTTAGATATGCATCAGTGAGTTGAGAATAAACATGTTCAGGAATCTGTTTACTAATAGAAAGAAGAGAATCCTGCTTTATTAGAGCATGTCTGACAGAACTGGATGAAAAAGAGTTATTGCCAGTGGAATGATATCCGGAGCCTTTTCGAAGAATTGTATGTGGAGTAATGGTACTGTTTAACATTAGAATTGATTTGATATATGCAATACCAAGGATGTTGTTTGGTTCTTTTATGATGCTTTCAATACTGCAATTTGTATCCGTTTGTTCAACGACGGCACAGGCATTTGCGTATGCATAATTTCGCCCCTGTTTTAAATAAGTGTTCAATTTTTCTTGATAAGCAGGTGTTTCATGAAGTGTTTTTTTTGCGATATCGGTTAGCACTTTAGTAGAACCCTGTTCACTGCCAAAGCTTAAGTAATTGACACAACCAAGTTTGTCCAGAAGAGAAACAGCACCCATTGCAAAATACTCTGCACTGGACGTAGCATAATAGACTGGTAATTCCAAAACAAGGTCAGCACCAGACAAAAGAGCAGCTTTTGTTCGCTCATATTTATTTATAATAGCTGGTGCACCGCGTTGAACAAAATTTCCTGACAAAACAATCACAACATAATCAGCATCAGTTTCTTTTCGTGCTTTTTCAAGCTGATAGAGATGACCTTTGTGGAATGGATTGTATTCAGCGATAATGGCAGTAATATTCATATCAAATCCTTTCATTCCCTTGTTTTTGAGAATTAAATATTATCAGAATATAGTATAACTTCTTTACAGAAGTCATGCAATGAAAAATGACTATGTACACTGTATACACAAAATGGTCATAATTGATAAAAAATTAACATGCAAATCACGTTTTGTACTTGATTTTACACAAAAAAAACGGATTTCACTCTTGTATGCATGCGGTACGTGTCATATAATTTCTTTATAGAAAAAAAGTATATTTGAATATGGAAGGAGCATATTATGTCATTTATAGATACAATTAAAGACAGGGCAAGACAGGACCTAAAAACAATTGTTATGCCGGAAACTGATGACAGGAGAACATTAATTGCAGCCGCAAAGATTATTGAAGAAAAAATTGCAAATATTGTTATGATTGGTAAACAGGATAAAATCATGGAAGGTGCAAAATGGCTTGAACTTGATTTGGAAAAGGTTACAGTTATTGATCCTGAAAATACGGATAAGCTCGATTTGTATATAGATAAACTGTATGAACTTAGAAAATCCAAAGGCATGACACCTGAAAAGGCAAGAGAACGATTACTTTCTGATTACTTGATGTTTGGTGTTATGATGGTTAAAATGCAGGATGCAGATGGTATGGTCGCAGGAGCCTGTCATGCAACAGCGGATGTACTTCGTCCGTCTTTACAAATATTGAAGACAGCACCCGGTGTAGATCTTGTTTCTGGTTTCTTTATTTTAGATGTGCCGGACTGCGAGTATGGGGCAAATGGAACATTTCTTTTTGCAGATTGTGGATTAAATCAGGATCCAAATGCAGATGAGCTTGCCAGTATCGCCAATTCATCAGCGAAGAGTTTTACAAATCTGATTGGAGCGAAGCCGATTGTTGCCATGCTTTCTCATTCCACTAAGGGCAGTGCAAAGCATCCACTTGTAGATAAGGTTGTGGAGGCTACTGAGATTGCACGTCAAAGATATCCTCATTTGGCATTGGATGGTGAATTGCAGCCGGATGCAGCATTAGTACCTTCTGTAGCACGTTCAAAAGCACCTGAAAGTGAAATTGCCGGAAAAGCAAATGTATTGATTTTTCCGAATCTTGATTGTGGAAATATTGGATATAAGCTTGTACAAAGGCTTGGAAAAGCAGAAGCATATGGTCCAATGTTACAGGGGCTTTCCAGACCGGTGAATGATTTGTCAAGAGGCTGTTCGGCTGAAGACATTGTTGGTGTTGTAGCATTAACGGCTGTTCAGGCACAGCTTGTTTAGAAAATAGAATTTTTTTAGAAATCTGTTGACAAAGTGATATTGCCTCTGTATAATTAATCAAGTGTGAAACGATTAATATCGTTACTGCGTAGCGATTAAGTTACAATATACAGGAAGCATAAGGAGGTGTAACGATGTCTATTTGTCCAAAAAATAAGTCTTCTAAAGGTAGAAGAGACAAGAGAAGAGCAAACTGGAAAATGAGTGCTCCTACTTTAGTAAAGTGCAGTAAATGCGGCGAGCTGATGATGCCACATAGAGTATGTAAGGCATGTGGTTCTTATAACAAGAAAGAAATTATTAAAGCTGATTAATGAAAGAGAAAGATGCATTGTGCATCTTTTTTTTTGCCCAAATCATGCTTGAAAATATGGGAAAAAAGTGATTGATTTTTACTATGATGTCTTGTATAGTAATTTATAGAGTGTAAATTCGAATGAAAAAGTTGCATGGGTAAGGTAAGGCAGGTAGAGAATATGGTTAATGTTGCATTGGATGCAATGGGTGGCGATAATGCACCAAAGGAAATGATAGCAGGTGCGTTGGATGCCCTTGCATTACGGGAAGATATTAAGATTTACTTGTGTGGGAAACAGGAATTAATCCAGGCAGAACTTAAAAACAGTAATTATAATACAGACAGATTAGAAATTGTGGATGCACAGGAAATAATTGAAACAGGTGAAGCACCTGTTATGGCAATTCGCAAAAAAAAGGATTCGTCAATCGTGAAAGGGCTTTCTCTTGTAAAGGATGGTACATGTGATGCATTTGTTTCAGCAGGCAGTTCAGGAGCAGTTCTTGTTGGCGGTCAGTTTATTGTTGGCAGAATTAAAGGTGTAGAAAGACCACCGCTGGCACCTCTTATCCCTACTGAAAATGGAGTTGCTCTTTTAATTGACTGTGGGGCAAATGTTGATGCACGTGCTTCACACCTTGTTCAATTTTCAAAAATGGGTTCCGTATATATGGAATATGTAATTGGAAAGAAGAATCCTAAGGTAGCAATTGTCAATATTGGAGCAGAAGAAGAAAAGGGAAATATGCTCGTAAAAGAGACTTATCCACTTCTGAAAAATTGTCCTGACATTAATTTTATTGGAAGCATAGAGGCAAGAGATATTCCGAAGGGATTGGCTGATGTAGTTGTATGCGAAGCGTTTGTCGGAAATGTAATCCTAAAGCTATATGAGGGTGTAGGATCTACGCTGATTAAGACGATAAAGCAGGGAATGATGACAAATCTGCGTAGTAAGATAGGTGCCCTGTTAATTAAACCGGCATTGAAGCAGAGCATGAAGAAATTTGATGCTTCTGAATATGGAGGAGCGCCTTTACTTGGATTAAATGGATTGGTTGTTAAGACACATGGAAGTTCCACACGAAAAGAAATTGCAAATTCAGTCATACAGTGTGTAACATTTAAAGAACAGCAAATTAATAATAAAATAAATGAAAAGATAAATATGAAAGACGAGTAGGAAAGGATGCAGAGCAATGGAGTTTGAAAAGTTAAAGAAGATTATCGCAGAGGTGTTAAATGTTGATGAGGATGAGGTGACGTTGGAGACAAAGTTTGTTGATGACCTTGGAGCCGATTCACTGGATATTTTTCAAATAATTATGGGAATTGAAGAAGAGTTCGACGTAGAGATATCTACAGATGAAGCAGAAAATATTGTTTCAGTAGGCGATGCTGTTGAACAGATTAAAAATGCCTTAAGCTGATATACTTAGTTGAACACCAAGTTTCATGCGAGCTCGAAGGACCGTTGGTTTTTCGAGCCTCTGTTTTAGTTTAGACATATTGTTATGATAAGAAAAGAGATTAAATGAATAAGATTACTGGATATCAAGAATTAGAGACAAAAATTGGATATGTGTTCAGAAATCAAGAGCTATTGAAGCTTGCACTGACACACAGCTCGTTTTCAAATGAATTAAAACTAAATAAGACAGATAATTATGAGCGTCTGGAATTTTTGGGTGATGCAGTTTTGGAGCTGACAGTCAGTGAGTTCCTTTATCGCAATAATCCTGGCATGCATGAGGGCAATATGACTAAAACACGTGCAAGTCTTGTTTGTGAACCTACTCTTGCTTATTGTGCAAAGAGTTTTTCTCTTGGCGAGTATCTTTTACTAGGAAAAGGAGAAGAACAGACTGGCGGAAGAATGCGGGATTCGATTATTTCTGATGTGTTTGAGGCAATTATTGGCGCAATTTTTCTCGACGGAGGCTTTGAACACGCCAAAAGCTTTATTGAAAAATATGTGCTGTGCGATATGGAACATAAGATAGAATTTACAGACAGCAAAACCATTTTGCAGGAATATGCACAGGAGCATGCTAAAAAGCTAAGCTATGAGTTGATTGAAGAGATGGGTCCGGCACATGATCGACAGTATAAAGTGAATGCTTTATTGGATGGAAAAGTTGTGTCAGATGGAATTGGACGAACCAAAAAGAATGCGGAACAGCAGGCAGCTTTTGCTGTTCTGAAAAACCTACATATTGAGGACAGGGAGTAATAAGTGGATGTATTTAAAGAGTATTGAAGTACACGGATTCAAGTCTTTTGCAAATAAGATTACTTTTCAGTTTCATAATGGAATCACTGGAATTGTAGGACCTAATGGAAGCGGAAAAAGTAATGTTGCTGATGCTGTACGCTGGGTTCTTGGTGAACAGCGTGTAAAGCAGCTTCGTGGCGCAAGCATGCAGGATGTCATTTTCTCGGGAACAGAAGCACGAAAACCAATGGGTTATGCATATGTGTCTATTACACTGGATAATTCCGACCATAAACTGGCTGTTGATTTTGAAGAAGTTACGGTTTCAAGACGTGTATACCGTTCGGGAGAAAGTGAATATCTTATTAATGGTGCACCATGCCGTTTAAAGGATATCTATGAGATGTTCTATGATACTGGTATTGGTAAAGAGGGATACTCCATTATCGGACAGGGACAGATTGATAAAATATTAAGCGGAAAGCCTGAAGAAAGACGAGAACTCTTTGACGAGGCTGCAGGTATTGTTAAGTTTAAAAGAAGGAAAGATACTGCAATTAAGAAGCTGGAAGAAGAACGGGCAAATCTAGTTCGTGTCAATGATATTTTATCAGAACTTGAGAAACAGACAGGACCATTGGAAAAGCAGTCAGAGATTGCCAAAGAATACTTGAAAAAGAAGGATGAATTAAAAAGACTTGATGTAAATATGTTCCTTCTTGAGTCAGAACGATCCAGACGTGAGCTTGAAAAATATGATGAAAAGTTCAAAATTGCTGATAATGATTTAAATGATACAAAGAGTCAATATGAACGAATCAAAGAAGACTATTCTAGCATTGAGGAAAAGCTTGAACAACTGGATGCCCAAATTGAAGAAAAACGTAAACAGCTTTCGGATAACAGTCTTTTAAAAGAAAAATTAGAGAGTGAAATAAAAGTATTAAAAGAAAAAATCAATTCTGACCAAAATAATAATGAGCATTATTTGGAACGAAAAGAAATGCTTGAAGCAAATATTGCAGCAAAGCAGAATGAACATGATAGAATTAATAACGATAAATCCGAATTAGACAGACAGGTGGATGAACTACTAAAAGTGAGAGAAGAATCCAAAGGTCTTCTTTCTGATGTGCAAAATAAGATTGCTGCACTTAATTCCGGTGTTGAACAGGATAAAAATGAAATTATTGGGACATTGAATGAACGTGCAACAATTAAAACAAAGCTTGGACGATATGACACAATGCTTGAGCAGATAAACATTCGAAAGGCAGAACTGCAGTCAAGACTGCTACGTGCTAAGTCGGATGAAGCGGAGCAAGAGGCGTTGATTACCAAACTGTATGAAGAATTGAATCAGGTAAGTCAGAGTATTCTGCAGTCAGATGAGAAAAAGGAAGTTCTTGAAGAACAGCTGGCAGAAATAAAAAAGAGTCTTGAAGATAAAGATAAGCAACTGGGAGATGGGCAGATTAATTATCATAAAGAAAAGTCAAGACTGGATGCTTTGAAAAATATTACCGAACGTTATGATGGATATGGTGGAAGCATTCGCCGTGTTATGGAACAAAAGGAAGAAGAAAAGGGTCTGATAGGTGTTGTTGCAGATATTATTACTGTTGACAAGAAATATGAGACTGCAATAGAAACAGCACTGGGTGGTAATATTCAGAATATTGTAACTGCTGATGAGCAGGTAGCTAAGAAAATGATCAGATTTCTTAAAGAGAATAAATGTGGTCGTGCAACATTTCTGCCACTTACCAGTGTTAAAGATCGCGGCGAGTTCAATAAGCCTGAGGTTAGAAAGGAAGTTGGCTTTATAGGAATGGCGTCTGAGCTTGTTCATGCAGACGTAAAGTACAGTGATGTAGTTGGACAGCTTCTTGGAGCAATTATTGTTGTTGATCAGGTGGAACATGCACTTGCCATGGCAAAAAAATACAATTACTTATTAAGAATTGTAACACTTGAAGGAGAATATCTGACTCCCGGAGGAGCACTTGCTGGTGGTGCTTTTAAAAATGCAAGTAATCTGCTTGGCAGACGCAGAGAAATAGAAGAACTTGAAGAAATCGTAAAGAAAAGTCTGAAAAAGTTGGATGATATCATGAATGATATTGAGACAACAAAGGATAAACGTACGAAAATCAGGACAGAAATGGAAGAACTCAAGGCATTACAGCAGGAGCAGTATATTAAGCAGAATACTGCACAGCTGAATGTAAATCAGGCACTGGAAAAGAAAACAGAGACTACAGATGGATATCAGGCACTGGAACTTGAAAACAAAGAAATTGAGCAGCAAATTGTAGATATTAAAGGAAATAAAGAGCAGATAAAAACTGAACTTGCTGCATCTGAACAACGTGAAAAGGATTTGGAACAGCAGATTTCAGGATATGGAAAAGAACTGGACAGCCTGCGTGATGAGGAATCAAAACAGGTTTTGAAGGTGACAGATTTTGACCTGGAGGTTTCTAATTTCAAACAGAAGCAAGACTTTTTACAACAGAATCTGTCTCGTATTAAGTCTGAAAGTTTAAGCTTGAATGAGGAAATGGCAGAAATAACAACCAGACTTGAACAGGCGCAAAAGGATATTATTGTTAAACAGGAAAATATACTTGAAATTCAGAAAACAATTGAAGCATCTGATACTTCAACAGATGACAATGCAGATGCTCTGAATAAGGCAATTGCTGAGAAAGAAGAGTTTTCATCAAGGCAAAAGAATTTCTTTACAAAGCGTGAGGAACTATCTGAAAAGATTTCATCACTTGACAAAGAAGTATTTAGAATTAATTCTCAAAGAGAACATTTGGAGGAAGCTCAGGTTTCACAGGTGAATTATATGTGGAGCGAGTATGAAATCACATTGTCTGCTGCTACAGAGTTACGTGACGAAAATCTTACTGACAGTTCTGCAATCAGAAAGAGTATATTAAATCTAAAGGATCAAATCAGACGTCTGGGTGATGTAAATGTAAATGCAATAGAAGATTATAAAAACCTGATGGAACGATATGAATTTTTAAAAAATCAACATGATGATCTTGCTAAAGCTGAAGAGACATTAATTGGAATCATTAATGAATTAGACACTGCAATGAGAAAGCAGTTTGAAGAAAAATTCAGAGAAATTGCCAAGGAATTTGATAAAGTATTCAAAGAGCTGTTTGGGGGAGGAAAAGGAACACTGGAGCTTGCAGAGGATGAAGATATTCTGGAGGCAGGAATAAGAATTATTGCTCAGCCACCAGGAAAAAAACTACAGAATATGATGCAGCTGTCTGGTGGAGAAAAAGCATTAACTGCTATTGGGCTGTTATTTGCAATTCAGAATCTTAAGCCATCACCGTTTTGCCTTCTTGATGAAATAGAGGCAGCTCTTGATGAATCGAATGTTGGAAGATTTGCTGGATATTTACACAAGCTTACGAAACACACGCAGTTTATTGTAATAACACATCGTCGTGGAACGATGGAACAGGCTGACAGATTATATGGTATTACTATGCAGGAAAAGGGTGTGTCAGCACTTGTTAGTGTGAATTTGATCGACAAAGAGCTCGATGATTAAATATAATTTAGAAAGTGTGTCATCATGGAAAATAAAAACTTTTTTTCGCGACTTGTAAGTGGTCTTACAAAAACAAGAGATCATATTGTTCAGGGAATTGATTCGGTATTTACCGGTGCCTCTAGTATCGACGAGGATTTTTATGAGGAACTTGAAGAAATACTGATTATGGGTGATATTGGTGTACATGCATCTTCACAGATTCTTGAGAAACTTCGAGAACAAGTGAAAGAGCAGCATGTGAAAGAGCCGATGGAATGTAAACAGCTTTTGATTGAAGATATCAAGGCGCAAATGCAGACAGGTGAAACTGCATATGAGTTTGAAAACAGAAAATCTGTTGTACTTGTCGTTGGAGTAAATGGTGTTGGAAAAACAACAAGCATAGGGAAATTAGCATCACATCTGAAGAGTCAAGGAAAAAAAGTGATGGTGGCAGCTGCCGATACATTCCGTGCTGCAGCCGGTGAACAGCTTGCAGAATGGGCAAACAGAGCAGGTGTGGAGATTATTATGGGTACAGAAGGCCAGGATCCGGCATCTGTTGTATTTGATGCATTGAATGCAGCAAAGTCAAGAAATATAGATGTACTTCTATGCGATACAGCTGGACGTCTTCATAATAAGAAAAATCTTATGGAAGAACTAAAGAAAATCAATCGAATTATTGATCGAGAATATTCTGACGCATATAGAGAAACACTTGTTGTTTTGGATGGAACGACAGGGCAGAATGCACTTAGTCAGGCAAAAGAATTTAAAGCTGCAGCTGATATTACAGGAATCATATTAACAAAGCTTGACGGAACAGCTAAGGGTGGAATTGCAGTTGCGATTCAGGCAGAGCTTGGTATACCGGTAAAATATATTGGTGTTGGTGAAACAGTAGAGGATATGCAGAAATTTAATGCAGATGAATTTGTTGATGCGCTTTTTGCATAAGGAAAGAAGGACAGGTAATGTTGACATTAGAAAAATTTGAAGAAGCCAGTGAAATTGTTAAAAAAGTCACATTAGAAACGAAACTTATATACAGTAATTATTTGAGTCAGCAGACAGGAAATAAGATTTATTTGAAACCGGAAAACATGCAAATGACAGGAGCCTATAAACTTCGTGGTGCATACTATAAAGTTAGTACATTGACAGAGGCGGAACGAAACAAAGGTATTATTACGGCATCTGCAGGAAATCATGCACAGGGAGTTGCATATGCTGCAAAGGAGTTTGGAGCAAAGGCTGTTATTGTTATGCCAACAACAACGCCTTTGATTAAGGTAAACCGGACAAAAAGTTATGGTGCACAGGTTGTATTGTTTGGGAACGTATATGATGAAGCATGTGCAAAAGCATTAGAACTAGCAAATGAAAATGGATATACATTTATTCATCCGTTTGATGATCCGGCTGTAGCAACCGGACAGGGAACAATTGCTATGGAAATATTCAAAGAGCTTCCGCTTGTGGATTATATTTTAGTTCCGATTGGTGGTGGTGGACTTGCGGCGGGAGTTTCTACACTTGCCAAGCTGATGAATCCTAAAATAAAAGTGATTGGTGTAGAGCCGGCTGGTGCAGCGTGTATGAAGGCATCCATTGAAGCTGGAAAAGTATTGACACTTGACACAGTGAATACAATAGCAGATGGTACAGCAGTAAAGACACCGGGAACAAAGATTTTCCCATATATTCAGAAGAATCTTGATGGGATTTTAACAGTACCTGATGAAGAAATCATTGTTGCATTTCTTGATATGGTAGAGAACCATAAAATGATTGTTGAGAATTCAGGATTATTAACAGTTGCAGCACTTAAACAACTGAAAGTTAAAAATAAAAAGATTGTTTCTATTCTCAGTGGCGGAAATATGGATGTTATTACGATGTCCTCTGTTGTTCAGCAGGGATTGATTATGAGAGACAGAATATTTACTGTTTCTGTACTATTGCCGGATAAGCCGGGTGAACTGTCAAGAGTTGCAGATGTGATTGCAAAGCAGAATGGAAATGTTATCAAGCTTGAACATAATCAGTTTGTATCAACAAACAGAAGTGCAGCTGTGGAACTGAGAATCACTCTGGAGGCATTTGGAACAGAGCATAAAGAGGAAATAATGAAGGCATTAACAGAAGGCGGTTATAAGCCAAAGATTGTTCGAACAAACATATAGGTAAATCCATAAGGATTTTGAGGGAATAACATGAATTTAGATATGACAAAGGGGTCAACATGGAGGTTAATCATCAGGTTTACGGTCCCCCTTATTATTGGTAATATATTCCAACAGTTCTATAACATGGTTGATACAATTATAGTCGGACGTTTTGTTGGAGTAGAAGCGTTGGCGGCAGTTGGTGCAACCGGAATGATTATTTTTTTGATTTTTGGTTTTATGAGTGGATTGACAACAGGCTTCACTGTACTGACATCACAAAAATTTGGTGCTTCTGATTTAGAAGGCGTGAAAAAGAGTGTTGGTTCTGCAGCAATCTTATCTATTATTATAACCGTAATTGCAACTGCATTAAGTGTTTTATGCATGAACTGGCTTTTGAGAATGTTAAATACACCGGAAAATATTTATCAGATGTCTTATGATTATATTATTATTATTTGTGCCGGTATGGCAGCCTGTGTGTTGTATAATTTAATGTCAGCACTGCTTCGCTCTGTTGGAAACAGCATCATTCCATTGGTTTTTTTGATAATTTCCGCGGTACTGAATATTTTTCTGGATCTTTTATTAATTGTTGTATTCCATATGGGTGTAGCTGGAGCGGCTGTTGCAACAATTGCTGCTCAGGGAGTATCAGGTATTGCTTGTCTTGTTTATGTGGCAAAAAAGGTTCCGATTCTATGTATAGAAAAGGGGCATTGGAAGCTGCATGATTGTTATGCGCGTACACAGATGAATATTGGAGTACCAATGGCTCTGCAGTTTTCTATTACAGCAGTAGGCGCATTGATTTTACAGGGAGCATTAAATATGCTTGGCTCAACAGTAATTGCCGCGTACACAGCTGCCAGTAAAGCAGAACAGTTACTGACACAGCCGTTTTTAGCAATTGGTATGACAATGGCAACTTATGGTGCACAAAACTACGGAGTGAATGACATCAAACGAATCCGCCAGGGTACGAGGGTAAGCTGTATTCTGACAATTGTTTATGCAGTTTTGATTGCATTTGTGGCAAACGCATTTATAGATCAAATAATGGGTGTGTTTGTAACAGGCGATATCTCACAGATGGTTTTCTATGGAAAGACGTATATTGGAATTATTTCAGTGTTCTTTATTCCACTTGGTATGATATTTATTTTCAGAAATGTAATGCAGGGAATGGGATTTCCGATGATGCCAATGCTTGCTGGGGTAATGGAATTGATTGGCCGAGGTGTTGTGTCAATGATCGCAGCACAGTATTTGAGTTTTGAAGGAATAGCAGTATCAAATCCAGCAGCTTGGCTTCTGGCAGATGTATTATTGATTCCGGCATATTTTTATACAATAAAAAAAGTTTCAAAGCCACAGACTATATCTTGACATGCGGAAAATTTGTAGTTATAATGCATGGAAAGGCAATGATAGGAACAAGTAGCAGATAATCAGGTCAAAAGAGAGTAGCCGGATGGTGAGAGGCGCAGACAAACTTATCGGTGAATACATCTTTGAGCCTCGCATTGAACGGCTTTGACTTAGTAGACTGCGACGGAATAGCACACGTTATCGTGTTTGGGTATTATATTATGATACTCGCTGAGGCGGGCTGTGAGAGCAGCTTGTAAACAAAGGTGGTAACACGGGAAAGATAACCCCGTCCTTTACAGGACAGGGTTTTTTATTGTATTTTTATGGTTGTATCTGTCTAACAATGAATAGTGAAAAGGAGAAAAAGATGACAATTTATGATGAACTGGTTGCAAGAGGATTGATTGCACAGGTAACAGATGAAGCAGAAATTAAAGATTTAATCAATAATGGAAAGGCAACCTTTTATATTGGATTTGATCCAACAGCGGACAGTCTTCACGTAGGACACTTTATGGCATTGTGTTTAATGAAGAGACTACAAATGGCAGGGAATAAGCCAATTGCACTTCTTGGCGGCGGAACAGGTCTGATTGGAGACCCGTCAGGAAGAACAGATATGAGAAAAATGCTGACAGAAGATGATATCAACCATAATATTGACTGCTTTAAAAAGCAGATGAGCCGTTTTATTGACTTTTCCGAGGGGAAAGCATTGATGGTTAACAATGCTGACTGGCTGCGTGAATTGAATTATATTGAAGTATTACGTGAAGTTGGACCATACTTTAGTGTAAACAGAATGCTTGCAGCAGAATGTTACAAGCAGAGAATGGAAAAAGGTTTAAGTTTCCTTGAATTCAACTATATGATTATGCAAAGCTATGATTTTTTAGAGTTATATAGAAAATATGGATGTAATATGCAGTTTGGTGGAGACGATCAGTGGAGCAATATGCTTGGCGGAACAAGATTAATTCGCAGTAAACTTGGCAAAGATGCTTATGCGATGACAATTACACTTTTGTTAAATTCGGAAGGCAAAAAGATGGGCAAGACACAATCTGGAGCAGTCTGGCTTGATCCCCAAAAGACGTCACCATTTGATTTTTATCAGTACTGGAGAAATGTTGATGATGCAGATGTTTTGAAATGTATTCGTATGCTTACATTCCTTCCATTAGAGCAGATTGATGAGATGGATGACTGGGAAGGAAGCCAATTGAATCAGGCAAAGGAGATACTTGCTTTTGAGCTGACTAAGCTTGTACACGGAGAAGAGGAAGCAGTTAAGGCACAGACATCTGCAAGAGCCTTGTTTAGTCAGGGAGGTGCTGAGGATATGCCAACAGCATTACTTGAAGTGACTGACTTTACAGATGATAAAATTGATATTTTAACTTTGCTTGTAAAAGCAGAACTCGTTTCGTCAAAATCCGAAGCAAGAAGAGCTGTTGAACAGGGTGGTGTCTCTGCTGATGGAGATAAGATTTTGGACATTCATATACAATTTTCCAAAGACAAGCTTACAGGTGATGGACTGGTATTGAAAAAAGGAAAGAAGAGTTTCAAAAAGGTGAAACTTAATTGACGTAAATTGTATCTGGTGATACAATTTTGTCGTTAAATATTTTAGGATGGCCGAGGGAAAAAAATGAAAACCAATATACTGGATTATTTATTGGAGGCAGCTGAAAAATATCCTGATAAAACAGCCTATTTTGACGAGCAGACGCAGTACACATATGCACAGATATTAAGAGATACAAGAGCGATTGGAAGTAAGCTGATTAAAAAGCTGAGCACAGTTTGCCGACCTGTTTTGGTTTACATGGAAAAAACACCACATATTTTGAGTGCATTTTGGGGAACTGTTGCCAGCAGAAATTTCTATGTTCCACTGGATACTAATATGCCGGAGTACAGAATCAGACTAATTGTTGAAAACTTGAAACCGGCAGCAGTGATTACAGACATGTCTCATTTTGACGCAGCACGTACATTTTCAAATAATGTATTTATATTTGAAGAGATGGTTGAAACAGAGCAGTTGGATGAACAGCTTTGCAGCTTGAGACAGAGTGCAATAGATACAGACCCTGTATATGTGCTTTATACATCCGGTTCCACCGGTGTTCCAAAAGGTGTTGTTGTCAGTCATCGTTCTCTTATTGACTATATCGAGCAATTTTGCAAAGCAGCTGATATTACATCAAAAGATGTGATTGCCAATCAGGCACCCTTCTATTTTGATGCTTCACTGATAGATATTTATTGTACGTTGAAAATGGGAGCATCGATGGGAATCGTTCCATTGGAGTACTTTTCGATTCCTTTACGCCTGCTTGAATTTCTGCAGAAATATCATATTACAACAATTCGATGGGTACCATCAGCTATGAAAATGATTTCTACCTTTCGTGGGTTCAAATCAATTAGGCCAGATGCATTAAGAAAGATAATTTTTGGTGCAGAGGCTATGCCAACAAAATGCTATAATTATTGGAAAGCAAATTATCCTGAGGCAGTGTTTATTCAGATATATGGTCCGACTGAGATTACGGGTGTATGTACTTATTATGTTGTGGATAGAGAGTACGCAGATGATGAAATAATTCCAATTGGAAATGCTTTTCGTAATACAGAAGTTTTTCTTTTAGATGAGGATGATAAGCTTATCAGAAGACCAGGTGTTTCGGGAGAAATCTGTGTAAAAGGCAGTTGTCTTGCACTTGGCTATTACAATGCGCAGGAAAAGACAGCTGAGGTATTTGTACAGAATCCGCTGAACACTTATTATCCTGAAAAGATTTATAGAACAGGTGATTTGGCAAAATATAATGATAGAAAAGAACTTGTGTTTATATCAAGAAAAGATTCTCAGATTAAGCATATGGGACATCGGATTGAGCTTGGAGAAATTGAAACTGTGGCCAGTTCATTGCCGGGAATGAAAGCAGTGTGTTGTCTTTTTGCACAGGAACAGCAGAAGATTGTTCTATTTTACGAATCAGAGACATATGATGATGAAAAAATCATTGAAGCATTAAAAAAACGTCTGGTAAGATACATGCTACCAAATGTACTTCATAAGCTTGAAAAAATGCCGCTTTTACAAAATGGAAAAGTTGACAGAATGAGTTTGAAAAAACAGCTGTAAAATACTATTATTATAAAGCGAGGAAAAAAATATGGAAGAAATCATTGAAATTTTAAAGAGCATTCACCCGGAGATTAACTATGAAACTGAAAACTGCCTGATTGATAAGCGAATTTTTGATTCGTTTGATGTAGTAAATATTGTTGGAGAATTAATGGATCAGTTTGATATTGAAATTAATGCAGAGCATATGGTTCCGGAAAACTTTAACTCTGCTCAGGCTATTTATCAGCTTGTGCAGAAACTTGAGGAAGAATAGTCCTGATAACAGAGAAAAATCTTACAAAGGATAACAGAGATTAATGTCGTTTATATCAATGAAATTTGCAGTATTTGTTTTGATTGTACTGCTCGTGTATTATGTAGTACCTAAGAAGTGGCAGTGGTGTGTGTTATTGGCAGCAAGTTATTATTTCTATTTATGCACTGGATGGAAAAATGCCTGCTTTATTTTGTTTACAACGATTACTACATACCTTGCTGCATTATGGATGAGTGACAAATCAGAAAAGCAAAAGGAATATATCAAACAGAATAAAGAGATACTTTCAAAAGAAGAAAAAAAAGCATACAAATCCGCAGTTAAGAAAAAGCAAAAGCGGATGCTTTTTTTGTGTCTTTTTATTAATTTTGGAATTCTGCTCTTTCTAAAGTACGCAAACTGGAGTATATCCTATATCAATCTTTTCAGACTTCATTTTTTCCACAATACAGATTTTATTGGATTTCTTGATTTGTTTCTTCCACTTGGTATTTCATTTTATACCTTTCAGTCAATGGGATATTTGATTGATATTTATTATGGGAAATATCCGGCAGAAAGAAACCCATTTCGATTTGCACTGTATGTTTCTTTTTTTCCACAAATTATTCAAGGACCAATCAGCCGGTTCGGAGAACTGGCACCGGAACTGTATAAAACAGTAATATTTAATTTTGAAAGAATTTTGTCAGGATTTTATAGAATCATGTGGGGGCTTTTTAAAAAGCTTGTGATTGCGGATCGTCTGGCTGTTTATGTAAACACTGCAATTGATTTTCAGGAAGACTATAAAGGCATTTATTTATTTTTTGCTGTCTTTTTTTATTCCATGCAGATTTATGGAGACTTTTCCGGAGGTATAGATGTTGCAATTGGTGTCAGCGAAATGTTTGGCATACGTGTAGCAGAGAATTTTGAGCGGCCTTTCTTTTCAAAAAGTATTGCTGAGTATTGGAGAAGATGGCATATCACGCTTGGTACATGGTTTAAGGACTATATATTCTATCCATTATCTATTTCCAGACATGTTATGAATATTGGTAAGTGGGTTAGAACAAATGTCAGTGATCAGCTTGGAAAAAGACTTCCAATTTATCTACCGATGGTAATTGTATGGGCGACAACAGGCATGTGGCATGGATCAGAAAATCGATATGTTGTTTGGGGACTTTTGAATTGTGTATTTATTATACTTGGTACAGAGCTTGAACCAGTTTCAAAATTGATAATTTCAAAGCTTCATTTGAAAAAAAACGGATTTTTCCTAAAAGTTTTCAGAATTGTCAAAACGTTCTGGCTTATGGCATTTTTACGTATTTTTGATATTTCAGCAAATGTAGATGCGGCATTCCATACAATGAGAAACATGTTTTTGGAAATACCAAATTTTCAGCTGCAGAAAATCTTCGATAATCTGAATCTTCCGAAGGAAGAGTTTATTGTTGCCTGTGTAGCAATTGTTATATTGTTTGTAGTCAGTATGGTTCAGCGAAAGGGAAGCATTCGCAGCAGAATATTTGCTATGCCAAAATGCTTACAATGGGTAGTAATGTGTACGTTAATCGGTGCGGTTGTTATTTTTGGCTCTTATGGTCGGGGCTTTGATGCACAGCAGTTTATTTATCTGCAATTTTAGGAGGGACGATGGATAAGAAAAAAGTATTTAAAAATCTATGTCTGCTCATATTGAAAATTGGAATAGCAGTGTTTCTCATTTTAACATTAAATCTGATTTTTATTCCTAAATATATTTATGAAAATCAAGATGGGAGAATCACAGGAGAATTCTATCGTGAAAAGAAGGATACAGACATTATTTTTATTGGATCTTCCACAGTATATAGCGGAATATCTCCATTAGTACTTTGGGAAAAGTATGGGTATACCTCATATGACAGAGCGAATGCATCGCAGCCTATGTGGATTTCTTATTATATGATTGAAGATGCAGTAAAATGTCATAAACCAAAGATGGTCGTTATGGATATTGGATTCATAAAGTATTGGGATACATATGTGGAAGAACCTTCCAGCCGAAAATCCATTGATGGAATGCGGTTTTCAAAAACAAAGCTTGATTGCATAAAAGCAACTATAGGTGATGATGAAAATATGACGGATTATCTGTTGCCAATATTCCGTTTTCACTCAAGATGGAAGGAATTGGGTTATGAAGACTTTTTATATGCATACGGACATAAGCCAATTACCTATAATGGATTTTTAATGGATTTTCGTAAGACAGAAAAGCTTCCGGATAGAAATGGATATTTATTGAAGGATAATACAAAAATTGGGGAAAAGAATATGTATTTTCTAATTAAGTCAATAGAGTTGTGTCAAAAGGAAGATATTCAGTTGCTGTTTATAAAAGTTCCGAGCTATTCTGATAATTGGAGTTTAGATTATGATGAACAAGTAAGTACAGCTGCTGAAAAATATGGTATTCATTATGTAAACTTTGATAAATATAGTGAAGAGATTGGATTAGATTATAAGAAGCATTCACCAGATGAAGGAAACCATCTGAATACACAGGGTGCAGAGCTTTTTACAGAGTATCTTGGAGAATATTTAGGAGAAAACTATGATATTCCATCACATAAGGATGATGCTGCATATCAAAAAATCTGGAACGAGAAGCTTCTTAGATATGAAAATGACAAAGCAGTAGGCATTGCGAATAATGTAGAATGATCAGGGTTTTTTGTAGAAAGATACTGGTTGGTTTGGGTTGCTGATAATGGGAAAAGCTAGTATACTTAAAAATATGTAATGAAGAAAATAATGAGGTCTGAAGGTATAGGAATGGAAGAAAAGAGGAGAATATCACTTGAAAGAGCAGAAGAACTGTATCAGGAAATAGAAGAATTTCTGCAATTCAAGGAAATGTTTTTACGTGAGACAGAAGAAAAACGTGACTTAATCAGTAAAAAACATAAAGAAGAATTGATGAATTATTTTGATGCCGAGGAGAGTGACTGGGAAGACTGGCACTGGCAGCTTAAGAACAGAATCAGTTCTGTTTCAGTTTTGCAGAAATTTATTAAACTGTCAAGCAAACAAATAGAGATGATTGAAACAATTTCCCATAAATACAGATGGGCTACTACACCATATTATTTATCTCTTATGGATTATGAGGATATGTCTTATCCAATAAATCGTATGGCACTTCCATCAGCAGATGAATTGGACATGTCCGGAGAGCTGGATCCGATGGGAGAAGAATATACCAATCCTGCGCCATGCATTACAAGGCGTTATCCAAATCGACTGATTATCAATGTGACAAGCTCATGTGCAATGTTCTGCAGACACTGTCAGCGAAGAAGACGTATTGGAGAAAATGACAGAATTGAATCAGAAGAGAATATTAATGCAGCAATTGCATATATTAAAGAGACAAAGGAAATCAGAGATGTCCTGATTACAGGTGGCGATCCGCTAATGTTACCTGATGAGATGCTTGAGAGTATTATTAGACGAGTAAGAGAGATTCCTCATGTCGAAATTATCAGAATAGGTACAAGAGTACCAGTTACCATGCCACAGAGAATCACTCAGCAGTTCGCAGATATGCTGAAAAAATATCATCCTTTATTCATGAATCTGCAGTTTAATCATCCGGGTGAATTAACAGCTGAGGCTTTGAAAGCCTGCAGCAGACTTGCCGATGCAGGGATTCCGTTAGGAAATCAAATGGTATTTCTAAAAGGGATTAACAACGATAAATATGTAGTTCAGCTCCTGAATGAAGGTCTTTTAAAAGCCAGAGTACGTCCGTATTATATTTTTCATCCAAAACAGGTACTTGGAACAAAGCATTTTCAGATAACAGTAGAAGAGGGTTTGCGGATTATGAAGTATCTTAGAGGACATACATCTGGTCTTGCTATTCCACAGTATATTCTAAATGCGCCACATGGTTACGGAAAGATTCCACTGCTTCCAAATTACATTGAAGAAAGTGATGCAGAACATGTAAAGCTGCATACTTGGGAAGAACGGGAGATTGAGATTATCTATTGATTTAATTCATTTGCAGCGTTATAATAATATTAAGTAAAGAATGTTTATTTCCTGGAATGTTCGACAACTCTTGTTATTTTGAACCTACATCACTTTAAACGGGATTCCTACATTGTCGTCTGGATGTCAAGCCTCAGCTTTGGCTACAGTGGAAGGCAGAAGGGCGGTTGCGGTTACCCACCTAGCAGTTTGCTAGGAGTCAAAATACAAGAACCGGCATTTCGGGTTACATAAAAGTCCAGTGGTATTCTCCACATGGACTTTTTTCATATTATCTGGATTAATATCATATACTAGGACAAAGGTTGAAGGAGGCAGAAAATGAGGGGTCGTAACAACCAGTCTGGGAAAATTCTATTGTTGTTTGTTGCCTGTCTTGTATTGACAGCTTTATTGATTGGAAAGAATGGGCGTAAAGCACAGGATAAGAATAATGATATCATTTCTGAAACGAAAGATGAAAATGAGCAGACTCATTCAGACAAACCCAAAATGAGCACAGAGGAAGAAACTATTAGAGTACTGTTGAAAACGTCTGATTTTAAAAGTATTTTTCATGATAATGTAAAGATTATATCAAAAACTGCAATGAATGTGACTGTTGGAGATCTGAAAAGAGAAATACCTGCAAATGTGGAATTGAATTTGAACAGTCTTTTGGATGCTTATGAAAAAATGACAGTAAAACAGCAACTTGAAACATCAGACATCCATATTTTGTTTAAACCAAGTCAGATTTCAAATGAAAGAATACAGATTACAAGTATTGAGCGTAATCAGGGAGTACCTTCCTACCGTGGAAATCTGGAAATAATTAAAACAGGAAATGGATATGTTATAGTAAATGAACTACCGGTTGAAGAATATCTGTATTCAGTTGTTACAAGTGAAATGCCCTCCGATTATCCTAAAGAAGCACTTAAGGCACAGGCAGTATGTGCACGGAGCTATGCTATGCGGCAAATGCAGAATCCTGCTTACCAAGAATATAATGCGCATGTTGATGACAGCAGTGGATATCAGGTATATAACAATGTAGCGGAGACTATGGCTGCTACAGGAGCGGTACAGGAAACAAGAGGGGAAGTAGTATTGTATCATGGGCAGATTGCAAGCACCTATTATTTTTCGACTTCATGCGGATTGACGACAAATGATGAAGTATGGAGAAATGAATATGGAAAGACTGCTGATTCAAAGCCATATTTATGCTCAAAAAACATCAGCAGTCGGGAAACAGTCGAGGCGTTTCAAATATTGGATGAAACAAAAAGTGATTTAACAACAGAAGAAGGATTTCACGCTTATATCATATCAATGAAACAGGATGATTATGAATCTACAGAACCATGGTATCGATGGAAACTGTCATTTGCACCAAAACAACTGTCTGATTTAAGAGAAAAAATGATAGAGCGTGCAGAAGTAAATCAGAATCTGATATTGTATAAAACCGAAAATGGATATGTGAATGGCGTACCGGATTCTTTGTCTGAACTGACAGATGTACAGATCATTCACAGAAATGATGGTGGATTGATTGATGAAGTATTGTTATGCTTTGGTGAGAATCAGATAAGAATATTAACAGAATACAATATCAGATATATACTTTCCCCCAATGATGCTTTGATTACAAAGCTGGACGGCTCCACAGCAGTGTGTGGAAAGCTTTTACCAAGTGCATATTTTTCAATGAATTTGAAAAGAAATGAAAGTGATGGTATATTAGAAGAAATACTACTGAATGGTGGCGGCTATGGACATGGCGTTGGAATGTCTCAAAATGGGGCAAAAAATATGGCATATGCAGGAAAAACTTATGCAGATATTTTGAACTTTTTTTATCAGGATACTGTAGTTGAGGAGATTTATGAATAAAAGACTTCAGAGAGCTGTGCTGACAATCTATAAGTTTACACAGATTTTAAAAAAAAATCATATTGATGTATATGCGGCAGGCGCTGCATTTTTCATGTTTGTATCAATTATTCCATTTTTACTTATCATATTAACACTGCTTCCTTATACGCCTCTTACAAAAGCAGACTTATTAACCGCAATTGTGGAATTCCTGCCAAATGAAATGGATGCGATGGGAATATCAATTATCGATGAATTGTATGGGAAACCGACGGCTGTTATGTCAATTTCGGTAATAGCAGCAGTTTGGTCAGCTGCCAGAGGTGTTCTTGCAATTACAAAGGGGCTTAATGAGATTTCTGATGTACAGGAAACAAGAAGTTATATAGTCACAAGAATTTGGTCCGTATTTTATACATTATTTTTGATTGCAGCAATTGTTTTAATGCTTGTAGGAGGTGTATTTGGAAAACGTATCAGAATATTTATAGAAACAAACTTCTTTGAATTTTCAAAATCTATTAAAACAATTCTTGGATATCGTGATATTATTATGATTATTGTTCTATTCTTTGTACTTTTGTTTTTATATACTGTATTACCGGATATCAAACTGAAGTTCAAAAAACAGATTCCCGGTGCATTTCTTGCAACGCTTGCCTGGTGGGGATTTTCAGGATTGTTTTCAATGTATGTTATGAATTTTAACAACTATAGTATGTATGGCTCACTTGCAACGATAATTATGATGTTACTCTGGTTGTATTTTAGTATGTATATTGTTTTTATTGGTGCGCAGATAAATTATTGCTTGACTTTTTGGTGAGCATTGCATATTATAAACATTATTAGCAGAAAAAATGCGATGAAGGTGTTCAGTAAAACATTATTTTCTTTCAGAGAGAGGAAGTCATCGGCTGTAAGCTTCCTTAAGTTCAAATAATAGTTTGAATTTCCCACTGGAGCAGTTTCCCAGAAAGTATATAGCATGGCAGTTTACAAAAGATTTTTGATTAACAGTAGTGCCATTGAAAGTAAGGTAAGGGAAACCGGATGTGCCCGTTATGCATGATGAGCGTCAGTAGCATATTAATTTAGATATGTTTCTGGAATGTGGGTGGTACCGCGGAAATTATTTCGTCCCTCTGGCAGATGCCAGAGGGCTTTTTTTGCTTTTTTTGCGATGTATTGATTAATTGAAAGGAGACAAATAATGAAAGAACAGCTGCAACAAATCAAAGATGAGGCATTGAAGCAAATTCAGGCCTCAGATGTACTGGAGAAGTTAAATGATGTGAAGGTAAATTTCCTTGGAAAGAAAGGTGAATTAACTTCTGTTTTGAAGGGAATGAAGGATGTTGCACCACAGGATAGACCAAAGGTTGGTCAAATGGTCAACGAGACACGTGAAATTATTGAGCAGGCATTGGAAGAAGCAAAACTAAAAATGGAAAGAAGTTTTCGGGAAGCACAAATGAAAAGTGAAGTAATTGATGTAACGCTTCCTGCAAAAAAAGATACGATGGGACATAGACATCCGAATACAATCGTCATGGAAGAGGTTGAACGGATTTTTGTCGGAATGGGATATGAGGTCGTAGAAGGACCTGAAATAGAAACTGATTACTATAATTTTGAAGCATTGAATATTCCGGCAGACCATCCGGCAAAGGATGAGCAGGATACATTTTATATTAACGGAGACTTTCTGCTTCGTACACAGACTTCAGGTACTCAGGTTCATGAAATGGAAAAAGGAAAACTTCCAATCAGAATGATCGCTCCCGGAAGAGTATTTCGATCGGATGAAGTGGATGCGACACATTCTCCGTCATTCCATCAGATTGAAGGTCTTGTAATAGATAAGCATATAACATTTGCTGATTTGAAAGGAACTTTGGCTGAATTTGCAAAAGAAATGTTTGGAGAAGAGACAAAGGTTCGCTTCAGACCGCATCATTTTAATTTTACAGAACCAAGTGCAGAGGCAGATGTTTCCTGCTTTAAATGTGGAGGTAAGGGATGTCGTTTCTGCAAGGGAACAGGCTGGATTGAAATTCTTGGCTGCGGTATGGTACATCCAAATGTACTGCGTATGAGTGGTATTGACCCGGAACAGTATTCTGGTTTCGCATTTGGAATGGGATTGGAAAGAGTTGCTTTGTTAAAATATGAAATAGATGACATGCGTCTGCTGTATGAAAATGATATTCGTTTTTTGAAGCAGTTTTAATTAGCAGAAGGAATGAAAAGAAAGGAATGAATAATTATGAATACAGCATTATCATGGATAAAGGCATATGTACCAGAACTTGACTGCACTGATCAGGAATATACGGATGCAATGACCCTTTCAGGAACAAAAGTAGAAACATTTGAACGATTGGATAAAAATCTAAAAGATATTTATGTAGGACAGATTAAGTCAATTGAGAAACATCCAGATGCAGATAAACTGATTGTTTGTCAAGTGAGTTTAGGTGACCGAAGTTTACAAATTGTAACAGGAGCGCCGAATGTAAAGGTTGGAGATAAAGTCCCTGTTGTTGTAGACGGTGGCAGAGTGGCAGGCGGTCATGATGGTGGACCGCTTCCAGAGAATGGAATAGAGATTAAGAATGGAAAGCTTCGTGGAATAGATTCATTTGGTATGATGTGTTCCATTGAAGAACTTGGTGTAACCGATTATGATGGCGAAGCAAATGGAATT
>CAZOHM010000005.1:17282-60589 GCA_964579795.1 uncultured Lachnospiraceae bacterium | reverse complement strand
TGGTTCTAATAGAGAAATGTATCCGAATGCGCCAGAAAATGGTATTTATATCTTTCCCGCTGAAACGGAGGTTGGCGTAGATGCGATTGAAGTACTCGGGCTGCATGATACAGTATTTGAATATGAAATCACATCGAACAGAGTAGATTGCTACAGCGTACTTGGTATTGCAAGAGAGGCGGCAGCTACTTTTCAGAAACCATTTCTTGCACCAAAGGTATCAGCAAAGGGAAATAATGAACAGGTGAGTGATTATATTTCTGTAGAAGTGCAGGCTCCGGAACTGTGCACGAGATATACAGCCAGAGTATGTAAGAATATCAAAATTGGACCGTCACCGGAATGGATGCAGAGAAGACTGGCTGCAAGCGGAATCAGACCAATCAATAATCTTGTGGATATTACAAATTATGTGATGGAAGAATATGGGCAGCCAATGCATGCATTTGATTTGGATGCAGTGTCGGGACATAAGATTGTTGTGAAACGTGCTTCTGACAATGAAGAATTTATGACGTTAGATGGACAGATGAGAAAGCTTGACAATCAGATGTTGATGATTTGTGATGGAGAAAAAGAAATTGGAATTGCAGGTATTATGGGTGGTGAAAACTCAAAAATTACAGAGAATGTAAAAACCGTAGTTTTTGAGTCTGCCACTTTTAATGGAGCCAATATTAGAAAATCTGCCAAAAGACTGGGTCTAAGAACAGATGCTTCCGGAATCTTTGAAAAAGGATTGGATCCGCATAATGCGCTTGATGCAATTAATCGTGCATGTCAGCTTATTGAGGAATTGGGCTGTGGTGAAGTTGTAGGAGGCGTTGTAGATGTATGCAGAGAACTTCCTGAGCAGAGAACAATTAAGCTGAATGAAAAATGTATTAATGAACTGCTTGGCACAGATATTACAAAAAATGAAATGCTTTCTATTTTTAGCAGACTTGAAATTGAGTATGACAAGCAGACAGAGCTTCTTACCATTCCGACTTTCCGTCAGGATTTGGAAGGGATTGCTGATATTGCAGAGGAAGTAGCCAGATTCTATGGATATGATAAAATTTCCGAGACGCTGCCAACAGGTGAAGCTACTACCGGAAAGCTTTCCTATAAGCTCAGAATTGAAGAAATGGTAAGAGATATGGCTGAGTATTGTGGATTTTCACAGGGAATGTGTTATTCCTTTGAAAGTCCAAAGAATTTTGATAAGCTGTTGATTCCGAAGGAAGATATCCTCAGAAAACCAATAACAATTGCAAATCCTCTTGGAGAAGATTTTTCTGTTATGAGAACAGTCTCTCTTGGTGGTATGATGACATCTCTTGCAACAAATTATAATCGAAGAAATAAAAATGTGAAGCTGTATGAGCTTGGAAATGTATATTTACCAAAGCAGCTTCCTCTTGAGGAACTTCCTGATGAAAGAATGCAGTTCACACTTGGCTTTTATGGAGACGGAGACTTCTTCAGTATGAAAGGTGTTTTGGAAGAACTGTTTGAGTACATTGGTATGAAGCAAAAAGTGTCATACTATCCGAATGGAATGGATACAAGTATGCTGAAAAGATGGAATCCAATATTGCGTGATGAGTATTCTTTCCTACATCCGGGACGACAAGCAAATGTGATATATGAGAACGTCAATGTAGGATTCCTTGGAGAAGTGCATCCAGAGGTTGTTTCCAACTATGATATGAAGGGAAGAGTATATATTGCAGTACTGGATATGCCTTCTATTGAATCATTTGTAAGCTTTGACAGAAAATACACCGGTATTGCAAGATATCCGTCAGTGAACCGTGATATCAGTATGGTTGTGCCAAAGGATATTCTTGTTGGCCAAATAGAAGCTGTGATTGCACAAAGAGGAGGAAAGATTCTCGAGAATTATGAGCTGTTTGATATTTATGAAGGAGAACAGATCAAAGAAGGTTATAAGTCAGTAGCTTATTCTGTAGTGTTCCGTGATAAGGATAAGACACTTGAGGATAATGATGTAAATGCTGCAATGAAAAAAATATTGAATGGACTGGAGCATCTTGGCATTGAACTCAGACAATAATGATAAGTCAGAACAAATGAAAACATCAGATTTTTATTTTGACCTTCCTAAAGAGCTGATTGCACAGGATCCACTGGAGGATCGAGCATCTTCCAGGCTTCTTGTGCTGGATCGTAAAACAGGACAAACCTCACATCACAGGTTTCGTGAAATCGGAGAGTATTTGAATCCAGGAGATTGTCTTGTCCTTAATAATACGAAAGTAATTCCCGCAAGACTTCTTGGCAGAAAAGAGGATACAGGAGCAAATGTTGAGGTTCTCCTTTTGAAGAGACGGGAAAATGACATTTGGGAAACGCTTGTGAAGCCGGGGAAAAAGCTTCGTCCGGGAGCCCGACTCGAATTTGGAGAAGGACTTTTGTATGCAGAGGTTTTGGAAGTTGTGGAAGAAGGAAATCGGCTTGTGAAATTTTATTATGAAGGAATTTTTGAAGAGGTTCTGGATCGTTTGGGAGAAATGCCTCTTCCCCCTTACATTACTCATAAGCTAAAAGACAAAAACCGTTATCAGACTGTTTATGCAAAATACGAAGGCTCAGCTGCGGCACCGACTGCAGGACTTCATTTTACAAGGGAACTTCTACAAGAGCTGGAGGATAAGGGAATTTCAATTGCATATGTAACACTCCATGTGGGACTTGGAACATTTCGTCCGGTAAAGGTTGAAAATGTTCTAGAACATCATATGCATACAGAGTATTATCAGGTAACGACTGAAGCCGCTGAAAAAATCAATCAGGCAAAAAAAAGTGGACATCGTGTTATTTGTGTAGGAACAACAAGCTGTCGTACGATTGAAAGTGCAGCTGATGAGAATGGATATCTGACAGAAAACTGTGGAGATACAGATATTTTCATTTATCCAGGATATCGATTTAAAGTACTTGACTGCTTGATTACGAATTTTCATCTTCCAGAGTCAACACTGCTAATGCTTGTCTCTGCACTTGCTGGAAAAGAACATATACTTGCTGCCTATGAGGAAGCTGTAAAAGAAAAGTATCGATTTTTCTCATTTGGGGATGCGATGTTCATTACTGACGATATAAAACACTTGTAAGATAAGAAAATATATTATATGATTATTACTATGGTGTAGTAAGATATTGGAAAGGGGTGCATTATGATAGAAGAAAAGAGAAAGAGCAAACGACTTTCATTAGAGGTGAGTCTGCTTATGAAACGGATTGATTCCGGTATGAATGATAAGATTCCGGTAGTCGTAACGGATCTTTCCAAAACAGGAATAGGGTTTAAATGTGATCAACTTCTTGCAATTAATTCAGTTTATGAAGCCGAGCTGACAATTTGGACAAAAGAGGTCATTCATTCGTTTATTAATGTGATACGACTTGATAACAGTGGTGATGATTATCTTTATGGAGCAACCTTTGTTGGAATGACAGAGACAGATATTTCTAAAATAATGATTTATGAAATGTTTGATGAACTTAATGAAGGTAAAGAAATGTAAGGTACGAATAAATCTTGAAGTCCGCAAAACAGGCGGACTTCTTTTAGGTTTGCGCATCAGTGCGCTCTAATGGGGATTATGATGATATACTTGACACAGCTGGCAATTTATGTAATATTTTTGTGTGCAGTGATATTAATAAGAATTCTGGTACAGGGGATACTGTCCTTAAAACAATTCATTAGGAAAAGGAAAAGAGACAGGGAATATTTGTATTCGGAAAAAACTATTGAACTGCTATATAATCAATTCAGTGATAAGCCAACAGAATTTGAAGGATATACAGCGGCTGTTTTTGAACATGCAGGTTATGAACAGGTTACAGTTACCTGTGCCGTAAATGATGGTGGCAAGGATATTATTATGTATAAAAATGGAAAAAAATACGTTGCTGAAGTAAAGCTGTATTGGCCGGACTATAAAATCAGCAGAGAACGCATACAAAAGCTTCATTCTGCAATGCTTGATTCAGATGCAGAAGGGGCCTGTTTTGTTACAACCAGTGATTTTACAAAGAATGCAGTGGTATATGCTGGAAAACATGGGATTGACTTGATTAATGGGCAACTATTTGCCAGACTTGTGAAACTAATGGAGAAATCAGATGGACATGGCTCCTGTCAGTTGCATTTTTTACATGAAATGATAGAAGAAGAGGATGAACTGATTAAATATAAGAATAGAAGTAAGTCATGGTTATTGGAAGGAATTATTCTTTGCGTGTATCCAATATATTCCATTACCTATATTTCATTTTTTGATACTGGAAATTACCGAGCTGGTTTGACATATGTATTGTTTATATGTTTTATGATATTTCTAAATGCAGTAAATCTTAGAGTGCTTGTGAAATGTTTGGTGAATCGTAAAAAATATTGCGGACTGGCGACAAAAAGTGTATAATTCGTACAGTGAATGAATAACAGGTTGTGTAAAGGAGAATGAAGATGAGTAAGAAACCAACAGTATTAATGATCTTAGATGGATTCGGATTGAATGACAAAAAAGAAGCAAATGCGGTATATGAAGCAAATACGCCGGTTATTGACGGCTTGATGAGAGATTATCCATTTGTAAAAGGTCTTGCAAGTGGCATGGCAGTAGGTTTACCTGATGGACAGATGGGCAATTCTGAAGTTGGACATTTAAACATGGGGGCAGGACGTATTGTATATCAAGAGCTTACAAGAATTACAAAAGAAATTCAGGATGGTATGTTTTTTGAAAACAAGGCACTTTTGACAGCAATTGAAAACTGTAAGAAAAATGATGCATCTCTTCATTTGTTTGGTCTGCTTTCCGATGGTGGTGTACACAGTCATATTACACATTTGTACGGTCTTTTAGAGCTTGCAAAGAAACATGAACTTCGTAAAGTTTATGTTCATTGTTTCTTAGATGGAAGAGATACACCTCCAAAATCAGGGAAAGGATATATTGAACTGCTTCAGAGTAAAATGCGTGAAATTGGTATAGGCGAAATTGCATCTGTTATGGGACGTTATTATGCGATGGACAGAGATAATAATTATGACAGAGTAAAGCTTGCATATTCTGCATTGACTCGTGGTGAGGGACTTAAAGCTGCTAATGCAGAGGAAGCTGTTCAGGCGTCATATGACAGAGACGAGACAGATGAATTTGTTAAGCCGACTGTAATTGTGAATGGTGGTGTTCCTGTAGGAACAATCAATGATGATGACGCTGTTATTTTCTTTAATTTCCGCCCTGACAGAGCTCGTGAGATTACACATGCATTCTGTGATGACGAGTTCCGTTCGTTTAAGAGAGAAAAGAAACTGGACATTGTTTATGTATGCTTCTCAGATTATGATCCTTTGATTGAAAACAAGCTTGTGGCTTTTGAAAAGGTTGCAGTAACGAATACTTTTGGTGAATGGATAGCTGATAATCATATGACACAGGCAAGAATAGCTGAAACAGAAAAATATGCACATGTTACATTTTTCTTTAATGGTGGTGTGGAAGAGCCTAATGATGGAGAAACGAGAATCCTTGTAAAATCACCAAAGGTTGCTACGTATGATTTAAAGCCGGAGATGAGTGCTTTTGAAGTATGCGATAATCTTGTTAAGGCAATCAAGTCGGATAAATATGATGTAATCATTATTAATTTTGCAAATCCTGATATGGTTGGTCATACTGGAGTGGAAGGTGCAGCAATTAAAGCTGTTGAAGCAGTCGACACATGTGTTGGACGCGCAGTAGACGCTATTAAAGAAGTAGATGGTGTGATGTTTATTTGCGCAGATCACGGAAATGCTGAACAGCTGGTTGATTATGAGACAGGTGCACCGTTTACAGCACATACAACAAATCCTGTTCCGTTTATTCTTGTAAATTATGATCCTGCATATACTCTTCGAGAGGGTGGCTGCCTTGCAGATATCGTTCCGACATTGATTGAAACAATGAAAATGACACAGCCGAAGGAAATGACAGGGAAATCGTTGCTGATTAAGAAATAGTTTTACAAATTTTTATTTTTGTTGACATATTTGAATAGGATTAAAATTCCTCCTTATACTATATCTTATGAAAACTGGTAAGAAATAGAATTAGGAGGAATTTTTATGTTTCGGGAAGCAATTATAACAGATGTAATAGCAAGAGAAATACTTGATTCAAGGGGAAATCCGACAGTTGAAGTGGAAGTGACAGCGGATGGAACATACACAGGCAGAGCCTCTGTACCATCAGGCGCTAGTACAGGACGTTTTGAGGCAGTTGAGCTGAGAGATCAGGAAGAAAGATACAGAGGGCTTGGCGTACAGAAAGCAGTCAGCAATGTGAATCAGAAAATAAGAAAGGTATTGATTGGAGAAAATGTACTTGAACAAAGGAAAATTGATTTACTGATTAAAGAACTGGATGGAACAGAAAACAAAGAAAATCTTGGTGCGAATGCAGTACTTGGTGCATCCATGGCCGCTGCAAAGGCTGCTGCAAATGTACTTCATATACCACTTTGGGTGTATCTTGGCGGTAGTAATGCGTATAAAATGCCGGTTCCGATGATGAATATTCTGAATGGCGGGCGACATGCGGATAATTCTATAGACTTTCAGGAATTTATGATTGTTCCACTACTTGCAGGTGAATTTAAGCAGGCACTTCGTATTGGCTCTGAAATATACCATGTTCTGAAACTTTTATGTAAGGAAAAGAATCTTTCTACAGGAATAGGTGATGAAGGAGGATTTGCACCTGATATTTCATCGACAGAAGCAGTTTTGGAACTGCTTGTAGAAGCAATACTTAAGAGTGGGTTTCTTCCAGGCAAGGATATTGGAATTGCAATTGATGCTGCTGCAAGTGAAATATATGATAAATCGAAAAATGTATATCTGTTTGAGGGAGAAGGCCGGCAGATAGGAAAAACAGTTGTTAGAGATTCGGCTGAAATGATTGGTTATTACGAAAGGCTGATTGAACAATTTCCAATCGTATCAATAGAGGATGGACTTTTTGAAGATGACTGGGATGGATGGAAACTGATGACAGGAAGAATAGGAAATAGAATTCAGCTTGTAGGGGATGATTTATTTGTTACAAATACAAAGCGATTAGAGGCAGGAATTCATTTAGGTGCAGCAAATGCAATTCTTGTAAAGATTAATCAGATTGGAACACTAAGTGAAGCATTTGATGCAGTCGAAATGGCAAAATGTGGAGGCTTTCAAACAATTATTTCCCATCGTTCAGGGGAAACGGAAGAAACAATGATTGCAGATATTGCAGTGGCATTAAATGCAGCACAGATTAAAACAGGGGCGCCGTGTAGAAGCGACAGAACAGCAAAATACAATCAATTGTTACGGATTGAAGAAATACTTGGCGTTACATCGGTCTATGCATCACCATATGAACGTTTTCACAGAAATCATTAATAGAATTTGTAAAGGGCATGTAAAATGAACGTTTTACATGCCCTTTACAAATTCTATACATAATCATGGTATATTGAAAAAAAATAACATGCTATTCTCTTCATGTAAAACAAAAACAAGGATATAGAAAGAGGAGAATACTATGAAAAAAAGAGTAATGAAACTTATTTCAATGATGGCAGTAACGGTAATGACTGCAAGTCTTTTAGCTGGTTGCGGATCACAAACAGCAAGTACTGCACAGACAGCAAGTGCTGATGTGGCAGAAAGTGCTGATGTGGCAGCAAATACTGATGTGGCAGAAAATACTGATGCGGCAGAAAATACTGAACCAGTAGTAAGCACTGAACCGACGGCAAGTGACGAACAGGCACCAGCAAGTGAGTTATCTGGAAGTATTACAATGGTAGGCTCGACTTCAATGGAGAAGTTTGCAAATGCTTTATCAGAAGTGTTTATGCAGGAAAATCCATCTGTTACAGTCAGTGCAGAGTTTGTAGGTTCGGGAGCCGGAATTGAAGCTCTGTTAGCTGGAACAGCTGATATTGGCAATTCATCAAGGAGCCTTTCAGACAGTGAAAAAGAAGGTGGAGCAGTTGAAAATATTGTAGCATTGGACGGTATTGCTGCTGTAACTAATCCGGCAAATACAGTAAAAGATTTAACTAAGGACCAACTGATTCAGATTTACAAAGGAGAAGTAACAAACTGGTCTGAATTTGGTGCTGAAAATCAGCCAATTGTTGTTGTGGGAAGAGAATCCGGATCCGGTACAAGAAGTGCGTTTGAAGAGCTTCTTGATATTGAAGATGCATGTGCTTATGCAAATGAACTTGACAGCACAGGTGCAGTTATGGCAAAAGTTGCCTCAACACCAGGTGCAATTGGATATGTCTCATTGGATGTAGTAGATGATACAGTAAGTAAGTTTACTCTTGATGGTATTGAAGCATCAGAGGAAACCATCAAATCAGGAGATTATTTTCTCTGTAGACCGTTTGTAATGGCTACGAAAGGTGAAATCGCTGAACAGAATGAAGCAATTCAGGCATTGTTTGCTTATCTTCAGTCTGATGCAGGTAAGGAACTTATAAAATCAGTTGGCTTAATTACAGTAGATTAAAGTAATAAGACCGATATCGGCAAAATGGTGGATAAAATGAATAAAGAGACGATAATAGGGTCATACAAGAACAAAAAAAGAGTTGAAACAGTTGCACAGGTTGTATTTACCGCCTGTGCACTTACTGCAATTGCAGCGGTTGTTTCCATATGTATTTATATGCTTATTTCCGGTGTACCTGCCATATTTCAAATAGGACTCAAGGAAATTCTGTTTGGAACTGTATGGAAACCATCTGCAGCAGAACCACAGTATGGTATTTTATATGTTATTTTAACATCTGTAATCGGTACGTTTTTTGCCGTTCTACTCGGTGTACCAATAGGTGTACTGACAGCCGTTTTTCTTGCTGAAACAGCACCTAAAAAGGTGTCAGCTTTTGTAAAACCTGCAGTTGAACTGCTGGCAGGTATTCCATCAGTTGTATATGGACTGCTTGGAATACTCATACTAAATCCGTTGATGTATAAGCTGGAATTATATGTATTCAAAGACTCTACAACTCATCAGTATACAGGGGGTGCAAATTTGATTTCGGCAGTAGTAGTACTTGCAATCATGATATTGCCGACGGTTATTAATATGAGTGAGACGGCTATACGGGCAGTTCCACCATATATAAAAAGTGCATCTCTTGCTGTAGGTGCAACTAAAATACAGACTATCTTTCATGTGATATTACCGGCAGCAAAATCAGGTATTGTTACAGCAATTGTACTTGGAATGGGCAGGGCAATTGGCGAGGCAATGGCAATTTCACTTGTTTCAGGAAGCTCTGTTAATCTACCACTTCCATTTAATTCGGTCAGATTTTTGACAACAGCAATTGTAAGTGAGATGGGATATGCAACTGATATGCATAGAAAAGTGCTTTTTACTATTGGGCTTGTGCTTTTTGCTTTTATTATGCTGATAAATTGTATACTGACAAAGCTGTTAAAGAATGGAGACCGTAAAAATGAATAATGAGATACTTGATTCACTCTATACTGGGAAGAAACGACGGATATCTGATTCTGTTTTGCATATATTAATTACCTGTTGTGCCGGCATATCCATTATACTTCTATTGTTCATTGTAGCATATGTGGCATTACGTGGAATAAGAGTAATAAATTGGGATTTTATAACGAACGTCCCAAGTTCTGTGAAAGGTACATTTGGAATTGCAGGAAATATTGTGAATACATTGTATTTGATAGTGTTGACACTGCTTATTGCGGTTCCGCTTGGAATAGGTGCTGCAATCTACCTGAACGAATATGCAAAACCCGGACGACTTGTTAGAATGATTGAGTTTACAACAGAGACACTTGCTGGAATACCTTCAATAATTTTCGGATTATTTGGTATGATTTTTTTCGGATCGGTGCTTAGCTTTCAATATTCTTTGTTGACAGGTGCTCTGACAATGACACTTATGATTCTTCCATTGATAACACGAAATACACAGGAAGCATTAAAGACTGTCCCAGACAGCTATCGCAGTGGAGCACTTGGAATCGGAGCAACAAAGTGGTATATGATCAGAACAATTCTTCTGCCATCGGCAATGCCGGGTATTCTAACTGGAGTTATTCTTGCAATTGGCAGAATTGTTGGAGAATCTGCAGCTCTTTTATTTACAGCTGGCAGTGGCTTCCTGCTTCCGAAGTCAGGAATGGGACTGATCGAAAAGATTATGCAGCCGGGCGGTACACTGACAATTCAGCTGTATCTGTGTATGTCAAAGGCACAATATGACGAAGCTTTTGGAATTGCGTTAATCTTATTAATCATTGTTCTGATTATAAATATACTTACAAAATATTTTGTGAAAAAGCTGGATGTGAGTGCACAGAAATAAATTAGATGGAGGAACAGAAATTGGATAAGATTAACGTTGAAAATCTTAATTTGTATTATGATAAAAATCATGCATTAAAAGATGTAAATATGAAAATAAAGGAACATTCAATAACCGCATTTGTAGGACCGAGCGGATGCGGAAAATCCACATTCTTAAAAACAATCAACAGAATGAATGATCTTGTAGAAAATGTCAAAATAGAAGGTCTGATTCAGCTGGATGGAGAGGATATTTATGATTCCCGAGTAGATACGACTCTGCTTAGGAAAAAAATCGGTATGGTATTTCAACAGCCAAATCCTTTCCCGATGAGTATTTATGACAATGTAGCCTATGGCCCGCGTATTCATGGAATCAAAGGAAGGGAAGCACTCGATCAGATTGTTGAAGAAAGCCTGAAGGGCGCCGCAATATTTGAAGAAGTCAAAGACAGACTGAAAAAATCAGCACTTGGCTTATCAGGAGGTCAACAACAACGACTTTGTATTGCAAGGGCGCTTGCTGTAAAACCACAGGTGCTGTTAATGGATGAACCCACCTCTGCACTTGATCCGATTTCTACATTGAAAATTGAAGATCTAATGCAGGAATTAAAAAACAAATATACCGTAGTAATTGTTACACATAATATGCAACAGGCTGCCCGTGTATCAGACGACACTGCATTTTTTCTACTTGGTGAAGTTGTAGAGTTTGCCAGTACAGATGTAATTTTTTCGCATCCAAAGGATAAACGAACTGAGGATTATATTACAGGACGTTTTGGCTGAAAACAAGACTTGTGAAATTATTAAATAAAAGATAAAATAGAGAGGTGGAGCGTATAAATGGCAATACGTGTAAATTTTGAGTATGAGTTAAGAAATCTCCATAAGAAGATGGAGGAAATGAGTGAAAGTGTGGAGCTGGCGATTGATGATGTTGCGTATGCTCTTGAAAAGCAAGACATAAATCTTGCAAAAAAAATAGTTCTTGACGACAGAACCATTGATGATATGGAAAAAGCAATAGAAGCAAAGTGCCTGTCTCTTATTACAAAGGAACAGCCTGTTGCGAGAGATCTTCGTGTAGTAACAGCTACTCTTAAAGCTGTAACAGATATTGAACGTATTGGAGATCATGCCTCAGAAATAGCTGAACTTGTAATTCGTAATGGTAATAATAATTTATATCTTATTTCGAATATGATGCCAGTACTTGTCAAAGAAACTAAAAAAATGGTACATTGTTCAGTGGCTGCTTTTATGAAACGTGAAATAGAGGAAGCCAGGAAGGTTATTGAATCAGATGATATAGTTGATAATCTGTTTAATCAGATGAAAGAGGAAATTGTTATTCATTTTAAAGAGGATTCAATAGATCCGGATATGTTAGTAGATTTGTTGATGATTGCGAAGTATTTGGAACGAATTGGTGACCATTCCGTAAACATATGTCAATGGGAGATATTCAGAGAGACAGGTGCGATGGAGAATACACGGTTGATTTAATAAGGAGAGGCAGAGCATGTCTAAAATATTTGTGATTGAAGACGACGAAAACATCAGAAACTTAATCAAAATGGCATTGGAAGGCTATGGATACGAGGTGGATTTGTTTGAAGATGCAGAATCAGCACTTTCAATAATTGAATCAGAAAATCCTGACCTTGCTGTTTTTGATTTGATGCTTCCCGGAATAGATGGACTGACAGCCATTGAAAAAATAAGACAAATGGATGCGGTGAAGAATATTCCGATGCTGATTTTGACTGCAAAAGATAAAGAATATGATAAAGTGATTGGACTTGATAAAGGTGCAGATGATTATATGACGAAACCATTTGGTGTAATGGAGCTTGCAGCAAGAGTCCGATCTTTGCTTAGAAGATTTAACAGAAATGATGAAAAATCCGAAAAAAAGATTACAATAAATGAATTGACAATTGATACTGCCAAAAGAGAAATCTGTGTTTTGGGAGAACAAATTGAACTGACATATAAGGAGTTTGAACTGCTTTTATATTTATATGAAAACAACGACAGAGTAGTTTCCAGAGAAGAACTGCTGAACCATTTATGGGGATATGAATGTGATGTAGAAACACGTACAGTAGATATTCATATTGGTACTTTGCGTAAAAAGCTGAAGGAAGCAGGGAACTATATAAAAACCTTGCGAAATGTCGGTTATCGGTTCGCTTTATCACAGGTGGATAAAAAATGAAAAAAGCAATTATCAATCGATTCCTTTTTGTACTTGTATTTGCACTTGCTGTCACCGGTATCATTTCTTATTTGACAGCAAGCAAGCGTCTTCTTGAAAATACGATTCAAAGTATGCAGAAAATATCACAAATAATTGATTATACCTTGGATTATGAGAATAATATTTCTACACAGATAAATTCCATGAAAACACAGATTCTTAAATCGGAAGAAAGGATTACTGTCATCAGGAGTGATGGAATTGTTGTTGCAGATAGCGATTATGATGATGTATCAGTTCTTGAGAACCATTTGCAGCGAGCGGAAGTACAATCTGCCATTCAAACTGGAAAAGGATATTGTGTTCGTTATTCGGAAAGCATGAAAGAGCAAATGCTTTATACTGCCATGTTGTCTGAAAACAAACAATATATATTGCGTCTGGCAGTAAAATATACAGGAGCAAAGGATTATTTCTGGTCATTGATACCAGCCTATGTAATCGGTGCGGCCTGTGTTCTTGTATTGTCTATGTTGATTTCAACAAGACTCTCGACAAATGTGACACGTCCACTAAAAGAAATTGCAGATGAGATGTCGGTTCTGCAGGGGGATATTCCCCAATTCCATTTTAATACATATAAATATCCTGAATTGAATCGAATTTCCAATACTACAGATCGTTTGACAAATGAAATAAAAGCATATGTGGAAAAAGTTGACTTTGAAAAGCAAATCAGACAGGAATTCTTTTCTAATGCGTCGCATGAACTTAAGACTCCTATCACTTCAATAAAAGGATATGCGGAAATACTTCGAAATGGTTTTGCAAAGACAGAAGAGTCAAAGAAAGACTGTATTAGTAGAATCATTACTGAATCCGATCATATGACAAGTCTTATCAATGATATTTTAATGATATCGAAGCTGGAAACAAAAGAAGCAAATGTTGATATTTCCGAAATTAGATTAGTACCGTTACTAAATGACATTCTGGACTCTGTCAGGCCACTTGCCGATAAAAATAAAATCAGTATTCAAGTGGACTGTATGCCAATTACAGTTGAGGGCTCCGCAAAGCAATATCGGGAGCTCCTTATGAATCTGATTACAAATGCAATTTTATATAATAAACAGGAAGGTCAGGTTTGTATTACAATACAGGAATTAAATGAACGATTGCATATTACGGTTAAAGATACCGGAATCGGAATACAAAAAGAGGAACAGGAACGTATTTTTGAACGATTTTATCGAGTAGATAAGGGTAGAAGCAGAAAGCTCGGAGGAACAGGTCTTGGATTATCCATAGTCAAACATATTACAGCGTTTAACAATGGAACAATCCGAGTAGAAAGTGAACCAGAAGTTGGTACAACATTTTACATTGAGCTTCCAATTCGTCAATTTGTTAATGAAGACAAGTCTTTATAAAAATCAGGATAAGAGATATTGACACATTCACTGCCTATGATTTCTGTTACACCATCAGCGGCAAGCCCTGCAATGGCAAAGGACATTGCAATTCGGTGATCAAGTCTGGAACCAATGATTGCTCCATGAAGCGAATGACCGCCTTCAATTATCATTCCATCCTCGGTGGCGGTGATTGAAGCTCCCATCTTTATAAGGTTTTCTACCATTACATCAATTCGATTTGATTCTTTGACTTTTAGCTCCTGAGCATCCTTGATAACTGTTTTTCCGGTTGCAAAGCAGGCAATTACAGCAAGAATTGGTATTTCATCAATTAATGCAGGAATCAAAGAACCTTCTATGACAGCTCCATGAAGAGAACTGGAGGAAACAAGAATATCGGCACATGGTTCTGTGCCGGTTTTTGTATTTTGAAGGACAATATTGCCACCCATCATTTTAACTGCGTCAATAATACCGCTTCTTGTAGGATTGATACCAACATTTTTTATAAGAATTTCTGAATTTGGACAAATTAGTCCTGCCGCAATAAAATAGGCAGCTGAGGAGATATCACCAGGCACCTGAATAAGGCATCCTCTCAAATCAGGTTCGGGGCAAACAGTGACTGTAGTGCCATTTGTGCAAACATGTCCACCAAATGACTGCAGCATCTGTTCGGAATGGTTTCTTGATAAATATGGTTCTGTAACGCTTGTTTCTCCATTCGCATATAGACCTGCAAATAGAATGCATGATTTAATCTGCGCAGAAGCAACAGGACTGTTATAATGGATACCATGCAGACCTCGACCATCAATCAAGAGAGGTGCACAGCCATTATCGTTTTTGCTTCTTATAGAAGCACCCATCAATGAAAGAGGGGCGATAATACGATTCATAGGTCTGCGTTGTATGGAGTCATCTCCACATAGTTCTGATGAAAATGTCTGTGCACAGAGAATGCCGGAAAGTAGACGTGTTGTTGTTCCACTGTTACCCACATCGAGAACATGTAAAGGGGCAGTTAAACCATGTAGCCCTTTTCCGTGAATTAGAACGGTGTTACTATCTGTTTCAGTAATTTCAATACCAAGTTCACGAAAACAGCCGATTGTTGATAAACAGTCAGCACCATTTAAAAAATGACGGATTTCTGTCATACCATTTGCAAGAGAACCAAGCATGACAGCACGATGTGAAATGGATTTATCACCGGGTATACTTACTTCTCCTTTCAGAGAAGCTGATTTTTTAAATAACATAGACATAACAAGCTAGTTCCTTTCAGTTACAGAATAGTTATTTGCTCGCAAAATATTAAGCGCATTTGTACAGGAAGTTGACTGATAAAATTCAATGCGAAGAATACCATCTTCAAATTCTCGATTGTGAAGAATACCAATATTCTTAATGCTTATATTATTATCAGCTAATAATACTGCAATTTTGGCAATACATCCTGCTTCGTCAGGAATGTCACAGTATAAAGCATAAATACGTTGAATAGATCCATGGGTATTGTCCAGCATTGAATCACGGTAATCCTTTGCATCCTGAAAAAATGTACCGACTGCATTTCGATTTCCTTTTGCAAGCATGTTTTTGACATCAGTGAGTTCATTAATATAGTCTGATAACATCATACTGATTTTATCAGTGTTCGTCAAACAGATATCCTGCCACATTTGTACATTTGATGATGCAATTCTTGTCATGTCTTTAAAGCCGCCTGCAGCAAGCATTTTCATAAAGTGCTCATCATTGTCGTGTTCAATCAGAAAATGAACAAGTGAAGCCGCAATCAAGTGCGGAAGATGACTGATGGCTGCAGTAACTGTATCATGAGTATTTACATCAAGAATGACAGGAAGTGCACCGAGCGATGCAATAAAATCTTTGAATTCATTGACAAGTACAACCGGAACATTCTCTTCCGGTGTTAGAATATAGTAGGCATTTTCCAGAAGACGTTCTGAAGAATTTGCGTAATCAGATTTTTCTGAACCTGTCATCGGGTGTCCACCAATAAAATATCCTTGAAAATCTTCCGAAAGAGCAGAATGAATTGTTCCCTTTACACTTCCAACATCTGTAAGAATACAGGATGGAGAAAGAAAAGGACGCAGATATTTTATATTTTCATTATTTTTCAGAACCGGCGCACATAAAAAAATATATTTACACTTAGAAAATGAAGAGTCTATCTCTGTACATATCTCAGAAAGAGTACCTTCATTATAAGCCAACTTAAGAGAATCATAATCAATGTCATAGGCAAGAATGGATGCCTTTGGATAAAATTTTCTAATTGCCTTTGCAATGGAACCGCCTATTAATCCAAATCCAGCAAAACCAATACTTAATTGTTCCATATGTCTGCTCCTTATTATGAAAAGCTGCGGTTCATTAATTGACAGAATGGTTTGATACTTTGACATAATTCATCAAATTGTGGGAATGTAAGCGACTGTGGTCCATCTGACAGCGCCTTTGATGGATCATTATGGACTTCTATCATTAAACCATCTGCACCAACAGCAACAGCAGCTCTGGCAAGCGGTTCAACATACGCACGTACACCGGTTGCATGAGATGGATCAACAATGACTGGCAAATGTGTTTTTGATTTTAAAACTGGAACAGCACTGATGTCCAGTGTATTTCTTGTAGCAGTTTCAAATGTGCGGATTCCTCGTTCACATAGTACAACATTTGGATTTCCCTCAGCAATAATATACTCAGCAGCATTCAGCCATTCATCAATTGTAGCAGCAAGTCCTCGTTTTAATAAAACGGGAAGACCGGTTCTGCCAACTTCCTTTAATAAAATGAAATTCTGCATATTTCGAGCACCAATTTGCAGCATATCTACATATTTAACAGCAGCATTAACAGCATCCAGACTGACGACCTCACAAATAGTAGCAAGTCCGGTTTCTTTTCCTGCTTCATGCATGTATTTCAATCCTTCTTCTGCAAGTCCTTGAAACGCATAAGGAGAGGTGCGTGGTTTGTATGCCCCGCCTCTAACAATTGTAGCTCCAGCTTTTTTGACTTCTTTTGCAATCAGCATCAGCTGATCCTCGTTTTCGACAGCACATGGTCCAGCCATAATCGTTAAATTATCAGGACCAATCATAGTATTACCAACCTTGACAGATGTTGGTTCGGGATGGAATTTTTTATTAGAAAGCTTATAACTTTCTGTTAGAGGAACTATCTTATCGACACCTTCAAAGATTTCAAGATTATCGTTATATAGTTTTGTTTTATCACCAATCACTCCAATAATAGTAACTTCTCTACCTGCAGAAAGATGAGCTTCCAAGCCTTTATTTTTAATAAGAGATACAACGGTATCAATATTCTTCTGAGATGCCTGCGGTTTCATTACAATAATCATTTGTTTTACGACCTTTCCTCTAAAACCTGAATTGTTTTGATGAATCTATTGTATAGGTCAAGTAAACAAAAGTCAATACTATGTTGCTTTAAAGCGCAACACTTTTAAGTGCTAAATTAAATACAAAATATACACAATTACAATAATTTAGTTTGCAAAATCTAAAGAGTTTGTTAAAATTGCATAACACTATTGCAAAAACCGGGCAAATTTATTACAATATTTACATGGGTTGTCTGGAGATAATCACAAAGTATTGTATTTATTTACAAAAACCCAAAACAACAACTTGATATGGAGGAACAGAATATGAATGTTTACACAAGTGACAAGATTCGCAATGTAGTGCTGTTAGGACATGGAGGCTGCGGTAAGACAACGCTTGTTGAGGCAATGGCATATCTATCAGGCATTACTTCGCGTATGGGCAAGACAAGTGATGGAAATACAATCAGTGATTATGATAAAGAAGAACAGAAGCGCCAGTTTTCAATAGGAACAAGTGTTATTCCTATTGAATGGGAGTCGCATAAAATTAATATATTTGATACACCTGGTTATTTTGATTTTGTTGGTGAGGTAGAAGAGGCAGTAGGAGCCGCAGCTGGCGCAATCATTGTTGTTTCCGGCAAGGCTGGAATTGAAGTTGGTACAGAAAAAGCATGGGAGCTCTGTGAAAAATATAAGTTACCTAGAATTATTTTTGTAACGGATATGGATGTTGATAATGCAAGTTATCGTCAGGTAGTAGAGGATTTGACAGCACGATATGGTAAGAAAATTGCACCTTTTCATCTGCCAATCAGAGAAAATGAAAAGTTTGTTGGTTATGTAAATGTTGTCAGTGAGACAGGAAATCGCTGGACAAAGGATGGAAAAGTTGAAGAGTGTGCGATTCCGGATTATTCACAAGCCAATCTGAAAATTTGCAGAGATGCTTTGCTTGAGGCAGTTGCTGAAACAAGTGAAGATTTTATGGAACGCTATTTTGGTGGAGAGTCATTTTCTGATGCAGAAATCAGAGCAGCTCTTCGTGCCAATATTATTGATGGAAGTATCGTTCCTGTTACAATGGGTTCCAGTATATTATGTCAAGGTATGTATACGCTGCTCGACGATATTATTAAATATTTCCAAAGCCCAGATACGAGAAAGATTGCTGGTATTCAGATGAAGACAAGTGAGATTTATGAGGCTGATTATGATTTTTCCAAGCCGAAGACAGCTTATATTTGGAAAACAATTGTAGATCCGTTCATTGGCAAGTATTCATTGATTAAAGTATGCTCCGGCGTAATCAAATCAGATGATATGCTGTTTAATTATGATAAGGATATAGAGGAAAGAATATCAAAATTATATGTTTTGCAGGGGAATAAACCAATTGAAGTTCCGGAACTTCATGCAGGAGATATTGGAGCAATTGCAAAACTGACAGGTGCACGCACAGGTGATACGCTTTCTACTAAGGCAAATCCTGTTCAGTATGCAAAGACAGAAATCAGCAAGCCATATACATATATGAGATATAAAGCAAAAAATAAAGCCGATATTGACAAGATTTCAGGTGCACTGCAAAAAATGATGCATGAAGATTTGACACTTCGAAATGTTAATGATTCAGAAAATAGACAGACACTCCTTTATGGAATGGGTGATCAGCACCTTGAAATCATTGCAAGCAAGCTGATGAATGTTTATAAAGTTGAGATTGAATTGTCTAAACCAAAGGTTGCATATCGCGAAACAATTAAGAAAACCTCTGACGTTGAATCGAAATACAAAAAGCAGTCAGGCGGACATGGACAATATGGTCATGTTAAAATGAAATTTGAGCCATTGAATGATATGAGTAAGCCATATGAATTTGAACAGGTTGTTGTTGGCGGGGCTGTTCCGAAGAACTTTTTCCCAGCAGTAGAAAAAGGACTCGCAGAGTCGGTACTAAAAGGTCCATTGGCAGCTTATCCTGTTGTCGGAGTAAAGGCGATTCTTTATGATGGTTCCTATCATCCAGTCGATTCATCTGAACAGGCTTTTAAGATGGCTACAATTCAGGCATTTAAAAAAGGCTTTATGGAGGCAGGACCGATTTTGCTAGAGCCGATTGCCACTTTGAAAGTTACAGTTCCTGATGCATATACAGGAGATATTATGGGGGATTTAAACAAAAGACGCGGTCGTGTACTTGGTATGACACCTGTTTCTGATGGAAAACAAATCATTGAAGCAGAGCTTCCTATGACAGGTCTGTTTGGATATTGTACAGTATTACGTTCTATGACAGGCGGAAGAGGAACCTATGAGTATGAGTTCAATCGTTATGAGCAGGCACCATCGGATGTACAGGAAAAGGAAGTAATTGCAAGAGCAAGCAAGCTGACAGACGAAAGCGTAGATGCATAACATAACATGAGTAATAAGGATAATTTATATATTTGAAATGAAGAGCACTCTCCGAAACCTGTTTTTGTGGAGTGCTCTTCTGTGTATTACATCTGTGTTGCTTAAACAAAAACACCTTGACAGCACAAAACAACATGAGTAAAATTAATGTGTTTGAGTATATTTATTAATATGAAAGTAAATTTTGACGAAAAAGAGGAATGAAAAATGGCAGTGCCGTATAACCACAGAGAAGTGGAACAGAAATGGACAAAGGAATGGGAAAAGAACCCGGTAAATGTGAAGGATGGGAAAAAACCAAAGTATTATTGCCTTGATATGTTTCCATATCCGTCAGGAAACGGACTTCATGTCGGACATTGGAGAGGATATGTTATTTCCGATGTATGGAGCAGATATAAGCTATTGAATGGCTATTATATTGTTCATCCGATGGGATGGGATGCATTTGGACTTCCTGCAGAAAATTATGCAATCAAGATGGGTGTGCATCCTGCTAAATCAACAGCAGAAAATGTTGCAAATATCAAACGTCAGATTAATCAGATTGCTGCTTTATATGACTGGGATATGGAAGTGAATACTACTGATCCGGATTTTTACAAGTGGACGCAGTGGATTTTTGTAAAAATGTTTAAGGCTGGTCTTGCATATGAAAAAGAGATGCCGATTAATTGGTGCCCTTCCTGTAAGACGGGTCTTGCAAATGAAGAAGTAGTAAATGGCAAATGTGAACGATGCGGTGCAGAAGTTACAAAGAAAAATTTGAAACAGTGGATGTTGAAAATTACTCAATATGCAGATAGACTGCTTGCAGATCTTGACAAACTCGACTGGCCTGAAAAAGTAAAGAAAATGCAAACCGACTGGATCGGAAAATCATATGGTGCAGAAGTGAATTTTAAGGTTGATGGTTCTGACTCTGTGATTACTGTTTATACAACAAGACCAGATACATTGCATGGCGCAACATTTATGGTGCTTGCTCCTGAGCATGAGCTTGCGGCACAACTGGCAACACCACAAACAAAGGCAGCAGTAGATCAGTATATTTATGATGCTTCTATGAAATCCAATGTTGACAGACTTCAGGATAAAGAAAAGACAGGTGTATTTACTGGATCCTATGCGATTAATCCATTAAATGGCAAAAAAACACCAATCTGGCTTTCTGATTATGTACTTGCCGATTATGGTACAGGTGCTATCATGTGTGTGCCTGCTCATGATGATAGAGATTTTGAATTTGCTAAGAAATTTGATATTCCGATTATACAGGTAATTGCAAAGGATGGCATAGAATTAGACAATATGACAGAGCCATATACAGAGGCAGCTGGTACAATGATTAATTCTGGTGATTGGAATGGTATGGAGTCTTCAATTTTGAAGAAAGATGCACCGGAAATGATAGAGAAGCTTGGATTTGGTAAGAAGACTGTAAATTACAAGCTTCGTGACTGGGTGTTCTCAAGGCAGCGTTATTGGGGTGAACCGATTCCTATTATTCATTGTCCTGATTGTGGCTGCGTACCTGTTCCTGAGGAGCAGCTTCCGTTACTTCTTCCCGAGGTTGAATCATATCAACCAACTGGTACAGGAGAATCGCCTCTGGCAGATATTACTGACTGGGTAAATACAACGTGTCCAGTATGTGGAAAGCCTGCTAAGAGAGAGACAAATACAATGCCGCAGTGGGCAGGCTCATCGTGGTATTTCTTAAGGTATGTTGACAGTCATAATAATAAAGAACTTGTGAATCGTGAAACAGCAGATGCGATGCTTCCTGTCGATATGTATATTGGTGGTGTAGAGCATGCAGTATTACATTTGCTTTATTCAAGATTCTATACAAAGTTTTTGAATGATATAGGAGTAGTTGATTTTGACGAGCCATTTACAAAGCTGTTTAATCAAGGTATGATTACCGGAAAAAATGGTATTAAAATGAGCAAATCCAAAGGAAATGTTATTTCTCCGGATGACCTTGTGCGCGATTATGGATGTGATGCGCTCAGACTATATGAGCTTTTTGTTGGACCACCGGAACTTGATTCCGAATGGGATGACAGAGGAATTGATGGTGTATACCGTTTCCTGACAAGACTTTGGACACTTGTTCTTGATAATTGTGAAAAGGGCATAAAGGCAGATGCTGAACTCATTAAATACAGAAACAAGATGATTCATGACATTTCAGGTCGTCTGGAAGGCTTTAGCTTAAATACAGTTATTTCCGGTTTCATGGAATATAACAATAAATTTATTGATATGGCTAAAACAAGTGGTGTAGATAAAGAAACATTGGAAACAATGGTTGTTCTCCTTGCGCCGTTTGCACCACATATTAGTGAAGAGCTTTGGAGTCGTATGGGACATACAGATTCTGTTTTTGCACAGACATGGCCGAAAGCTGATCATGAAGCAATGAAGGATACTGAAAAGGAAGTAGCAGTACAGATTAACGGAAAAACAAAGGCAGTTGTAAAGGTAGCTGTAGATATTACAAAAGAAGATGCAATTGCAGCTGGTAAAGCAGCATTAGGTGATAAGCTGCCGGCTAATGTTGTTAAGGAAATCTATGTACCAGGAAGAATTATCAATATTGTCGGTAAATAATAACAGGTAAATATAGATGAATAAAAACAAGGAGCATTACATAATCATATTTTGTGTAATTATGTTCCTTGTTTTTTTGCTAAAAAACAAAAATTCAAATGATTGCACAAAAAACTGTAGAACTGTATAATAAAGAAAAGACTACTTAGGAGGTGCGGCTATGTGGAATGATTTTTTGACCTATATTAGAGAACTGAATATGTTGTCTATTTTAATACGGTTAATACTTGCTGTTGTGACAGGCGTTCTTATAGGTATTGACAGACGTATGAAACGACGCGGTGCCGGGATTAAGACGCATGTGCTTGTATGCCTTGGGGCGACAATTGTTATGATGACAGGGCAGTATATTTCTATATATTTTGGTACTGGGCAAGAGGTCAGCAGAATGGGTGCACAAGTAGTCAGTGGTATTGGCTTTTTAGGGGTTGGTACGATTATTGTGACTGGACGGAACCAAGTGCGTGGATTAACTACAGCAGCCGGATTATGGGCATGTGCCTGCACAGGACTTGCGCTAGGAATAGGATTTTATGAGGGAGCATTGCTTGTATTGCTCTTTATATATATTACATTTATTGTACTTGCAAAGCTTGATTTATATGTGTATCGTCATTCCAGAATTCTTGATTTATATATTGAGGTTGACAGTATAAAGCGAGCAGTAGATTTGATAAAGAGTCTACGTAAAATGGATTTGCGTGTGTCTACCTATGAGACAATGAAATCTAAAATGAAAAATGACTATATTTCAATCATGATTACTCTGGAACTTACCAACCGCCATATGCGAGATGAAACGTTGATGGAAATTCGCAATATGGCAGGGGTTTTGTTCGTGGAAGAGCTGTAGTACTTATTTAAAAAAACTGCTCATTTTCAAAAGCTGTTCAATTTGCTGCGATTCTTCCGGGGTGCTGCTTTTTTTTATAACAGCAATAATACGTGATGTTTCATCTTTTGAAAATTCAATTCTGCTTGAACGTGCTTTAGTTAGCAGGGCAAGAAAATAAGGCATTTTTTCCTGCTCCTTGAGCTTTTTTGAATCGAACAGTATTTTTTTGATAAAATCAAGTTTATCTCGATTGATATCAGCCAGTGTTGGATCATTAATCCATTCAACAGTTTCCATTATAAATATCCTTTCTACTAAATTTCTTGATTAAATTAAATTTTTGAATTGATTGAACAGCTCCTGCTGCTCTGGAGATAACATGCTTGACAGGAAAGACAGATTATTTTCGTCCGATGGATTATTTGCACCTGCAGTTTCCGTAATAGTTTTGAGAAGTGGAGCGTACATTTCATACATGGAAAATGCATTTACCAGATTCAATATTTGAGAAAATAATTGTGATTCCTTTTCATCACCCAACTCTATAAGCGATGAAAGAAGTGTTTGATAATCGACGCTATTTTTGTCTTTGGAATGCCCCGAATCCGGAAAAAATGGTGTGGGCTTATGAAAAACTTCTATTGTATGGACTAGTTCCGCAAATTTAATAAAGATATATAAACTGCTTTTGTCTGCAGCAAAAATATACGGAATGGCAATCTTCAACATTTTCATATGTCTGGTAGTTGTAAGAGAATCAAATTTCTGAATTGCATCAAGTGTCTCTTTTTCCATGTTTTTTCATATTCCATTCCGTTTTATTGTTAATATTTATGTTTTGTATGTTGAAATTATAACAAATACTTTTGTACAAGAAGAGAGAGCACCTTTTCAGGTGCTCTTTGAAAAAATGTTACCCACAAAGAGATGTGCCGCCTCCGCAGGAGCAGAGAAGCAAAAGGATAATGATGATACAGCCACATCCGTCTCCACCGAAAGATGAAAGACCGAATCCACTCTGACTGCCGCAATCAGATGAACCGGAACATCCGCCGCATAAGAATAGCAGAATGATAATCCAGATAATGGAATTACATCCACCATTATCACGTGAGGTACCACCGCATCCGCAGTGACCTAAATCGCCCATGTTGTATTCCTCCGATAAAATGTTTATGCTATATTGTATGGAGCGAGATGAAAATGGTGACAAAAGAGAATAAATATATAATTACAATATATAGAAAAAAGACTTGAAATTTTGACTGTGTATAGTAAAATAAAGAAAGGAGTGTTTTGGCATTCCTTAGATTTTTGTGTTATGATTGTATTGTTTGATTGTCGATAGCATATTCTTATTTTTATGCACGAAGGAAGGAGATAATTATGCGTTCTATGCTATTTGTGCTGGAAGATGCGTCTATGCTTAGTCGAATTAAAATTTTGCTTAGAGATAAGTCAATTACATATTTCTATGCATCAACAGGAGACGAAGCTGTTGAAATCATGGAACAGCACGAAATCGCAGCAGCAATGATTTCGCTTTCCATGCCGGTCATGGATGGTAATGAACTTCTGGAGCTTTTTTTAAGTAAAAACGATAGACTTCAGTTTATGCTGCTATTTGACGAACAGGATACAGAACGGATTATTTCCATTCACAACAAATATCATCCCTGTAAGTTGTTTTGCAAAAGTCTGTTTGACATTGATGTATTACCTCAGAGTATAGAAAATGCATTACATTTATACAACAAAGAAGAAGAGCTTGAAGAGATGGAGGTTTCTTATCATGAAAAAGAAGAGCGCTTCAAGCAGACGATGTTTGAAATGTCAGCAGTTTTAAATGACAGGATGGAAAGCTACGAAGAAGTTATTAGACATTTCTGCTTATGTGCAGGATATCTCTTTGATACAGAAAGTGAAGAAAGCATTGCTGACAAAGAAACTGTTTGCAAATTTCAAAGTCAGGTATTAGAAGATTTTGTTCAGATTCATTTACTAAGAGAAATTGCTCAGGAAGAATTTTTTGCTGCCATTGAAGAAAAACATAATAATCCTGAAATCGGTAAGCATTTCAAAATAATGAATGAGACAATTGCTGCAATACCGGCAGATATTTATCATAACATTGCATTCCTTTTATCTGTTCTTTCCTTTTTCTTCAACCATTTTTATTCGGAGTACATAGGAAAAGTGGTTATTTCAGAAAATGATAGACAATACATATTGAATGTTTTGTATGATGTAAAACAAAATGAGGAAATGAAAGAAGTCTGCATTGATTTGAAGCAGTTGAATGAACAACTTATTTTTGCGTATTCTGCAAAGGCTGCAACGGGCAATAAAGACGGAATCATACAGTACAAAATTTATTTTGCAAAGCCGGAACTAGAGATTGAATAGAAAAGGAAGCATAGAAGTGGCTGACAGAATAGATGAAGCAAAACTGCGTGATGAGCAAAGGATAGAAAAGATTCGTAAGAAGTGGGATCTTAACCAAATAGATGATTTAGAAGAAGTAATTGGATTATTGCAGTCTGGAAGTTTGAAATTTGAGACACGTATTGGTATGGAGTTTGATGATGAACTGTTTGAAAAAAAACAGCAGTTAAAGTCTCAGAATCAATCAAGAAAAACAAAAGAACACAAAAAGACATTATCCAGTATAAAAAAGAACAGAAGATTAAAACAAATAAATGAAGAAAAACTCAATAAATATGAAAAAAGACGTAGAATCATAATGGGAATCTGCATAAGTGTTGCAGTACTTAGTCTTGGGTATTTTTCATATTATTGCTATTATGCATATAAGTCATCAAAAGAGTTTGAAAAACTTGCTGATTTGAAAGAATCCTCTTTTTCTCTTTATCGTCCGTTTCACATGCAAGTGGATGAAAAGCCTGATGCACCGGATATTTTAGAGGAATATTCTACATTATATATTAAAAACAAAAGTCTTATCGGATGGTTAACGATTGATGGTACGGCAATTGATTATCCTGTGATGCAGTCAAAAAATGAAGAGTATTATCTTGATCACAACTTTGATCAGAAAAAGGATCGCAATGGTTCTTTGTTTTTGGATGCCGACTGCAGTATTTGGCCCAGAAGTCAAAACCTGATTATTTATGGTCACAATATGAAATCCGGTAAGATGTTTGGAACATTGAGCAGTTATAAATCTGAAAGCTATTTTAAGAAGCATCCGACTATATTATTTGATTCATTATATGAAAAAGGTGAGTATCAGGTGATGTATGTGTTCTCTGAAATTGTTCATGATGAAGCAGAGGTCACATTTAAATACTATCAATTTATAGATGCGAATTCTGCTGAGGAATACGCATCGAATATGGAAGAAATGAAAAAAAAGTCCTTGTATGATACAGAGGTTACTTCTTCCTACGGAGATAAACTAATTACGCTATCTACGTGTGACTACGCAGAAGGTGCGGAGCGCTTTGCTGTTGTTGCAAAAAAAATAAAGTAAAGTACATACGATGAAGGAGAATGCATATGGCATCCAAAAGCAAGAAAATAGGGAAAATCAGATTGAAAAAAAGCGCAAGAAGGACGATTGCTGCATTGCTGATGGTGACTGCACTGATAGTAGCTGCGGTACCAGTACAGGATGTTGTTGCTACGACGGAAGCTGGTACAGATTGGTCACTTGATAAAGTGCTCACTGAATATCCATTTGTTTCTTGTGATGTAACACCTCAAACACCTGCTGGATATACAAAACTTGGTTTTCCTCTTGCAGAAACACAGACAATCACAGATAAAACTGGTGCAGCACATGTATACTGTAAAATCAACATGTCCGGCATGCCTGGCAGTTCGACACCGGTACCTATTTATAATCTTGCTGCAGGGTCGGCTTCATCTACTGATTACAGCTATATTAAACAGTTTATCGGAACAGGCTCCAGTGGCTATGTTCCCGCAGAAACAATTTATCTTGGCGATAATGTATGCTTTAATAATGATACTACTGTAAATCCGGATAGAACCTATTATGCAGAAATTGATGGAAAGCTGTATCAATATAAAGAAAAGGATATACTCCTCGCTACAACAGCTACCGATGCCGATATACAAACAGATGTTCCGGCAGGAACACAATATAAAGTGACAGAAGTATCAGCAACGCAATATGATACTGGAGCAGTTTATGATTCGGGAACAAATACAGTAAGTGGTAATTTACTTGGCTCTTCATCGGTAATGTATACGTGCACAAACGAACAACAGGTTAAATATGTTGCTAATGGAGCATTTAAGGGTAGATCTAATTTTAGCAAGCTGGATATTCCGTCGGCAATTGTTACTATTGGAGATAATGCGTTCAAGGAATGCCAGAATCTGACTAGTGTAACAATTGGCGGAAACTGTGATGGAATTGGAAAAGAGGCATTTTCGGGCTGTAGTAATTTGGAGTCGGTTAATATAAATGCGCTGACACAGCTTAATAGAATTGGTGATGGAGCATTTGCCAATTGTAAGATATCATCTATTTCACTGCCTGTTACTATGAGCCAAATAGGTACAGCTGCGTTTTACGGCTGCTATAATTTGACTGATAATGGTTCTGCAATGTTTGGAAACCTAAATGGAAATGATGAATTGATGATTGGTGATTATGTATTTGCCAACTGCGCAAACTTGACAGAAATGGTACTGTATAGAAACATTAAGACAATTGGTAAGAGATCTACATATACTGAAACATCAGGAGAAGGTACGTTCGCCGGGTGTACAAATCTGCAAAAGGTTACTATGCCTGAAACTTTCTCAGAAGGAACACAAAAGACGCTTGCCAAAGGAACATTCTTTGGATGTCCTAATTTGAAATATGTTCGTTTTATGAATAACGCATCACTTGCTACTACAAGAGAATTTGTCACAGATTCAAACAAAAGAGGAACTGAAGAGCCTAACGTTCCTAATTCATTTGCAATTTGGGGACCAAAGCCGGCACTAAATCCTGCAATTTATACGTTTGCGCAGGAAGAAGGAAACACCTACATGTATTTGAATGATGAAGGTGTGCTTTGCTATACACTGACGTCTCATGGCTATAAATTTGATTTTAGTGAGCTTGGTGTTATTATTGCATGTGAGCCACAGACGTCTCCGGCTGCAGAAGCTGATTTGGTTATTCCTTCAGCGATTGGTGATATCACGATTTCTGAAATTGCACCAAATGTATTTAAAGATATGGCAGGAAGTGTTCCAACTACCCTTACAATACCGGATACAATTACTAAAATTGGAGAAAGCGCATTTGAAAACTGCGGTTCATTAAATACCGTATATATAAATACAAAGGGTGTGGATATTGGCAAACGTGCATTTGCCGGTAATTCTGACATAACAGGCGTATATTTCACACAGACAGATGGTGCCGGCGGAACAGCACTTGGTGAGGCATGTTTCAAGGACTGTCCAAAGATGGATATTATTTCATTGAGAAATGATGATTTCCAGGGTGATTCCATTAATGATGTCAATATTACATCTATTGGAAATGAAGCATTTAAAACAGGAAGACTTGTTAATAATAATTCAGATGGTGGCTTCCTGACAATAAAAGGTAAAATGGATACAACCTATGCACCATTTGCGTTTGCAATTGATGGAAATAATACAGTCAGCACAACTGACAACAGCTATATTACTTATGCAAGCGGAAATCCTCAGAATTTGCTTGCCTGCTATGATGAAACGCTGAATAATGGAGCCGGAGGAGTATCGCTGTTATCTTATCCGACAGTAGATACCGTTGTTGGAAACGATGGAGTAAACAATGTTACAGTTCATGATTTGATTGATATTGTGAATGGTGGCGGATTAATTTCTACAAATCAGCAGGATATTATTGATAATACAATTTCTATGAGTGTACCGTCAGGAATAGATTCTATTTTAAATGCCTCAAATACAGTATCAGGTTCTAATCTATATTTAAGAGGAGTAAACGATTCTAATGATCATTTACATGGACTGACAAACTTGAATCTGTACGGTGTAACTACGCTGCCGGCTGATGGAAAATCGCTTGAAAGCAATGAGAATCTGAATACTGTTACATTTCATTCCGATGTAACCTCGATTGGCTCGATTCCGTTCTATTGCTCAGCAAATTTGGCAAGCGTAACATTTGCAGGAGAGGGCAATAAGCAGAATGCTACGCCTGAGAATCCATTCTACTGGTGTGAAAATGGAATCATATTCAGCTATGATGGTACTGACACAACATTGGAGGAAGTACTTGCAGGCAGAGGCTCGGCAATTGGAAGTACAACAATTGAAGCTTCTGAAACATCATTTGTAACTAAAATTGCTCCGGCAGCATTCTCTAAATGTAATATCATTCGTGAGGTTGATTTGTCAGGTGCTACAGGTCTGGAAACTATTCCTGAAAATTGTTTCCTGGATTGTGAAGAACTTATAGAGGTAATACTTCCGGAATCAGTTGACCAGATTGAAGATTATGCTTTTTCAAACTGTTCAGATTACATTAATGTTACCATTCCATCTACAGAAGTGGATATAGGAGATCATGCATTTTATGATGATTCACATGCAGTTATCTGGAGTTATGATGATAGTGCTGCACAGCGATATGCAGCAAGAAAAGGAATTACCTTTAAGCTTCTGGATACACTGTATATTGTAAAATTTGTAAATTACGATGGAACTGTATTAAAGACAGAGCGTGTTTCGGCAGGTGGAAATGCTACTCCTCCCGCTACTAATCCAGTACGTTCGGGCTTTACTTTTACCGGTTGGAATCCCGCTTATGTAAATATTACAGATAATACAACTTGTGTTGCACAGTTTAGACAGAACAGCACTACTTCAACAACAAGTACAAGCAGTTCCTCAACGTCATCGACAAGTACAACGAACAGAACGACGAGCTCCAGTTCAACGTCCAGTTCGAGCACGAGCTCAAGCAGTTCCAGTTCGTCAAGTTCCAGCTCTATGAGGGTGTCGACTACGATTACAAGTTCGACTGGTCCAAGTGTAATTAGTGGTACAAGCGGTCGTAATTCTGGTGGCAGCAGCAATGGAAACGGAAGTAATAACAACTCAAACGGTAGTAATGGTAAAAATGGCAGTACAAATGTTGTTTCAACAGCAGGTGGTATTTCTGATGTTGGGAAGATATCTGCAACTGTGAACGGATCGTCAGATAACTACATTATAAAAATCACAGAGACACAGGAAGCAAATGAAACCGCAGATACAGCATTACTTGCAGCATTTGGTTCTCTTGACGCAATTCGATATCTGCCAATTGATATCAGCCTGTATGACAGTACTGGAACAAATAAAATTTCACCGATTCCAGATGGAGTAACTATAACAATTACAATGCCAATTCCGGATGATCTTGCAATCTATGGTGGAAATGCTAAGATTGCATGTACTGCTGGTGGAAGTTTAGAAGTAATTCAGCCAAGATTTACTGTAATAAATCAGGTTCCTTGTATGGTATATACTGTTACGCACTTATCACCATATGTAGTATATGTAGATACAGCCAATTTGACTGCTACAGGTATTCAAGATGCAACTCCAAAGACAGGTGATCCGATTCATCCAAAGTGGTTCCTTGTAATTGGACTTGCTGCCGTATCAGTATTCCTGTTCTTGAAAAGAGATACAAACGAAAAGCTAAGAACTGCATAAGGAGAACGCATGGGAAAGATAATACGGAGAGTCATAGCAATCCTTTTGACAGTTACTGCTGTGGTTTTAGGGTGTCTGCCACCTGTAAATGCAGAAGCTGTAACTGAACAGAGTAATTTTATGCTGGAGGGTACTACGATTACCAGCTATACCGGAACAGATACTGAACTGACAATACCAAACACAGTGACGACGATTGGAAAAGATGCTTTTTCAGGCTGCGAAACACTGGAAAAGTTGACAATACCTGATTCAGTCAAGGTAATAGACTATGCTGCATTTGAAGACTGTATAAATCTCAAAAAAGTTACCATACCTGAAAGCGTTAAAACCATAGGTTCTAGCGCTTTTTCGGGTTGTGTAAATTTGGACACAATAAATATTCCGTCAAAAATGTCCAGTATTGGTTCTGCTGCATTTGCTCGATGCACCAACTTAAATACGATTCAAATTGCTTCTGGAAATATGAATTATAAAATAGATGACGGTGTACTTTATTCAAGAGATGGAAAAACTCTTGTTCAATATCTTGCTGGACGTACATTAAGTACATATAATATGCCCGATTCGGTTAAAAAGATAGAAGAGTATGCCTTTTGGGGAGCTGATTTATTAACTAATGTAGCTGTATCGAAAGGAGTAAAGGAAATTCCTGAATATGCCTTCGACAATTGCAATGGGTTAACTACAGTAACGCTTCCAGCGTCTGTAGAATCACTGATGGCATATTCTTTTGGAGATTGTGTGAATTTAAAGAGCATAGTTATTCCAGATTCCGTTGGCTATATTGATGAAAATGCATTTGCCTGCAGTGGAAATGTTAAAATAGAACTAACAGATAAACCTGTTGCGTCAGATGAAAATACAGAATCTTCTGATACAAGTTCTTCGCTTGTTGGAGACGCAAGCGGAGTGTCCGATAATGCAGTTGATTCTTTGAGTGGAACAGCTAATACTGCAGAATTAACACAAGTACAGACAAGCATAACAGAAGAAACCGTTCTTCCTGGAGAACTTGCCTCTGGTAGAATTCTTGGGGGCACGGTTATGATGATGATGCCATCAAATGTATATGTGAAAGGTTTTGCGATTGACGATGCAGAGACAGAAGACAGTCTTGCATCAAATGGTGGAAATACAACATTTTCAGATGCAGAATTTGATACTATATCCGGGGTGCTTGCACATTACGGTGGAACAGATAGTGATGTGAATATACCAAATGGGGTGAACGAAATTGGTAATCGTTTATTTTACAAAAATGAAGGGTTAAAATCTGCTGCACTTCCTGAAACTGTAAATGAAATTGGAGATTTTGCATTTGCAAGGTCAGGTCTGGAAAGTATCCAGATTCCTTCTAGTGTTGATTATGTTGGATATGCTGCATTTTATCATTGCAATAATCTTTCTAATGTTACAATTCCTTCCTCTGTTCAATTGATTGAATTGGGCGCTTTTGAAGGCTCTCTTTGGTTGAACAACTGGCTTACTGCAGATGACAGCAATAATTATTTGGTTGTAGGGGATGGAATTTTACTTGCATATAAAGGAGAAGGTGGAAATATAGCCATTCCTGAAGGTGTGAAAACAATAGGTGCCGGATGTTTTGAGGGAAATACGTCAATTACAGGGATTGCATTTCCAACATCCCTTTCAACAATAGGGGAAGATGCATTTAATGGTTGTTCGTCACTTGCCACTTTGCAACTGCCGGAAGGACTTGAAACAATTGAAGATCGAGCTTTTAAGAATACAGGCATACGCAGTGTAACAATTCCATCCACAGTTTTTTCTATTGGACTTGGAGCGTTTGATAATACCGATATTGAACAGCCTGTTCAAACTGTTATTTTCACGGGAAATGATCTTCCGAACATTGACAGCAAGCCAACAGCTGCCAGATTATCCGCACAGGACTTGAGAAGTCGAGCATTTGAAGGTACTGAGACAGCAATTGTAAATCCGAATTGCAGCCTGGATTCAGGAAACGTGTTTGATACGAATACATATGGTTTTAGAGGACAGATTTTTACTATGACAACAGATGCTGCTTCGGGTCAGACAGGCTTGGAATTGCAAAGAGTCACACAAGAGCCGGACGAAAAAACTGGAAGTGTTATTATCAATTCGAAGGTTGCAGTTGATGGAAATGAATATTTTATTACCGGTGTTCGTGAACATGCATTTTCTCCTTATGAAACGAGCAGCGAATGGTGTTCGAACCGCTTAACAGATATTAAGATAGATGGAAATGCATCACAGGACTTAACGGCACTTCTTTCTAATGTTTCTTTTTCTTCTACACCGGGAACTGTTGCTGATGAAGGCAGTGTGAATGAAGATAACGCAATCAGCATTCAGATGGATGTATCTGATATGAGCTCTGCAAATGCCGAAAAGGTATCCGCAAGAATACCGGGTAATACGGAAACATATTACCTGCAGATTAAAGATGATGAGTCAGAACGAGATCGACTCAATCAGGCTTTCTATAATTATTATGGTCAGGTTGGTGATATTACAATGCTTCCATTGAGTATTTCCATGACTGATAGTACAGGAACTCTCCCAATAGAAAAGCTTGCAACAGGTAAAATGGAAATTACATTGCCGATTCCAACAAAATTCATTGGATCGGAAAATTTGAAAATGGGAACATTGGATGATAATGGAGCATTAGAAGAGCTTTCTACAGAAATGATTACTGTTGATGGAACAGAATGTCTTCGATTTGTTGCAAGCCATTTATCTCCATATGTAATTTATAAAGTACGGACTTCAGAATCATCTGGTAATGTGTTTTCACAAAGTCTTGAAGAAAGTCTTACCGGACATCAGATATCTGGTGTTGTAATGACATTGAATAAAAAAGTCGGAACGATAGAAGCAAAATGGTTTGTTATTGTGATTCTGATATTATCAGCAGCTGTTCTGGCATTATGGAAAACGCCAAGAAGGAAGAATATGGGAATAAATTGATTGATTTGTCAAAGGTTGCTTTTTTGGCAAACGCTAGTATAATGATTAATTAGAATGTTTAGTTTTGTATATCCGTTTATTGGATAAAGCTATGAGGAGGCTAATTATGAAGGCAGAAGATAGAGCTGTAAAGATGAACAGTAACAATAATTTACTTGAACTTGAAGAACACATGTACAGACTGGCGGATGTGGAAACACCTAATGTATTTAGAAATCTGTTCCCATATGAAGAAGTACCTAAAATTGCATTTAATGACAGGATTGTTCCACATAACATGCCAAAGGAAATATGGATTACCGATACAACCTTTCGCGATGGACAGCAGTCAAGAGCACCTTATACAACCGAACAGATTGTTACTATTTTCGATTATCTGCATAGATTGGGCGGATCTAAAGGGATGATTCGTGCAAGTGAATTTTTCCTGTATAGTAAAAAAGACAGAGATGCAGTCTATAAGTGTATGGAAAGAGGATATCAGTTTCCTGAAATAACAAGCTGGATTCGTGCGAGTAAAGAAGATTTTAGACTTGTAAAAGACTTAGGGATGAAAGAAACAGGTATTCTTGTAAGCTGCTCCGATTATCATATTTTTTATAAATTAAAAATGAATCGTAGACAGGCTATGGAGCATTATCTAAATGTAATTAAAGAATGTCTGGATACCGGTATTAGTCCAAGATGTCATTTAGAGGATATTACTCGTGCAGATATTTATGGATATGTAATTCCTTTTTGTCTGGAACTGATGCGCCTGATGGAGGAATATAAAATTCCAATCAAGGTTAGAGCATGTGATACGATGGGATATGGGGTTAATTATCCTGGTGCTGTGATTCCTCGTTCTGTACAGGGAATAATTTATGGATTAATGCAGCATGCAGGTGTTCCTTCGCATCTTTTAGAGTGGCATGGGCATAATGATTTCTATAAAGCTGTTTCCAATTCAACAACTGCCTGGCTGTACGGCTGTGCAGGTGTTAATACTTCCTTATTTGGTATTGGTGAACGTACTGGAAATACGCCGCTTGAGGCAATGATTTTTGAGTATGCACAATTAAAAGGTGATCTCTCAGGAATGGATACGACAGTGATTACTGAGCTTGCAGAATACTACGAGTCTGAAATTGGATATAAGATTCCTCCAAGAACACCATTTGTTGGAGAAAACTTTAATGTGACAAGAGCAGGTATTCACGCAGATGGACTTTTAAAAAATGAAGAAATATATAACATATTTGATACAGATAAGTTTTTGAACAGACCTGTATTATGTGCAGTATCAAATACCTCAGGACTAGCAGGAATTGCACATTGGATTAATACATATTACAAGCTTCCTGTTGAGTCACATGTTGATAAAAATTCTGTTCTTGTGCAGCGTATCAAAGAAGAAGTTGAAGCTGAATATGAAAGCGGCAGAGTTACGGTTATGACAAATCAGGAATTGATCAGTATGATTTCACAGGCCTGTATTGATTTAAATATTACTTTAAATACTAAAACGAAATAGAAAGGATTATAATTAAATGGATAAGATCAAAATGACAACGCCTCTTGTAGAGATGGACGGAGACGAAATGACTAGAATTTTGTGGCAAATGATAAAGGAGGAGTTGTTAAATCCATTTATTGATTTAAAGACAGATTATTATGATCTCGGTCTTGTTCATAGAAATGAGACAGATGATCAGGTAACAATTGATTCTGCAAAAGCCACTCAAGAATATGGAGTTGCTGTAAAATGTGCAACAATTACACCAAATGCTGCAAGAGTTAAGGAATATGATTTAAAGCAGATGTGGAAGAGTCCTAACGGTACGATTCGTGCAATTTTGAATGGAACTGTTTTCAGAACACCAATCATTGTACGTGGTGTTGAACCATGCGTAAAAAATTGGAAGAAGCCAATTACGATTGCAAGACATGCATATGGAGATATTTATATTAACACGGAATATCTGATTGAAAAGGCAGGCAAGGCAGAGCTTCTCTTTACAGGTGAGGATGGCACAGTACGTCGTGAATTAATTCATGAGTTTCCCGCATCGGGTGGTGTTGTTCGCGGTATGCATAATCGTACTGACTCTATTGAATCATTTGCAAGAAGCTGTTTTAATTATGCACTTGATCAGAAACAGGATTTATGGTTTGGTACAAAGGATACAATATCAAAACAGTATGATCATCATTTCAAGGATCTTTTTCAGGAGATTTTCGAAGCTGAATATAAGGATAAATTTGACAAGGCAGGTATTACGTATTTTTATACATTAATTGATGACGTAGTTGCAAGAATTATGAAATCTGAAGGAGGTATGATTTGGGCTTGCAAGAATTATGATGGAGATGTTATGAGTGATATGATTTCATCGGCCTTTGGGTCACTTGCTATGATGACATCTGTTCTTGTTTCTCCTTCAGGCGTGTTTGAGTATGAAGCAGCACATGGAACCGTACAGCGTCACTATTATAAGCATTTAAAAGGTGAAGAAACTTCTACCAATTCAGTTGCAACAATTTTTGCATGGACTGGTGCACTTAGAAAACGTGGTGAATTGGATAAAAATCCGGCTTTAGTACGTTTTGCTGATAAACTTGAACAGGCAACAATTGAGACTATTGAATCTGGTAAAATGACAAAGGATCTTGCGATGATTACTAAATTTGAAGAGACGGTTACTCTGAATAGTTTGGATTTTATCCGTGCAGTCAGAAAAACATTAGAAAGCTATTTATAATTGGGAGGTAGCTGCTTTGGAGGAGAAGGAAATATCACGTGCCGTAATCAGCAGACTGCCACGTTATTTCAGATATCTTGGTGAATTAAAAGATGATGGTGTAGAGCGAATTTCATCCCAGGAACTAAGTGAACGAATGAAAGTGACAGCTTCCCAAATCAGACAGGATCTCAATAATTTCGGTGGTTTTGGCCAACAGGGATATGGATATAATGTAAAGTATCTTTATGAAGAAATAGGAAAAATCCTGGGTTTGGACAAAAAACACAACTTAATTCTGATTGGAGCCGGTAATCTGGGACAGGCACTTGCTAATTATGTGAATTTTGAAAAAAGAGGATTTATCATAAAAGGTATTTTTGATGCGAATCCGAATATTTGTGGGAAAATCATTCGTGATATTGCAATTGCACCGATGCAGGATATAGCTTCTTTTATGCAGAAAAATGATGTAGATATTGCGATTCTGACAATTCCCAAAAATGAAGCAGTAGAAGTTGCTAATCTGCTAGTTTCATATGGAATCAAAGCAATTTGGAATTTTGCACATATTGATTTGAATGTTCCAGAAGGAATTATTGTCGAAAATGTACATTTGTCTGAGAGCCTGATGCGTCTTTCCTATAATCTGGATCGGTATGAGCAGGAAAAGAAGGGTGACTTTGGTGAGTGAATATGACGGATTCACAGGAAAAGTTTAAAGAAGCACTAAAAAACAAAAAGATTCCAGTGTTGATTTTAGATAATAAATGGCATAAGTTGTTTGGCAAAGCTGGAACAACAAAAGAAATCATGCAATTAGAAAATAAATTGCATGAACTTTTGAAACGTCAGGGAAAGCTTACAAATGAAATTAAGGATTTAAAAAGAATTAAAAATAATCTAATGTCTGAAATTGTGACAAATATGGATGGTGATGCTGTAGCAGACAAAAAAATCACTGAAAATAAACGTCTGATTAATGATGTAAACGAAAAGGTAGAGAGTCATGAAGATGAGCTTATGGAGCTTCCTCGAGAAATTGACAGCATTAATAGAGAATTAATGCTTTTGACAATGGAAATTTGTTATGAAAAAATTAAAAACAATACAGATGAAATTGAAGAGATTGCTAATTGGATTCGTGATATTCGTGTAACATTGAAGAAAAATGTTGTAAAAAAGCAGGATCGAGAAATCAATAATTCCGAATTATATGCATATATGCATGATATATTTGGTCCGGATGTACTTGAATTGTTTGATATGAAATATGAACCGGTTCTTCCGTCAAAAAGAATAAAACCAGTCGAAACAGTAGGAAATGATAAAATAAATGAATAGACGCATCATACAGATACGGTTCTGATGGTGCGTTTATTGTTTGGAGAGTTTTATGGAATATATTCTGACTGCAAATGAAATGAAGCTATGTGACAACTATACAAGCAAACAGCTTGGTGTGCCATCTATTGTTTTAATGGAGCGAGCAGCTCTAAGTGTGCTTGAGGTGTTAAAGGAGCATGAGCTGCCACTTTCACATGTACTTGTTGTATGTGGAAGCGGGAATAATGGTGGGGATGGTTTTGCAATTTCAAGATTACTTAAAGAGAATGGAATCAATGTAGAAGTACTGTTTGCCGGAAATGAAGCTTCATGTACAAAATTGACAAAAGAGCAATGGCGTATTGCTGATAATTATGGTATAGAGATTAATCGCACGCTGAAAAGTACAGCATATACTACTGTTATAGATGCGTTATTTGGAATTGGATTAAATCGAGAAATAACCGGAAATGCTAAGAATATCATTTCTTCAATAAATAATTTAAAACAACAGGGAGCAAAAACAGTTGCAGTTGATATCGCATCCGGTATTTATGCAGACAGTGGAAAAATTATGGGAATTGCAGTAGAGGCGGATTATACTGTTACATTTGCATATAAGAAACGCGGGCAGCTTTTGTATCCGGGTGCGAGCTATACCGGAATACTTGTACTCAAAGATATTGGAATATCAAATCTTTCCTTGCAGGGAAGCATGAAAGATTTGCCAAAAGTAACGATGCTTAATTCAACTGATCTTATTTTTCCTAAACGTCCTGTATATTCTAATAAAGGTACTTTTGGAAAAGCACTTCTGATAACCGGAAGTGAGGAAATGCCTGGTGCTGCCATTCTTGCTGCAAAGGCATGTATGAAAAGTGGAACGGGAATGGTGCAGGTCTTTACACATGAAAAAAATAGAGATATTCTAATAGAAAGTATTCCGGAGGTAATTGTAACAACTTATGCAGATGATTACGAAGATAAAAAGTTAAAAAAAGCAATTGGCTGGGCAGATGTGATTGGAATCGGTCCCGGAATCTCACTTGGTGCAGTTGCAGAACAAATGGTATATAAAATTCTTACTGATACACATAAGCCATTGGTTATGGATGCGGATGCAATTACAATCGCAGCTAAGCATCGAAAGATGTTTTTACAGCAGAATGACAGAGACCTGATTATGACACCTCATATTGGAGAGTTTTGCCGGTTTATGGCAAATGACAAACATGTTGTATTGGAGGATATTTTGGCAGCTGCTTCAAGGATGTCTATAGAGTATCATGTTGTGTGTGTATGTAAAGATACAAGAACAGTGATTACAGATTCCTGTGGAAACACAAGAATTAATATTGGCGGAAACAGTGGAATGGCAAGCGCTGGAACAGGGGATGTCCTATTCGGTATTATTTGTGGACTGCTTGCCCAGGGAATGTCTGCATTTGATGCTGCATCTTATGGTGCCTTTCTTCATGCAACAGCAGGAAACAGGGCAGCAGCACTTTATGGTGAACATGGTATGCTTGCAGGGAATCTAATAGAATGCATGAAAGAATACTTAGATCACATACAGAATGAATAAGGAGGAGTACAATGAGTGTCAAAAGGGTATATGCTCAAATTGATTTAGAAGCAATTGTATCAAATATGGAGCATATGAAAGAGAAAATAAACAAAGATACAAAGATGATTGCTGTTATTAAGGCAGACGGATATGGACATGGCTCAATTCCAATTGCAGCCAGACTGGAAAAGCTTGATTATCTGTTTGGATTTGCTGTTGCTACAGCAGAGGAAGCCTTTACATTACGTGATAACGGTGTCACCAAACCGATATTAATCCTTGGATATACATTCGAAGAAGACTATGAACGGCTGATTACACAGGATATTAGATTGGCAGTCTTTAAGACCGATACAGCAAGAAAACTTGCTGTGTGTGCAAAAAAACTTCATAAAAATGCACTGATACATATTAAAGTGGATACGGGTATGTCTCGTATTGGTGTATCACAAGATGAATCCGGCTTTGAAACTGTAAAAGAAATTTCTACATACAAAGGTCTGGAATTGGAAGGTATCTTTACTCATTTTTCAAGGGCTGATGAAACAGATAAAGCCTTTGCCTGCAGCCAGCTTGAACGTTTTACGACGTTTGTGAATAATTGTGAATCAGCAGGAATACATTTTCTTTATCGCCATTGCTCAAATAGTGCTGGAATATTAGAGCTTCCTCAGGCAAATATGGATATTGTTCGTGCAGGAATTACTGTATATGGATTATGGCCTTCCGATGAAATTCGCAAGGATACGATTGATTTGAAACCGGCGATGGAATTGAAAAGCTGTATTGTTTATATTAAAACATTACCGGCTTGTACGCCAATCAGTTACGGTGGAACATATGTAACTGAGAAACCAACAAGAATTGCAACTATTCCGGTAGGTTATGCAGATGGTTATCCAAGAACACTTTCAAATAAAGGATCAGTTCTTATTAAAGGGAAAAGAGCACCCATTGTAGGAAGAGTATGTATGGATCAGTTTATGGTAGATGTAACTGACATTCCTGAAGCAAAAGAATTTGATGAAGTTGTTTTACTTGGAAAATCAGGAATGGATCAAATAACTGCTGAAGAGCTTGGAGAACTTTCAATGCGGTTTAATTATGAACTTGTTTGTGATATAACAAAACGTGTGCCAAGATTATATAAATAGTAAATACAATCAAAGACTTGTACTGATAATTTATTCAAATTTGAATACACAGAAAAAAAGAGGTAAATACTTTTACTGTGCCAAAAGCAAATCAGTGTGTTTTGAATGAAAACAGAAAGGTGTGCAAGCTTTGATAATTAGACGTGGAGATATTTTTTATGCAGATTTAAGACCAGTAATCGGATCGGAGCAAGGCGGTATTCGACCAGTCCTTATTATTCAGAATGATATTGGAAATCGACATAGCCCGACTGTAATCTGTGCTGCAATAACAAGCAGATTAAATAAAGCCAAGTTACCGACACACATAGAATTGGAATGTCGGAAGTATCATTTGGAGAAAGATTCGGTGATTCTGCTTGAACAAATTCGTACGATTGATAAATGTAGATTGAAGGATAAAGTATGTCATTTGGATCAGTCAATCATGGAGTATGTTGATCATGCATTGTATGTTAGTTTCCAGCTTGAAGGAACTCGCCAGATATGTACTACATAGGCGGCTTGCTTGACGAACAAAGCGGGAACAAGTATATTACTAAAGAAACAGGAGTTTATAATCAGTATGGAGGATGGCAGTATTATGCTGCAGATTGCAGCGTTAGTTGGACTTCTGATAGTTAATATCATATTTTATGGATTTGGTGCATCACTTCAGGAGATAAATGAAGTGATGCTTGAAAAGTTATGTCAGGAAGGCAATAAAAAGGCATACAGACTGTATAGGCTTAAAACAGATCCATCATCATTAGTAAACACGATTCATTTATTGATTATGCTTGCAGATATTTTGCTGGGTGCATGCTTCCTTGAAATTTTTCCGAATCAAATTGTGTCTGTAATAGTATTAATGTTTGTTTTTCTTTCTTTTGGAATTTCAACTCCAAAACGACTTGCATATCATCATAGTAAACGATGGGCATATGGATTGATTAATTTTGTTTACACTGTTACAAAACTATTGACTCCAATTACCTTTTTTATTGGGTTAATTACAGATTTGACATTACGTTTATTTGGAATTGATCCTAAAGCAGGAAATACAGATGTAACTGAAGAAGAAATTATTTCAATGGTAAATGAGGGGCAGGAGCAAGGTGTTCTTGAAAAAAGAGAAGCAGAAATGATTGCCAATATCTTTGAGTTTGGTGACAAGGAAGCAAAGGACATTATGACTCACAGAAAAAACATAGTTGCACTTGATGCAGCGTTGACATTGGAAGAAGCAGTTCAGATTATTCTGAATGAGAAGAACAGCAGGTATCCAGTATATGAAAATGATATTGATAATATCATTGGAATTTTACATATGAAAGATGCTATGAAGCAATATCAAAATCCCGAACAACGAACACAGACAATTGCAAGTCTGCCAGATTTGTACAGTGAGGCAAGATTTATACCGGAAACAAGGAATATAGATGATTTATTCAAAGCAATGCAAGCTGAAAAAGTTCATATGGTCATTGTGGTTGATGAATATGGTCAAACTTTAGGAATTGTAACAATGGAAGATGTTTTAGAGGAAATTGTTGGGAATATTCTAGATGAATATGATGAAGAAGAAGTACATATTAAAGAAAATGAAGATAACACCTATATTATGAATGGAATGACGACACTTGAAGAAGCCGGAGAAATTCTGCAGATTCATTTTGATGAAGACTTTGATACATTAAATGGCTTCATGATTTCAAAACTTGGCAGAATACCGGAAGAAAATGAGCAGTTTTCAGTTGATTATGGAGGGTATAACTTTAAAATAGCAGAAGTTTTAGATAAAATGATTCAGTCGGTACTTGTGACCAGACTAGATGTGGAAACAAAAGAAGTTGATGAAACAGATAAATAATGCTACAATATATGACAGTATGGAATAAAATATTAGAGAATGAGGTGTAGAAATGTCAGGACATTCCAAATTTGCGAATATAAAGCACAAGAAGGAAAAAAATGATGCAGCAAAAGGAAAAGTATTTACAATTATAGGAAGAGAAATTGCAGTTGCTGTAAAAGAAGGTGGTGCAGATCCGGAAAACAATTCTCGTTTGCGTGATGTGATTGCAAAGGCAAAAGCAAATAACATGCCTAATGATACGATAGATCGTGGTATCAAAAAAGCTGCCGGTGATGCAGCAAGTGTAAATTATGAATATGTATCCTATGAAGGATACGGACCAAATGGAATAGCAATTATTGTTGATGCACTTACAGATAACAAGAATCGTACAGCCGCAAATGTTAGAAGTGCATTTACAAAAGGGAACGGAAATGTTGGTACACAGGGATGTGTATCCTTTATGTTTGATAAAAAAGGTCAGATTATCATTGATAAGGAAGAGTGTGACATGGATTCTGATGAATTAATGATGGTTGCTTTGGATGCCGGGGCTGAAGACTTCTCTGATGAAGAGGACAGTTACGAGATATTAACATCACCAGAAGATTTTACAGTTGTTTGTCAGGAACTTGAAAAAGCAGGTATTCAAATGGCATCTGCCGAGGTTACAATGATTCCTCAAACATGGGTTGATCTTACAGATGACAATTCAATTAAATCTTTACAA
>CAZOHM010000005.1:0-17254 GCA_964579795.1 uncultured Lachnospiraceae bacterium | reverse complement strand
TCATAATTGGAATGAATAGAGTGCAAGCAGGAGATTATAATGGATAATATAAAGTCAGAGCTTCCTAAAATGTTAACTGATCATAAGGATGGATTGCGAGATTTTAAACGTGATAAATATGAAGCATCCTTTCGTGATTACTACAGTATGTATTTACCTCTTTTTGACAGTATTGAAAATAAGTATAAAGAGATTGAGGACAAACAGTCTTTTATTGATGAGCTTGCACAATTTTTTGTGGATACTGCAAAGGCAGGTGAAGATGCACTAAAAAAGAAAAATCAAAAAGATAATTATGTGATAGACCAGAATTCTATGATGGCTGTTTACGTATTACCGGCAATTATGGAATATAATGGTGAATCATCTAATACGTTAGCTGAAACAATAGTTACTAAGTGGAATCAGGCATTCATCAAATACACATTAAGAATTGGACGTTTTGATGACATAAAAAAAGGTTTCAGAACAAAGCTTTGTTATGTAACAACTGCTGTTTGTGACAGCCTTGGTAAGGATGAAAACTGCTATGAACTGAAGCTTCTTAAGAAGTACAGAGACGAGTATTTATGTAATCAGCCGGATGGTGAAGAATTGATTAATGAATATTATAATATAGCACCTACAATTGTGAACCGAATTAATAAAAAAGATAATGCTGTTGAAATTTTTCAGTCGATTTTTCAAACATACATTAATCCATGTATTCAGGATATTGAGGCTAATGACAATGAAGCCTGCAAGCAGACATATATAAAAATGATTAGAGTATTACAGCAAGAATATATGGGGTATCATAATGAGCACTGACTATAGACCTGAAACGATCTGCATTCAGGGAGGCTGGCATCCGCAAAATGGTGAACCGCGTGTCCTTCCTATTTACCAAAGTACAACATTTAAATATGAAACTTCTGATCAAATGGGAAAGCTCTTCGATTTGGAGACAGACGGATACTTTTATTCCAGATTGCAGAATCCTACAAACGATTGTGTTGCTGATAAAATCTGTCAGTTAGAAGGAGGCATAGGTGCTGTTCTCACCGCTTCTGGGCAGGCAGCAAATTATTTTGCATTGTTCAACATATGTGAATGTGGAGATCATGTAATTCTTTCCTCTACTGTATATGGTGGTACATTTAATCTTTTAACAGTAACTATGAAAAAGATGGGCGTTACCTGTACAATTGTAGATCCAAGTGCTCCTGATGATATTTTAAATGCAGCATTTCAAGAAAACACGAAGTGTGTTATGGCAGAAACAATCGCTAATCCTGCACTGGTTGTTCTTGATATCGAGAAATTTGCGAATGCTGCTCATACACATGGAGTGCCTTTGATTGTTGATAATACTTTTGCAACTCCAATTAATTGCAGACCTTTTTTATGGGGTGCCGATATTGTAACACATTCCACAACAAAGTATATGGATGGGCATGCTATGAGCATGGGAGGATGTATTGTCGACAGTGGTAATTTTGACTGGAATGCCTATTCTGATCGTTTTCCGGGATTGACAAAACCGGATGAATCTTATCATGGAATTATTTATACAGAACGGTTTGGAAAAAGAGCATATATTCAAAAGATAACAGCGCAGCTAATGCGAGATCTTGGCGCTGTACAGTCACCGCTAAATGCTTTTTTACTGAATGTCGGACTGGAAACACTACATTTAAGAGTTCCAAGACATTGTGAAAATGCTATGAAAGTAGCTACATATTTGAATAATCATGATAAAGTTGCCTGGGTGCTATATCCCGGTCTTCCTAATGATAAATATCATTTGCTTGCACAAAAATATATGCCAAATGGAACATGTGGTGTGTTAAGCTTTGGATTAAAGGGTGGCAGATCTGCTGCATCAGAATTTATGAATCATCTATCACTGGCAGCAATTGTGACACATGTTGCAGATGCAAGGACCTGTGTATTACATCCTGCAAGCAGTACTCATCGTCAAATGACAGATGAACAATTGATTGAGGCTGGGGTTGAGCCGGATTTGATCAGATTTTCAGTTGGAATAGAAAATGCTGATGACATCATTGCTGATTTGGAGCAAGCGCTGGAAAGATAGGACGATATGAAGGAAAAAAGTAATTCTTTTTCGATAATAACAATTGTGCTTTCTCTGCTTTTACTTGGATATGTTCTGTTTATATCTGTGTTCAATCAGATTATTGCACAAAATGAAGGATTCTTCTACATGATTGTATTTGGAGGAATCCTTGTTTTGGCGTTCGTTTTATTGAGCTTAATCACAAAATTGATGGCTATTTCACATGAAGTAGAAGAAAATAAGTCATGGTTTTTTATAGAAATTATAGCAATCATTGGACTTTACGTTTTATTTATTCAAACAAGGCTTGCATATACCTCTTCATTGTTGCCAACAGAGATGGTTTTCTATAAAGCGGCAGTATTGATGAATAAAGGGATGCTCAGTGTTGGCGGAGTAGATATTTTACCACAGCTTCTTCGAAATCCAGCTCAGTTTATGTATGCTGCTGTTGTTTCGATTGTGTTTATGATAACTGGTGAAAATCCTGCTGTCATTGTTTATATTAATATAGCCGTTCTAATATTGACATCATTTTTTGTTTATCGTATTGCCAGAAGAATTGGAAGCCGAACTTGTGGAGTGCTGACTATTGTATGTACTCTTTATATGCCATCACAGGCTTTTTCAGTATATTCTTATAGTCCGGAATTATTCTTTTCCTGTGTATTTTGTGCAGCATTATGTATGTTTGTATATATATGGACCAAAAAGAATGCTGCAGTACTTGTCAGACTGTTATGTAGCAGTTTGTTAGGTATTCTTTTCGGTATCATTCTGTTTATGGAACCGGCTGCTGTCATAGTACTTATCTTGTTACTGCCGTGGCTGTTTTGTTCATCGCAAAAAGACTGGATTAGTGGTACCTGTACATTGGTTATGATGCTGATTGTATTTGTTTTATGTATGTTTTGGAAATGTACGCTGTTAGAGTGCCCTGTTCAAGATATTGTTTCTTCTTGTCTTGGAAGATTTCATATTTCCTCAAATCTTGAAACTGGCGAACAGTATAGTTTTTCTCAAATCATGAGTCAGTTTCATGCTCGCTTTGATAATCAAAACTTATCCATTACAGATAATTATTATTTTTTGACTAAGTCGAATGGACAGACCTATACATCTATTCAGGCTGCCTGGCTTCAATTGGGAAATCAACTGCTGTATTTATTTTTAATTGTTATGTCCGTATCAAGTGTGTTATATCAAATCAGACAAAAAGAACGTAAATTAACGCCAATATTGTTTGTTCTGTTCGGAACGCTTTGCATGCTGTTCTTCAGTGTTGGAAAAGAGAGCAATACGTATTTCTTTGTCGAGCTATTAATTGTTATTGGATGCTGTGGACTTTATTATATGTATGAAAATCATCATCCTAAAGAACTTCTTGAGACTGTTTTGGATACAACTGTAGAAGAAGCGAACGTTGAAACACAAGAGGAAGAAGCAGCACGATTAATGAGAGCAAGAGCATTAATTTTTATTGGTGAAAACGAGCAGCTCTATTATGAGATAAAACATATGGAACGTCAGTCTGCTGCAAACATTCAGTCGGCATCTGCTGTAGTAAAACAAAATATTCAGTCAGTATCTGATTTGGAGGAACAAATTATTCAGACGACATGTGATGTAGAGGAACAGAATATTCGGCCGGCAGTTGAACCGACTGCTCAGCCCGAGGTTAAAAAAGTTGTTTTACTTGATAACCCGTTGCCAGGACCGAAAAAACATGTTACAAAAACACTTGACTATTCAATAAGTGAGTCTGAGGAAGCAGATTTCGACTTTGATGTTTCCATTTCAGAGGATGATGATTTTGATGTATAATCTGCAGCTTTTACAGCATACTAAGAAAAACATAGTATGCGAAAGGACTGTGGAAAATGAATGTGGAGAAAGATATTAAAGAATTTGGGCAGGTGACCTTAGATAACAGTATATGTAATCATAAGGTTCACCTGCTTTCAATTATTGGAGAGATAGAAGGACATGATGTACTTGCTGCAAATACAAAAACAACAAAATATGAACATGTTCTCCCAAAGCTTGCAGAAATTGAAGACGATAAGGAGATAGATGGATTAATGATTCTTATCAATACTGTAGGTGGAGACGTAGAAGCAGGGCTTGCAATCGCAGAGATGATTGCATCGGTTAGTAAACCAACAGTCTCACTTGTACTTGGAGGAAGCCACTCAATTGGTCTTCCGATTGCTGTCAGTACAGATTACTCCTTTATTGTACCAACTGGTACAGCAGTTATTCATCCTGTAAGAACAACAGGAATGGTACTTGGGGTGAAACAATCCTTTGATTATTTTAAGCAAATACAGGATAGAATTGTTGGTTTTGTAACTGCTCATTGCAATATTTCCAATGAACGGTTTTTAAAGCTAATGATGGAAACAAGTGTTATGACAAAGGATATGGGTACGATACTTGTTGGTCCACAAGCAGTAAATGAAGGAATTATCAATGAAGTTGGAGGCATTCATGATGCGTTTAAACAACTGCATAGATTAATTGAAGAAGAATAATCTTAATAAAATTTGTTGCAAAATGATATGAAATTTAATATAATAGCAAAGGTAGCCGTTTTAGCGGCATGCTTCCGTGGCTCAGCTGGTAGAGCGACGCATTCGTAATGCGTAGGTCAGGGGTTCGAATCCCCTCGGGAGCTTTTGCTATTATTGGACAGATTACTCAAAATGGAGAATCTGTCTTATTTTATTTTCAGATGTTTTTCAATTGTTTGAATAACAGCATAGAGAAGCATTGATAATGTACAAAGTATTGTGATACTCATAATAACCATATCCAGCTTAAACACCTGACTGCCATAGATAATTAAATATCCAAGTCCTGCTCTGGCTGCCAGAAACTCCCCAATAACAACTCCGACAAGAGACAAACCAATATTAACTTTTGACAGACTGATTAATGTTGGAATATTTGCGGGCAGTACAACTTTTATAAATGAAGTCAGTCGTGTTCCACCAAGTGTGTAGATTAGTTTGATTTTATCGCTGTCAGTATTTGAAAAACCAGTATATATCGTTATAATTGAGCCAAATAATGCAACTGAAATGCCTGCAACAATAATTGTTTTTATTCCTGTGCCAAGCCATACAATAAATAAAGGTGCAAGTGCAGATTTCGGAAGAGAATTAAGAATAATCAGATAAGGCTCCAGTATTTTGGAAAGATGTCTGCTGCACCATAGCAAAGTTGCACAAAGCAGACTGATAGCAAGAACAAGAACAAAGCTGATAATTGTTTCGAACATTGTGACTGCAATATGCATGTAGATTGTACCATCTGCAGACATTTGGAAAAAACATGTGAATATTCTTGAAGGTGAGGAAAAGAAAAAGCCGTCAATTTTTTTTATATCGACGGCCAATTCCCAAATTATCAGAAAAACTATTAAAATGCCTATTCGAATCATTTTGATATAGATATTAGTCTGTTTAAGTTCTTTAATGTAGTGTTGTTGATTAACTGATGTTGGATTCATTCATTTAATTCCTTCCATAAGAGATTAAAATAATCCTTAAATTGTACAGTATTACGTACGAGAAGTGGTGAACGGTCGTTTATTTCGAAATTGACAGTAACAATGTCTTTCACATGCGCCGGTCTATTGGAGAGTATAATGATACGTTCTGAGAGACTGATTGCTTCTGACAAATCATGTGTTACCATGACAACGGTTTTACCTTCTGCTTTGATAATTTCATAAATATCTGCTGATACATTTAGTCGTGTTTGATAATCAAGTGCTGAAAACGGTTCATCAAGAAGCAGAATTTCAGGTCTGATAGCAAGGGTACGAATAAGTGCAGCACGTTGCCGCATGCCACCGGACAATTCGTGCGGATATTTGTTTCTGAATTTATAGAGGTCATATTTTTTCAACATATGATTAAGAAAATTTAAATTTTCTTCTGTAAGTTCATTGTTGATTTCCAGTCCAAGCGTAAGATTTTTCATGATCGTACGCCATGGAAATAAATGATCTTTTTGAAGCATATAACCAATACGTGGATGATATGGCTTATCATATTCATCATAAAACATTATTTGACCGGCCTCGGCCTGAAGCAGACCTGCCATTATAGACAAAAGTGTGGATTTACCACAACCACTTGGACCTATAATAGAAAGAAATTCTCCTTTGTTTACATAATAACTAATGTTAATAATAGCTGGTGTTTCGCCTTGAAGACTATGATAGGAGAAGCAAATATCATCTAACTCCATAAATACTGACATGGGTTCCTCCCTTGAAAATGTTAGTTTCATACACTTTATTTTATGCGGTCGTTGAAATTAATGTGAAGATGTGATAAAATCTAATTCAGTTTTAAAAATGGAGGGAATCACATAATGGCACAGCTATGGGGTGGTCGGTTTACGAAAGAAACAGATGCACTTGTATATAATTTTAATGCATCCATTTCTTTTGATAAAAAACTATATAAACATGATATTGAGGGCAGTATGGCACATGTTAAAATGCTTTGTAAACAGGGCATTTTATCATCAGATGAAACACAACAGATTATTACTGGTTTGACTGGAATTCTTGAGGATGTGGAATCTGGAAAACTTGAAATAACAGATCAGTATGAAGATATTCACAGCTTTGTTGAAGCAAATCTGATTGAACGGATTGGTGAGCCGGGAAAGAAGCTGCATACAGGCAGAAGCAGAAATGATCAGGTTGCGCTGGATATGAAGCTTTACACAAGAGAAGAAGTATGCAATACGAAAGAGTTATTAAAAAATATGCTGACTGTTCTTCTTTCTATGATGGAAGAGCATATAGATACGTATATGCCAGGTTTTACGCACTTGCAGAAGGCACAGCCGATTACATTGGCACATCACCTCGGAGCATATTTTGAAATGTTCAAAAGAGACAGTCAACGATTACAGGATATTTATATTAGAATGAACTATTGTCCGCTTGGTGCAGGTGCTCTGGCTGGAACTACTTATCCTTTGGATAGAGAGTATACAGCATCTCTTCTTGGATTTATGGGACCAACATTAAACAGTATTGATTCAGTGGCAGATCGAGATTATCTGATAGAATTTCTTTCCGCATTGTCAATAATTATGATGCATCTTAGCCGTTTTAGTGAAGAAGTAATTATTTGGAACAGTAATGAATACAGATTCGTTGAAATTGATGATACCTATTCGACCGGAAGCAGTATTATGCCACAAAAGAAAAACCCGGATATTGCTGAATTAGTTAGAGGTAAGACAGGACGTGTATATGGTGCGCTTATGTCTTTGCTTTCTACAATGAAAGGAATTCCGCTTGCATACAATAAAGACATGCAAGAGGATAAGGAGCTGACCTTTGATGCAATTGATACAGTAAAGGGCTGTCTTGCATTGTTTTCCGGAATGTTAAAAACGATTAAGTTTAATAAAGAAATCATGGCAAAAAGTGCAATGAACGGTTTTACAAATGCAACTGATGCAGCTGATTATCTCGTTGGAAAAGGTGTTCCGTTCAGAGATGCTCATGGAATTATTGGAAGACTTGTTTTATATTGTATTGAACATCATACATGCATTGATGCACTTGGACTTGATGAGCTCAAGAAAATATGTCCTGTTTTTGAAGAGGATGTGTTTGATGCTATCAGCTTAAAAACCTGTGTTGAAAAGAGATTAACAATCGGTGCACCGGGACCGGCTGCCATGCAGAATGTAATTAAGCAGCACAAAGAATTTTTAAAAGAAATGATTTAAGGAGTATTTTAATATAACCTACAGGGAAGAGGAGAAAAATGATGAGTGAGAAATTAAAAGTTGGTATTTTAGGTGGAACGGGAATGGTTGGTCAAAGGTTTATTTCTTTGCTGGAAAACCATCCATGGTTTGAAGTTGCTGCAATTGCAGCAAGTGAAAGAAGTGCAGGAAAGTCTTATGAGGACGCAGTTGGAAGTAGATGGAAAATGACAACTCCGATGCCGGAAGCTGTAAAAAAGATGACAGTAATGAATGTAAACGAAGTAGAGAAAGTTGCAGCTATTGTAGACTTTGTTTTTAGTGCTGTAGATATGACAAAGGATGAAATCAGAGCTATTGAGGAAGCTTATGCAAAGACTGAAACACCCGTTGTATCAAATAACAGTGCGCACAGATGGACACCAGATGTTCCAATGATTATTCCAGAAATTAATCCTGAGCATGCAAAGGTTATTGAATTTCAGAAAAATCGTCTTCAAACAAAATATGGATTTATTGCCGTAAAACCAAATTGTTCTATTCAAAGCTATGCACCATTACTTGCTGCATGGCGTGAATTTGAACCAACTGAGGTTGTTGCTACAACCTATCAGGCAATTTCAGGTGCAGGAAAAACATTTAAAGACTGGCCGGAAATGGTTGAGAATATCATTCCGTATATTGGCGGTGAAGAAGAAAAAAGTGAGCAGGAACCGCTTCGTATTCTTGGAAGAATTGAAAATGGTCAGATTGTGAAAGCAGCAGCACCGATTATCACTACACAGTGTATTCGTGTCCCAGTATTAAACGGTCATACTGCTGCAGTATTTATTAAATTTGCAAAAAAGCCAACAAAAGAGCAACTGATTGAAAAAATGAATTCCTATAAAGGAATTCCACAGGAATTACAGCTTCCAAGTGCGCCTAAGCAGTTTATCAGATATATGGAAGAAGATAATCGTCCACAGGTAGCATTGGATGTTGATTATGAAAAAGGAATGGGCGTTTCTATCGGCAGACTTAGAGAAGACATTCTCTTTGATTACAAGTTTGTTGGTCTTTCTCATAATACTGTCAGAGGTGCAGCTGGTGGTGCAGTACTTTGCGCAGAATTATTAAAGGCGCAGGGATATATCAGTGCCAAGTCAGTAAGATAGTATGAAGAATAACTGGCAGCTGCCTTACAATTCAATTTTTTGTGAGGCAGCTACATTGCTGTAGACTAATGATGAAGATTTTTAGTTGTCAGTAAATAAACACAGAGGATAAACCATGGATGATTTAAAGTATCAGATTGATTTATTAACAGCAATGAATGAAAAGCTGTTAAACAGTGAGAGAATTTATCGACTTGTATCGGAGTTTTCCGGTAATGTTTTTGTGTACATAGATTATCGAAAAAATTCAAATGTTGAGTTGGTTGGATCATGGGATGAGATAATTGGGGAAAAAGTTTGTAATCATCCATTTGATAAGAATTTTATGCTTAGTTTAATCTGTGATGAGGATCAGAAACGTTTTCAAGAAATTATCATTGATATGGAATCACGAAAAGAGCGAATTTCGAGAATGGAATTTAAGAGTAAAAATCAAAAAAACTGGGTTGAATCTGTGGCTCGGACTAATTATGATGAAAACGGAATTCCAATTGACAAGATTATTTCTTTTCATGATATTACAAAAATTAAAGCCAAAAATGAAGAACTTGTTTATTTTGCATATTATGATTCTCTAACCGGGCTGTACAATAGAAATTATTTTGTCAAGTCACTCCGAGATTTATGTGAAAAAGCGGAATCAGAACAAGTAAGCGTAGAATTACTTTTTTTGGATATTGATGATTTCAAAAAGATCAATGACAGTCTTGGTCTTTTATTTGGTGATGAGCTTGTTCAGGATTTTGCAGGAGTAATTAAAGAATATACAAATGAAAATATAGTTGCTGGTCGATTTGGAAGTGATGTGTTCTGTGTAGCAATCTATAATCCATGTGGTCAAAGAAGTGCAGATAATATATACACGTCTATTCGAGAACAATTACGTACGCCTTTTGTTTTGACAAATAAAACTGAAATTACCTTTAGTGTAAGTGGTGGTGTCGCAGAGTATCCGGAAGCAGGACGAACAGCACTGGAATTGATAAAGAATGCTGAAATTGTTCTTTTTAAGGCAAAGGAAAAGGGAAAGAATAATATTCAGTATTTTGAACATGATATTTTGCAGAGATTTATTAAAACCGTATCACTGGAGCAACGTCTGAAGGAAGCAATAGAAAATGAAGACTTTGTTATTTATTTTCAACCGCAGTTTTCAGCACAAACCGGTAGACTACGTGGTGCAGAAGCATTGCTTCGTTGGCCTGATGAGCATGGTGGATTTATTATCAGTCCATCAGAATTTATTCCAATAGCAGAAAAAAATGGAGCAATTGTACCAATTGGCAATTGGGTATTGAAGGAGAGCATTCGTATTATGAACGATTGGAAACTGAAATACCATGTTCCTTTTATTCTTTCGATTAACATCTCATCTATTCAAATGGAAAAAGATAATTTTGTTGATTATATACAGCATCTTCTCAGTCTATATGAAATTAATCCGGAGTGGATTGAGCTGGAAATTACAGAGAGTGTTTTTATTAATGATTTTGATGAGATAATTGGAAAAATTAATACATTGAGAAAGCTTGGTATTAAAATTTCGTTAGATGATTTTGGAACAGGGTTTTCTTCTTTGTCCTATTTAAAAGTATTACCAATTGACACATTGAAAATTGATAAAACATTTGTAGATACCGCAATCAAAGATGTCTCCACAAATATTATTACTGAATCGGTTGTCGATATGGTCAACAAACTTGGACTGGAAACAATTGCTGAGGGAGTAGAAACACCAGATCAGCTTGAGTATCTTAAAAGAATTCATTGTGATAATGTTCAAGGATATTTGTTAGGAAAGCCAATGTCAAGAAATGATTTTGAGAAGCTTCTCATTCGACAGCTTCCTTAAGTGTTTGAGCAGGGTGAAAGTATGATTTTTGAACGAAATGCAGAGGTGCAAAATCTGGAAAATTGCTTCAATCGTACTGAAAATGAAATTGTAGTTCTGTATGGCTGCAGCGGAATTGGAAAAGCAGATCTTTTACAACGTTTTTGTAAAAACAAAGCTGGCTTTTATTATCATGCAATACCATGCTCTGAAAAAGAACAAATTAAATTATTAAATAGAGAATTAAAAGATTATCTACCAGAGAATGTAGTGGTACTTGATTCTTTTTTCTCGATTTTTTCTGCTGTCATATCTTTAAATACAGATAAAAAGGTTTTGATTATATATGAATTTCAACACATTGTAAGAAATTGTTCAAATTTTATGAATGACCTGATTAAAGTAATCCATAATCAACATAGTCAGTCATCAGTATTGGTCATACTTTGTTCTTCGTCTCCCTATTGGATAGAAAAAATTATGCTTGATAAGCTTGGAAATTCAGCATATGAAATTTTTGGGTTCATCAAAGTAGAACCCTTGAACTTTCTGAATTTAGTCGGACGTTTTAAGAGATATAATTTTGAAGAATGCATAAATACATATGCCATATTAGGCGGAATACCGCTTCTTTGGTCACATTGGAATCAAGAGCTGTCAGTAAAAGAAAATATATGTGAACAGATTTTATCACCTGGTTCTTATTTATATGAAAAAGGAATGCATCTATTGACAGGTGAACTGCGTGAACCGGCAGTATATAATACAATTTTACTTAATCTTGCAGCGGGAAGGCAAAAATTAAATGACTTGTATATGCAAACAGGATTTGGCAGGTCAAAGATTGCTGTTTATTTGAAAAATTTAATAGATCTCGGACTTGTTGAGAAAATTGATTCCTGTGAAACATCAGGAAAAGCGAATGCTTTAAAAGGAACTTATCGAATTTCAGATTCATTTACATGTTTCTGGTATCGATATGTATATGCACGTATATCAAAATTAGATATGATTGGTGCGGATAAATTCTATCGTAAATATATTGAGTCAACTCTAAAACTCTTTGTCGCAGATACATTCAAAAAAGTATGTAGAGAATATTTGATGCTGCTTAATCAAATGAACCGATTAAATAGAACATATTCCAGATTTGATTCCTGGAATGGAAAAGACGGTTCTTTGGATATTGTTGCACAAAATGATAATTGTGAGACGTTAATTGGATGCTGTAGCTGGGAGAAAAAAACATTTCTCTACAGTGATTTTGAGAAAATGCTGTTAAATGAAAAAAAAGCCGGCTTAAAAGCAGATGACTATTATTTGTTTACGAGTGGTACATTTGATGAATTATTAAAAAAAGAGGCTGCCTGCAGGGAAAATCTTCATTTGATTGATCAAATTCATATATCGAGTAATATGGCAGTCATTCGTTGAGATTATGGAAATCCTATGATATACTTAATAATAATATGAAATAAGAACAGGAAGTTTTATGGGAAAGACAGTTTTTATTGCAGAAAAACCAAGTGTTGCACGGGAATTTGCAAATGCACTGAAGCTTAACACAAAAAAATATGATGGCTATCTTGAATCGGAAAATACAATTGTTACATGGTGTGTTGGACATCTTGTAACTATGAGTTATCCTGATGCATATGATATAAAATATAAAAAATGGAGCTTTACAACGCTTCCTTTTTTACCTGATACATATAAGTATGAAGTAATTCCTTCTGCTGCAAAGCAGTTTCAAATTGTCAGTCAGCTGTTAACAAGAGAAGATGTTGAAACAATTTATGTTTGTACGGACTCCGGGCGAGAAGGAGAATATATTTATCGTCTGGTGGAACAGCAGGCGAATGTTTCGGGTAAAATCCGAAAAAGAGTCTGGATTGATTCACAAACAGAGGATGAAATCAAGCGTGGAATAAAAGAAGCAAAGGATTTGTCTGCTTACGATAATCTTGCTGATGCCGCTTATTTGCGTGCAAAAGAAGATTACTTGATGGGAATTAATTTTTCACGTGCACTCACTTTGAAGTACGGAGATTCTGTTTCGGGGTTTTTAAACATGAAATATGCTGTCATTTCGGTCGGACGTGTCATGACATGCGTGCTCGGTATGGTTGTCAGACGGGAACGGGAAATTCGAGAGTTTGTCAAAACCCCATTCTATCGCATTCTGGCCTCAGTGAATTTGTCTGATTCATCTTTAGAGAGCAGCGAAGCCGATATTGAAAATCATTCATTTTCTGCTGAATGGCGTACGACTGAAGACTCGAGATATTATAATTCAGAATTGCTATATAAAGAAAACGGATTTAAAAAGCGTGAAGATGCAGAAGCTGTATCAAAGGAGCTGCTTACATTATCTTCTGACGGAGCATCAATTGATAAAATAGAAAAGAAAAAAGAGACAAAGAATGCACCATTATTATATAATCTAGCAGAACTTCAAAATGACTGTTCAAAACTTTTTAAAATCAGTCCTGATGAAACGCTAAGAATTATTCAGGAATTATATGAAAAAAAGCTTGTGACCTACCCAAGAACGGATGCAAGAGTACTATCCACAGCTGTATCAAAGGAAATATATAAAAACATTAATGGATTAAAACGTTATGAAAAAGCAGCTAGTTTTGCAGAAGAGGTTTTAAAAGGAGATTCCTATAAAACAATTGCAAAAACTCGATATGTAAATGACAAGCAGATTACAGATCATTATGCAGTGATTCCAACCGGACAGGGTATGGAAGCAATAAATGGTTTGTCTGAGCTTTCAGAAAAAGTATATGAGATTATTGTAAAGCGTTTTTTGAGTATATTTTATCCACCAGCAGTTTATCAGAAAACCGGTATTGTTGTAAAAATTGATACCGAACGATTCTTTGCTAATTTCAAAGTTCTTTCCGAAGAAGGTTATTTGAAAGCAAGTCGCTTTTCATTTCTTAAAACAAAGCAGGATTCTGCACCTTCATCAGACGAGAATTCTGAAGATGAAGTCAGATGTGATGAGGCTTTTTTAACAGCCTTGAATTCATTGAAAAAAGGTGATTCTGTTAAAGTGACTGCAATGGAATTAAAAGAGGGAGAAACCTCTCCTCCAAAACGCTATACCTCAGGTTCCATGATTCTTGCAATGGAAAATGCAGGACAGCTTATTGAAGATGAAGAACTTCGTGCACAGATTAAAGGAAGTGGAATTGGTACTTCTGCTACACGTGCTGAAATATTAAAAAAACTTGTTTCAAATCAATATTTGATTCTTAACAAAAAAACGCAGGTAATTACCCCTGCATTACTTGGTGAGATGATATTTGATGTTGTTGATGCTTCTATTCGGCCACTTCTTGATCCAAAACTGACAGCCAGTTGGGAAAAGGGATTAACCCAGGTTGCAGAAGGGCAAATCACTTCGGAAGTGTATATGGCTAAACTGAATGATTATGTTGCCAGACGAACCGGTGCAGTTAAAGGACTGAATAATCAGGCAATCCTGCGGGAAATGTTTGCAAAGGCTTCACAAAACTATAAAAAATCGACAGATACAAAATCTAAATCTGATAAATCTAGTGTAAAAGGGGCGTAAAAATGGAACAGTATAGAATTAATAACATGTATGACTTAAATGAGACTATTACAGGAAAGTTTCTTGCAGAATATGAATATCCATGGGAGGTTTTGCCAAAGATCAACGCGATTATTCTTGAACTTGGAAATACACTTAGTGAAGAAGAATATGAAAAAAGAGCAGCTGATGTATGGGTAGCAAAAAATGCAAAGGTAGCAGCCAGTGCATATATCAACGGCCCGGCTATTATCGGTAAAAATGCTGAAATCAGACATTGTGCATTTATCAGAGGAAATGCAATTGTAGGTGAGGGCGCAGTCGTCGGTAATTCCACAGAACTCAAAAATGTGATTTTATTTAATCGTGTGCAGGTTCCACATTACAATTATGTAGGTGATTCTATTCTTGGATTTTGTTCGCATATGGGAGCAGGCTCTATAACTTCTAATGTGAAATCCGACAAAACTCTTGTTGTTGTAAAAGATCAAAGTGAAAAAATCGAAACAGGATTAAAGAAATTTGGTGCTATGCTTGGTGATCATGTAGAGGTTGGATGTAATTCTGTGTTAAATCCAGGAACAGTAATTGGACGATACACGAATATTTATCCTTGTTCCATGGTAAGAGGCTGTATTGCGGAGAATTCAATCTATAAAAAACATGGTGAGGTTGTAATAAAGCAATAACTGGTTTTATACATAAAACTTTTCAACTATATATGAAGAGGAGACTTTAGCAAATGTGGATGCATAAGGAAAAGTGTACGGACATTGAAACGGTTATTGATAATACACTAGCAGGAATGGGTGTTTTTGAAGTGAAAGGTGGAAAACTGACTGTTGTATTTTTAAATGATGGTTTTTTTCGCATGCTTGGTTATTCTAAGGCAGAATGTTCAGTTTCATTAAGAAATATTGAAGCTAATATTATTGGTGAAGATTTGTTAATGTTCAGACAGGGAATTACCGACGTATTAAAGGATGATGGATGGTCAGAAATTGAGTTTAGAACAGTTACAAAGGATGGTGGTATTCGCTGGCTGCAGGTTAGAGGAAATCTCTTTTACCGAGATGATGATCATAGTCTGATTACAGCTATTATTCTGGATATTACTGAACGAAAAATGATTGAGCTTGAACTTGTGGAACAGGCTGAACGTCTTCATCTTTTATCAGAAGCTGAAAATGAGATAATTTTTGATTATAATGCAAAAACCGACGTTCTTGCTGTTAAAGGTTCAAAGGGTACTCCGATTAAGGATATTCTTATAAAGGATTTTATTCAAAATGGAACTACAAATATGATTTTGGAAGAGGATTTAGATTCCTTCTGGGAAATCGCACACAGTACGCTGAAAAAGCCATTAAAGGATGCAATAGATATCAGAACAAGGCTGTTCAGTAATTCTGAAATACGTTGGAGTCGTATCAATTTTACAAGTCTTCTTGGAACTGAAGGCTACATAACAAGAGTTGTCGGCCGAATCACTGATATTCATGAGAAAAAGCTTGCAGAGCTTCAAATTGAAGAACGAGCAGAAAGAGACCCTCTCACTGGTTTATATAATAAGGGAACAACGAAAGAACTCATCGAGAAAAAATTGGAAGAAATTAATGCAAAAGATGATTTTGATGCATTAATCATGCTTGATTTGGATAATTTTAAAGCTATTAATGATAATCTTGGACATGCCATGGGAGACAGTGTGTTAATCGAAACTGCCAATCATTTAAAGGCAAATTTCAAAGGAAGAGATATTATTGGCAGAATTGGTGGCGATGAATTTGTTATTTATATGAATGATGTTAATGAAGTTAAAAATGTACAGCTTCATGGCTATAAGCTTAATCGTTTATTAACAAAGGATTATCCTTGTGACGGAGGTACTATTTCTGTAACAGCCAGTATTGGTATTGCAATTGCAGGACTTCATGGCAAAACATTTCAGGAATTGTATGAAAATGCAGATAAGGCATTGTACAAAACAAAGAAAAATGGAAAAAATGGATGTACATTATTTGAGTCAGAGACTTAGAATTACAGTTTTAACCGTTATTATGCAAAAAAGTACAAAAAACGACTGGATTTTTTTAATACTTTATGAGAGAATATGTGTTAGCGGTCATATAGCTTTTATAGCTTAAATTAAATAATTCTATTTTGAAAGGAGTTTTCACATGATTTATTCAAAGGAAGTTGAAGAAATGTGTTCAGTTGCACAGGGCGTGAACCATGGATGTGCAGCAATCCCAGAAGAAGCAAAATGGGTAAAAGCAAAAGATGTAAAAGATATTTCCGGATTTACACACGGTATTGGCTGGTGTGCACCTCAGCAGGGTGCCTGCAAGCTATCATTAAACGTTAAAGAGGGTATTATTCAAGAGGCTTTAGTTGAGACAATTGGATGTTCTGGTATGACACATTCAGCAGCTATGGCAGCTGAAATTTTACCGGGTAGAACTGTTCTTGAAGCATTAAATACAGACCTTGTTTGTGATGCAATTAATACAGCAATGAGATGTTCTTACAGATTGTTTATGGCCGTTCACAGTCCGCTTTCTCAGAGGATGGACTTGCAGTTGGTGCCGGACTTGAAGATTTAGGTAAGGGACTTCGTTCACAGGTTGGTACAATGTACGGTACACTTGCAAAAGGACCTCGTTATCTTGAAATGGCTGAGGGCTATGTTACAGGTATCGCACTTGATGAAGAAGATCAGATTATTGGTTATAAGTTTGTAAGTCTCGGAAAGATGACTGATTTCATTAAAAAAGGTGATGATCCTACTACTGCATACAACAAGGCTTGTGGTCAGTATGGCCGTGTAGCTGATGCAGTAAAGATTATTGACCCAAGAACTGATGCAGAGATTAAATAAGAGAAGA
>CAZOHM010000004.1:37191-108314 GCA_964579795.1 uncultured Lachnospiraceae bacterium | reverse complement strand
TGATTACAGCTGCTTAAGCGATCCTTTGACATTATGTTATTTTGATACAGAGCAGAACTGTGCTGCTATCCTTGGTATGAGATACTTTGGCGAGCACAAGAAGGGTACATTGACAATGGCTTGGGCACTTGCTAACAGAAATGGTTATGCATCCTGTCATGGTGGACAGAAGGAGTATTCACTTGCAGACGGATCAAAATTCGTTGCATCTGTATATGGTCTTTCAGGATCAGGAAAATCTACACTGACACATGCTAAGCATAACAATAAATATCCTGCAATCAAGGTTCTTCATGATGACGCATTTATCATTAACACTGATTCATGTGCATCGATCGCCTTAGAGCCTACTTATTTTGATAAGACAGCTGATTATCCTACAGGATGCCCTGATAACGAATATTTGCTTTCAGCTCAGAACTGCTCAGCTACATTAGATGAGAATGGTAAGATTCAGTTAGTAACAGAGGATATCAGAAATGGTAACGGACGTGCTATTAAATCAAAACTATGGTCACCTAACCGTGTGGACAAGATTGATTCTCCAGTAAATGCTATTTTCTGGATTATGAAAGATCCTACGATTCCACCAGTTGTTAAGCTGAAGGGTGCTGCACTTGCTTCTGTTATGGGTGCAACTCTTGCTACAAAGACTTCTACAGCAGAGCGTGTTGCTGCAGGTACAGATTTAAATGCGCTTCGTATTGTACCTTATGCTAATCCGTTCAGAACATATCCTTTAGTAAACGAATATGTAAAATTCAAGAAGCTCGTTGAAGAGAAGAATGTTGATTGCTATATCGTTAATACTGGTGACTTCATGGGAACAAAGGTTAAGCCTGCTGATACACTTGGAATCATTGAGACAATTGTTGAAAAGAAGGCTAAATTTGAAAAGTGGGGACCGTTCGAGGATATCGAAATCATGTATGACTGGTCAGGAAAAACTGCAGATTTCAAGCCGAATCTTTCTGACAAGGATTATGTTGCAGCATTAAAGAACGCTATGCAGAATCGAGTAAGTGCAGTAGAAGGCTTCGCTACCAAGAAGGAAGGCTATGATAAGCTTCCTGATGAGGCTCTTGCAGCTCTTCAGAAAATTGTTTCAGAAACAGCTTCTTTATAAAATGTAAAAGGTTTACAACAGCTCATGGATAATTCCATGAGCTGTTTTTGAAAGAAAAAGCAGGGGAGGCGGTGGATGCTTGAAAATACAAATTAATGAGGACGATACACTTACAGACACCCAGATTATTATTAATTGCAGGCAGACAAATGATGAGATATTAAAGCTGATAGCCATGCTTCGAATATTAGAATGTAAATTAACAGGGATGAAGAATCAGGAAACATATATTTTGGATGCATCCAAAATTTTATATATTGATACAGTTGATAAGAAAACTTTTTTTTATACAGCGAACGATGTATATGAAACACCTTTGAAGCTATATGAGCTAGAGGAACAGCTTTCTGCACATGGATTTTTCAGAGCAGGGAAATCTGTCATAATTAACTTCAATCAGATTAAGGCACTAAAACCAGACTTGGATGGAAGAATCATTGTGACAATGAATAATGCAGAAAAGCTTGTTGTTTCAAGGCAATATGCAGTAACAATTCGACAGATGCTGGGGGTGAAATAGATGCAAAATAGTGAAAATCAGTTAATTGACTTTATTATGCGGTTCCTTGTTATTTTTGCTGTAGAAGTGATGATTGTATCAATTCTTGGTGCACTGCAGGGAGATCATGCTGTGACATATTCGTCTTTTTATAGTCTTGGAAAAAGTGGAATCAGTTATATTACACTTTGGCAGCTTGGATTTGCTGCAATCATGATATCTTTGTCATTTTCTTTAGTGTTTTCAGGAAAATTGTTTACTAATCTGATGCTTGTGTGGCGTACTGTTATTATGCTGGTTATTATTATTGCTGTGATTTTGTTCTGTATTATTGTATTTGATTGGTTCCCGGTTGATTATGTACCCGGATGGATTGGTTTTTTTCTTTCATTTGGTATTTGCTTTGCTGTAAGTACATTTGTTATGTTCTTTAAGACAAAATCAGAGAGCAAAAAGTATGAGGAACTTCTGGAAAAATATAAAAAGACAGAACAGGACAAAATAAACAGCAAATAATAAAAGTGTAAAGAGAAAATACTTGACAGGGTAATTGTTATTGTGTATGATATAGCAGGTGCTTGATTTGGCGGACATTAATGAAACGGCCTTGAATGGTTCAGGTATAGTACAATATGGAAAGAATAGTTGAACAGAATTTACTGTATGATTTTTATGGAGAACTTTTGACAGAGCATCAGCGGAGTATATATGAAGACGCAGTATACGGAGATTTATCGTTATCAGAGCTTGCGGAGGAATACAGTATAACAAGACAGGGAGTTCATGACTTGCTGAAACGCTGCGACAAAATCTTGCTTGGATATGAAGAAAAGTTGCATTTGCTGGAAAAATTCGATCAGGCTAAGCGGCTGACGGCAGAAATTATCAAGTTGTCAGAGCAGAAAGATACTGATGCAGTTAACCGTATTCAAATATTAGCACAGCAGATATTACAGGTGCTGTGAGAATAATTAGTGGTAAACAGAAAGAACAAAGGAGTTTATATAGATGGCATTTGAAAGTTTAACAGAAAAACTACAAAATGTTTTTAAGAGCTTAAGAAGCAAAGGAAGATTAACAGAGGCAGATGTTAAGGCGGCTCTAAAAGAAGTAAAGATGGCGCTGCTGGAAGCAGATGTTAATTTTAAAGTTGTTAAACAATTTATTAAAGCTGTAGAAGAGCGAGCTGTTGGCCAGGATGTTATGAATGGATTAAATCCTGGACAGATGGTTATTAAAATTGTAAATGAAGAGATGGTTTCCCTGATGGGAAGCGAGACGACAGAAATCAGTCTTCAGCCCGGAAAAGCAATGACAGTCATTATGATGTGCGGTCTTCAAGGCGCCGGTAAGACGACGACAACGGCAAAAATTGCTGGAAAACTGAAACAAAAAGGGAAAAAGTGTTTACTTGTTGCCTGCGATGTGTATCGACCAGCAGCAATCAAACAGTTACAGATAAATGGGGATAAACAAGGTGTAGATGTTTTTTCTATGGGAGACAGGCAAATGCCTGTAGATATAGCAAAGGCAGCAATAGAACATGCCACAAAGAATGGTCATCAGGTTGTAATTCTCGATACCGCAGGACGTTTGCAAATAGATGAAGAAATGATGACAGAGCTTAAGGAAATCAAATCCAAAGTATCTGTTCACCAGACATTGCTTGTTGTTGATGCAATGACAGGACAGGAAGCAGTTAATGTGGCAAAGAGCTTTGATGAACAGATTGAACTTGATGGAATCGTTCTGTCAAAGATGGATGGCGATGCCAGAGGTGGCGCGGCTCTTTCCGTTAAAGCTGTAACAGGAAAACCGATTTTGTATGTTGGTATGGGCGAAAAGCTGTCCGATTTAGAGCAGTTTTATCCGGACAGAATGGCAAGTCGTATACTTGGTATGGGCGACATTCTGACGTTGATTGAAAAAGCGCAGATTGATATTGATGAAGACAAAGAAAAACAAATGACACAGAAACTCAAAAAGGGCAAGTATGATTTTGAGGATTATCTGGAAAGCATGAACCAGATGAAAAAAATGGGTGGTTTGTCCAGTATTTTAAATATGATGCCGGGACTTGGTATGGGAGCAAAAACGTCTGATATTGAATCAATGGTAGATGATAAAAAACTTGCACGTAACGAAGCAATTGTCTTATCCATGACACCGAAAGAACGTCAGAATCCCGATTTATTGAATCCGAGCAGAAAGCATAGAATTGCAAAAGGTGCAGGCGTAGATATTGCGGATGTGAATCGATTTGTAAAACAGTTTGAACAATCTAAGAAAATGATGAAACAGTTACCCGGTATGATGGGTGGAATGGGTGGTAAAAAAGGCAAGTTTAAAATGCCTTTTTGAACATAGAAATTTATAATACAATTATGGAGGTGAAAGAGATGGCAGTAAAAATCAGATTAAGAAGAATGGGACAGAAGAAGGCTCCTTTTTATAGAATCGTTGTTGCTGATGCGAGATCTCCTCGTGACGGAAAGTGTATCGAGGAAATCGGAACATACGATCCTAACAATGACCCAAGTACATTCAAGGTAAATGAAGAGCTGGCTAAGAAGTGGTTAGCAAATGGAGCACAGCCTACAGAAGTAGTTAGCAAGATTTTCAAACTAGCTGGAATCGAAAAATAGGACTGCTTTGGAGGTGCTAAAATGGGAAGTACTAATATGAAAGAGTTGGTAGAGGTAATTGCAAAATCTCTTGTAGAAAATCCGAATGAAGTGGTTGTTACTGACAAAGAAGATGACAGAACCATAGTATTAGAGCTTCGCGTTGCGCAGTCTGATATGGGTAAGGTTATTGGTAAACAGGGACGAATCGCAAAGGCAATCCGCTCAGTTGTCAAGGCAGCATCCGCAAAGGAAAGCAAGAAAGTAGTAGTCGATATTGTCCAGTAATTAATTTCTGGCAGTGTGTAAAATGGCATTACAGACCGGCAATACAGCTGATTTGTAGTGCCATTTTGATAAGAAAGGAAAACACGATGGAGTCATTATTACAGGTAGGGATTATTTCGTCTACACATGGTGTACATGGAGAAGTGAAAGTATTTCCGACGACTGATGATGCAGGAAGATTTAGAAAATTAAAAGAGGTTTTGCTTGATACGGGAAAGGAACAAATCTCTTTGAAAATAGAACAGGTTAAATTTTTTAAACAGTTTGTAATATTAAAATTTGCAAAAATAGACAACATAAATGATATTGAAAAGTATAAGGGAAAGGGTCTGTATGTTACTCGTGAAAATGCCGTCAAATTGAAAAAAGACGAGTATTATGTTGCAGATTTAATAGGAATTCATGTATCTGATGATACAGGAAAGCTTCATGGGACACTGCGCGACGTAATGGAAACAGGAGCCAATGATGTGTATGTAATAGATCTTGAGGATGGAAGAGAGCTGCTTCTTCCTGCCATTAAGCAATGTGTGCTGAATGTTGATATCATAAATATGCAAATGCAGATACACTTGCTGGAGGGACTTCTATAAATGAATTTTCATGTATTGACGCTATTTCCAGAAATGATTCTTAATGGAATACAAACAAGTATTACAGGAAGAGCGATTGAAAATGGCCTGCTTTCTGTTGACGCAGTTGATATTCGTGATTATGCATATAATAAACATCATAAGGTTGATGATTACCCATATGGTGGCGGTGCTGGTATGCTGATGCAGGCTGAACCAGTTTTTCTTGCTTATCAGGCAGTGAAAGAGCAAATATCTGCTGACAGAAAAGGACAGATTATTGATATCGATGCGACTGAACAGCTGTATGATAGTCAAACAGAGAGCAAACGCCACGTCAGAGTTGTTTATCTGACTCCGCAGGGAAGAGTCTTTCAGCAATCAATGGCAGAGGAATTGTCTAAAGAGGAGGATTTGATTTTACTTTGCGGACATTACGAAGGAATTGATGAACGTGTTCTTGAGGAAATTGTGACAGATTATGTATCAATTGGAGATTATGTATTAACTGGTGGAGAATTGCCGGCTATGATTATGATTGACGCGATTTCAAGACTTGTTCCCGGAGTACTGAATAATGAAGTTTCTGCAGAATTTGAATCTTTTCAGGATAATCTGTTAGAGTATCCACAATATTCTCGTCCGGAAGTATGGCATGAAAAAGAAGTTCCGTCGATATTACTTTCGGGTCATCATGCTAATATAGAAAAATGGAGAAAAGAACAATCCATTCAACGAACGATAGAGCGCAGACCTGATTTGATGAAAAAATATCATAAAACTCAGGAATGAAAATACTTGCATTTTAAATATGAATATGGTAAACTATGTTACGTTGTGAGAAAAGGAGACGGTCCTCTGTTCACCATAGTGGGATTAAGAACGTCCGAATAACAAGGAGGTCACACATGAACGATATTATCAGAGAAATTGAAGCTGAACAGATTAAGGAGCAGGCTCCGGAGTTTTCAGTAGGCGATACCGTAAAGGTATATGCAAAGATTAAAGAAGGAAATCGTGAGAGAGTTCAGATTTTCGAAGGTACTGTTTTGAAGAGACAGGGCGGAAGCAGTAGAGAGACATTTACAGTAAGAAAGAACTCTAATGGAGTAGGTGTTGAAAAGACCTGGCCATTACATTCTCCTAATGTTGAAAAGGTAGAAGTAATCAGAAAAGGTAAAGTAAGAAGAGCAAAGCTGTTCTACTTAAGAAGTCGTGTTGGAAAACGTGCAAAGGTAAAAGAATTAGTTAAGTAATTTTGCAATTAAAAGAGACAAATACATTTGTATTTGTCTCTTTTTTATACTATACTAAATTAAGTAATGCAAAAATGAGAAAAGAATATCAAAGTTGGAAAGGTTGACAATGCGAAGAAAATCTCATGATTATTTTGGAGGACGATTGAATTTTCATCCAAAAGAAAAAAGAATAAATATTAGTTTGATTTATGAAATATTGAGCTGGGTGTTTGGAGCTGCAGCAGCAATCTTTCTTGCTTTTATGCTTGTTTATTCTGTGGGAATCAAGACAAGCGTTGTAGGAGCATCAATGGAACCTGGTTTATATAACGGACAGGAGATATTAATAAATCGTGTGTTGTATCAGTTCTCTTCTCCAAAACGAGGAGATGTGATTGTATTCCATCCAAATGGAAATCAGAATTCACACTACTATGTAAAAAGGGTTATTGGACTTCCAGGTGAGACAGTACAAATTAAACAGGGACAGGTCTGGATAGACGGAGAAGTGTACAAAGATGACATAACGGATGATACAAAAGAAGCCGGAATAGCGGAAAATGCGATTGAGCTTAGTGCAGATGAGTATTTTGTACTTGGTGATAACAGAGATAACAGCGAGGACAGTAGGAGTGCAAATATTGGAAATGTGGGTCGTAGCATGATTGAAGGAAAAGCATGGTTCCATATGGGAATCAGTGAAGAAAAGATGGGAAGGGTTGAATAGAGATGATTTATCAATGGTATCCTGGTCATATGACAAAAGCAAAGCGAATGATGCAGGAAAATATTAAATTAATAGATTTACTGATAGAGCTTGTTGATGCCAGAGTGCCTGCAAGCAGCCGTAATCCGGATATCGATGAACTTGGGGCAAAAAAGGCACGCATGATTTTACTTAATAAGGCAGATCTTGCAGATGATGCATGCAATGAACAGTGGATAAATTATTTTAATGAAAAGGGAATGACAGCAGTTAAAATAAATTCTAAAACAGGCAGTGGCGTAAAGAATATTCAAGCAGCTATACAAGAGGCGTGCAGAGAAAAAATAGAGCGTGACAGAAAACGCGGAATACTGAATCGGCCGGTCAGGGCAATGGTTGTTGGAATACCAAATGTCGGGAAATCAACATTTATTAATGCGCTTGCCGGAAAATCATGTACAAAGACAGGAAACAAACCGGGTGTGACAAAAGGAAAACAATGGATCAGGCTGAACAAAAATGTAGAGTTACTGGATACACCGGGAATCCTTTGGCCTAAATTTGAAAATCAGAAGGTAGGGCGTAAACTTGCATTTATCGGCTCTATGAATGATGAAATCCTTGATGTACAGGATTTAGCAGCAGAGCTTATTGATTTTTTGCGTAAATTAAAACCTGGAATGCTTAAGCAGCGATATCAATTAGATGAGTCAGGAACGGCTCATGAAGTACTGTATAAGATTGCAGAAAAACGCCACTGCCTGCTAAAGGGAGACCAGAAGGATACAGTGAAAGCATCAGCAATTTTATTAGAGGAGTTTAGAAACGGAAAACTCGGCAGAGTTACGTTAGAACTTCCAAAGTCAGAAGGTGGGCAGGCATAGAAATGCAGACAAAAAGAACAAACACAAGATTGCGTTCCTTTCTTAAGAAGATTATTGACACGGGTATTTTTGTTCTTGTTGTACTTATTTTGACGTATGGTACTGTGCGGTATGTAGCACAGAGGACGGTGGTTCATAATATTTCCATGCAGGAGACTTTAAGCGAGGGTGACAATCTGATTACAGAAAAACTATCCTATCACTTTAGAGAACCCAAAAGATTTGAAATCATATGTTTTCGATGTCAGGGTGTAAAAGATGATTTAATCAAACGAGTTATAGGTTTACCGGGTGAAACTGTTCAAATCAGGGGTGGAGTGATATATATTGACAAGGCACCGCTAAAAGAGCCTTTAGAACTTGAAAAAGTTAATTATGCAGGATGTGCAGAACATGAAATGGTTTTAGGAGATGATGAATACTTTGTTCTTGGGGATAATCGTGATGAAAGTATGGACAGTCGATATTCTGAGGTAGGTAATGTAAAAAGAAATATGATTGTTGGACGCTCAGCTTTCAGAATATATCCATTTCATAAGTTTGGGACAATAAAGTAATATGATCATACAAATTAAAGTGAAAATGGTATGGAAGGAACTATTATATGGAAAAGAGTATCAGTGAAATAAAAAAAGAGTATCAGGCAGCAAGACAGGAAATGCTGCCTGCTTTTATAGAAAAATATGAATCGGATGAGCGAATGGGTGTTGTAGAGCTTGTGAAAAAGGCATCTACGTCGATAAAGAAGCTTGAGCAGGAATATGCAAGAACAGAAAAAATGAAGATCTATGAGCGTGAGTATGCTGCGTATCATTCTATTTGTGGGATTGATGAGGTAGGGCGTGGACCCCTTGCAGGACCGGTCGTGGCAGGCGCAGTTATTTTGCCAAAGGACTGTAATATTTTATATATCAATGACTCAAAGCAGCTTTCAGAAAAAAAACGTGAAGAGCTGTATGCAGAAATTATGGATAAAGCCGTTGCAGTTGGACTTGGATATGTGTCACCGCATAGGATTGATGAAATTAATATTTTGCAGGCAACATATGAAGCGATGCGCCAGGCTATTCAGAATCTATCTGTAAAACCCGATATATTATTAAACGATGCGGTTACAATTCCGCTTGTGAATATTAGACAGATACCAATTATCAAGGGAGATGCCAAAAGCATTTCCATAGCGGCAGCGTCAATTGTTGCCAAAGTGACAAGAGATCATTTGATGATAGAATATGATAAAACATATCCAGAATATGGATTGGCAGGTAATAAAGGCTATGGGGCAGCTGCGCATATTGAAGCATTAAAGAAATATGGGCCGACACCTATTCACAGAAAAACCTTTATCACTCATTTTTGTATGGAGTAATACGTATCATCAGTAAGGAGGCACAGATGTCTATCATATTTTCAGAATATAACGGATATCAAAATCTAAATACTGAGGTGGGAACGTCTACAACCTCTTCACAGCAGATGTCAGTGCAGAATGTCAACAGTACTGAAGCAGGAACGTTGTCAGAAGGCAAAGAAGGGCAGCTTGTCAGTGGACAGGTGTTTTCAGGTGAGGTAGTCAATGTAGATGGAAAGGATATTCAGCTTATGCTGAACAATCATCAGCTTCTGAATGCAAGACTGGAAAGTGGGTTAAATGTTGCAATTGGGCAGATTCTGTCGTTTGAAGTAAAGTCTACAGCGAATAATCAGACTTCGCTCAGACCATTATATGCAAATCTGACACAAAATCCGTCTATTTTAAATGCACTTAAGGGAGCAAATATGCAGGCAACCGCAACAAATATTGAGATGGTGTCGGCAATGATGGATGAGGGAATGCCTGTAAATCGAAATGCATTATGGGCAATGGTTAAAACAATCAATGATTATCCACAGGCAAAGCCGTCGACACTTGTTCAGATGATGAAACTTGGAATGCCGATTGATGATTTGACAATTAACCAGTTTGACAACTATAAAAATATTGAGCACCAGATTATTCATGATGCCGAAAATCTTGCAGAGGGTCTTGCGAAGCTTCCGGCTGAGATAATTCAAAATGGAAATGATATGCAGGGATTTCGTTTGCTTGGGCAGATATTCTCCATGCTGTCAATAGGTAAGGAATCTTCATTTGGCGGGAAGCTGGCGGAATCAGTACTCTTGCCAGAAGAACTATCTGCTTCAAAAACAGAACAACAGGCGCCTGCGGAAACTGAATTGAACACGGATGCTGCAAAGCAGGCAAATATAACAAATGCTGAATTGAAAGTTCTCATAGAAGCAGATATGAAAGGAAGTCCATTCAACAGTGTTTCACAACAGCATTTTTTTTCTGATATGCTGACACAGCTTGGCGTTAGTGAAGAAAATCAAGTGAAGCTTTTTACTGGTTCGGCAGATACTAATGAATTCCTTTCATTTATAAATACACTGGTACAAACACAGCAGAATGGTGCTGTAAAATTGGATGACTATCAAAGAAACGCTCTGGAGGAAATGCTTGGTAGTAAAGAGTTTGAGTTAGTATTAAAAGAGGCAGTACTTAAACAATTTGTTATAAATCCTAAAGAAGTAGCAGAAGAAGGAAAAGTTGAGGAGCTTTACAAGCGTATTGTTGAACAGTCTGCAAAAATAATGGATATTTTGCAGAATGCAGGAAAAGATACAGGGGCTGTAATGAAAAGTGCGCAGAACATGAGTGATAATGTGAATTTTATGAATCAGCTAAACCAGATGATGGCATATGTTCAGCTCCCACTTAGAATGAATCAGGAAAACACACATGGAGAGCTGTATGTTTATACAAAGAAAAAGAATCTTGCTGATAAAGACGGAAACATAAGTGCATTACTTCATCTGGAAATGGAGCAGCTTGGTACAATGGATGTTTATGTGGCAATGCAGAATAGTAAGGTAAATACCCACTTTTATCTACAGGATGAGAAAACGTTAGATTTTATTGAACAGCATATTGAACTGCTTGATGAAAGACTGACAAAAAAAGGATATCAAATGAGTACAAGTGTGACTGTAAAGGAGGAGAAGGAACCTCAAAGTATTGTAAAGGATTTTTTGAAAAACGAAAGTGTTTCTGCAACACCAATTGTATCGAAACTCTCATTTGATGTACGAGCATAGCAGAAAATTCATGGAGGAGCGACAATGGCAGAAGAAAATGATAAGAAAAAAAACCTTAAACAGGCAATTGCGCTAGAATATGATCCAACAGATATGGCACCGCGTGTTGTAGCAACCGGACGTGGCCGGGTGGCTGAGCGAATAATAGAAAAGGCAGAGGAATCTAATATTCCGGTACATCGCGATGATAAGCTTGCCAATACACTTTCAAAGCTGGATATAGGTGAATTTATCCCACCGGAGCTTTATGAGGTTGTAGCAGAAATACTTGTCTTTGTAGATGAAATGGAAAAACTGAAAAGCAAGTTAAAAAAGTAGCCAGTGTGATTACAGGAGGAAAATGAACAAACGATGTATTGGCTCTGCATTTGAGAGTCTAGCGGCTGTATATTTGGAAAAGCAGGGATTGCAGATTGTTGACAGAAATTTCAGATGCAGACAAGGAGAAATTGATCTAATTGCAATTGATCAGAAGGATTATGTGTTTGTTGAAGTGAAGTATCGAAAAAACTCTTTGACGGGTAATCCTGCAGAGGCTGTGAATTATCATAAACAGCAGAAAATCTGTAAGGTGGCAGATTATTACCGATTCAGCCATCATTTATTAGAGTCTATACAGTTTAGATTTGATATAGTATCTATTTTAGGTGAAGAGATTGTATGGTATAAAAATGCATTTTATTATAGGGGCAATTTATAGGAAGATGAAAGAAAAGCAGACATGAACGATAACAATGGAATTAATGAGTACATGTGTGAGGAGTTTATACAATGGAATTTGTCAGAAAGAATGATGCTGAGATAAACAAAGAACTGTCAAATCAACAGTACGAGAATGGACGGATAATGATCCACAGGAAGCAGGATGTTGTATATTTATCATTTCCTCTTCTGGATCAATGTGAAGGATATATGCATGGATTTTCCACAAGACTTGGTGGTGTGAGTTCAGGAGTTTTTGAAAGTATGAATTTGGGGTTCTCCAGGGGAGACGATCAGAGAGCAGTCATACAAAATTATGAAAGAATTGCAGAAGCGATAGGGTTTTCCAAGGAAGCTATCGTGCTTTCAGATCAAACGCATACTACAAATGTCAGAATTGTAACTAAAGAAGATAAAGGGAACGGAATTGTACGGCCAAAGGCATTTTTTGAAACAGATGGTCTTGTGACAAATGTGCCGGGATTAGTGCTGACAACAATGTATGCTGATTGTGTGCCATTATATTTTATTGATCCTGTACAGCATGTGATTGGGTTATCTCATTCCGGCTGGAAGGGAACAGTTGGACGAATTGGACAACAGACAATAAGTGTGATGCATGAAGCATATGGGTCAGAACCTTCAGACATGATCGTGGCAATTGGTCCGTCAATTTGCGTTGACTGTTACGAAGTCAGCGAAGATGTTGCAGATGCATTTGCGTCTGAGTTCCAGAAAGATGCAGATAAGATTTTACATGCAAAAGGAAATGGAAAGTTTCAGCTGGATTTATGGAAAGCAAATGAACTGATTTTACTTGAAGCAGGAATAAAAAAAGAACATCTTGCAATTACAGACATCTGCACGTGCTGTAATCCAAAGCTGTTGTTTTCACACAGGGCAACTAATGGGAAAAGGGGAAATCTTGCAGCTTTTCTAATGATACAGGAGTAAATAAAATATATTTATGAATTGAGAAAAAAATGGATAAAGAAGAATATATTAAGAATAGTAAATACGCACAAAAGGCAATGTCTCTTTTTCGTGAAGGCTATAATTGCAGTCAGTCGGTTTTTTTGGCGTTTTCTGATCGATATCATCTTGACAGAGAGACTGCATTGGCAATCAGTTCGTCTTTTGGCGGCGGTATGGGACGCCTGCGAGAGGTGTGCGGAACAGTAAGTGGAATGTTTATGACGGCAGGAGTGTTATATGGGTATACCTCATCGACAGATACCGAGGCAAAAGGAAAACACTATGAGAGAATTCAGGAACTGGCAAAGCAATTTGAATCATTCAATCATTCTATTATTTGCCGTGAACTGTTAGGACTTGACAGAAAACGAGATAATGCAGTTCCGTCTGAACGAACAGAAGAGTATTATCATAAACGTCCATGCGTTGAACTTGTAGGTATTGCAGCAGCAATTATGGAAGAGTATATTAAAAAACAGGAAGAGAGTCAATAACTCTCTTCCTCTCTTGAATTATATTCTTGAAGTATTTGTTGGATTTTTTCTGTAGGTGTATGAACTTTTGACAGAGCAACATCATGATTCAAGAAATCAATGATTGAAGCAAGATATTTGCTCATATTTGCTTCGATATAGTAAGTACGTTCTGTTATTTCTTTTGAATGATAACATAGATTTGTAGTTATCAATCGGTCAAAATAGCAATTTTCATATGCTTCATCAAAAGCAGCCAATCCATCAGTAAACAAACCAAATGTACAACAGATAAAAACACGTTTTGCATTCATGGACTTTAACTGCTTTGCAGTGTCAATCATACTTCCACCGGAAGAAATCATATCATCGATAATGATGACATCCTTTCCATCAATGCTGTCTCCTAGAAATTCGTGTGCAACAATCGGATTTTTTCCATTGATAACCTGAGAATAATCGCGACGTTTGTAGAACATACCAGTATCTACTCCAAGTACACCTGCAAAGTAGACTGCACGAGAAAGTGCACCTTCGTCAGGACTGATAACAACCAAATGCTCCTTGTCAATAATCAGATCTTTTTCATAATGAATCAGGGAACGTATAAACTGGTATGGCGGATTGAAACTATCAAATCCACACAATGGAATGGAGTTTTGTACCTTTGGATCGTGAGCATCAAATGTAACAATATTGTGTACACCCATTCGTTTTAATTCATCAAGAGCAAGGGCACAGTCAAGAGATTCACGTCCATAACGTTTATGCTGTCTGCTTTCATATAAAAATGGCATAACTACTGTAATACGGTGTGCTTTGCCAGCAATAGCTGCAATAATTCGTTTGATATCCTGATAAATATTATCAGGTGACATATGATTTTCAAAACCGTTTACAGTATAAGTCAAACTGTGATTGCATACATCGGCTAGAATGAAAACATCACGGCCGCGAATTGACTCATTAATGACGGCTTTTCCTTCTCCAGAACCAAAACGAGGGCATACAACATCTGTAATATATGTTTCACGTTCATAATCATGAAAAGCCGGAGAATTGCGATGTCGTTTGTTGACCTGCTTTCTGAAATTTACAAGATAATTGTTTACCTGTTGCCCTAATTTGGCACAGCTTGGATGCACAATTAGTTTTAATGGAGCTACCTGCATAGTATCTTCTAACTGCTCAATATTCGACATGAATAAATTCTCCTAGGGTTTATTAGCCAATTATGGCTTGGTGGATAGGTGTTTATAAAATCAAAAATTGTCCACTACATTTATATCATTCTTGTTCTGAAACGTCAATAGTCTGCAATGCTTTATAATTTGGAGTATTTGTACAGACGGCTTGATTTTACCACTAATTTATGTTACAAATGATAGGGAAAAGTAATAATAAGGTTGAAAGTCAAATGTGAACAGTAAGGAGACGAGCTATTCAAATGAATAATATGAGAGGTTTGGATACGCAGGTTCGGAAATATCGAAGACAGATTTTTAAAGAAATTGCATATCTTGCATACAATTCGACAAATATAATTGATGACATTGAAGCACTCCCCTATAAAATTGTTAAAGCAGATGTACCAGAGTTTTGGGAAAATATCTACAGAGAACGCGCTGTTGCGAGAGAACATTGCAGACTGGCAATGGGTATGTCTTTACGACCTGAGAATCAACCGGTGCATGTTTCTCAAGGTGTGGAAGAAAGCAATATAGCAGAGAAATACTATGAACCGCCTCTTATGCAGGTGATTCCATCAGCTTGTAATGCCTGTCCAACAAATCGGTATGTGATAAGTGATGAGTGCATGGGATGTGTAGCAAGACCGTGTAAAGAAGTCTGCCCAAAGGATGCCATATATTTTGAAAATGGAAAATCGCATATTGATTATGATAAGTGTATTCGCTGCGGGAAATGTAAGTCAGTTTGTCCATATGAGGCAATTTCACATAAAGTCAGACCATGCATGGATGCCTGCGGAGTGAATGCAATTGAAAGTGATGAATATAACAGAGCACGAATTAATCCTGATAAATGTGTGTCATGTGGTATGTGTATGGTAAGCTGTCCGTTTGGTGCAATAGCAGATAAGTCACAAATTTTTCAGCTTATTCGAGCTATTCAGTCAGGAAAGGAAATTATTGCAGAAATTGCACCCGCATTTGTTGGACAGTTTGGTTCAAATGTAAATCCGCAAAAGGTGAAGAGTGCTTTAAAGCAGCTGGGATTTCAAGAGGTGTATGAAGTTGCAATTGGTGCGGATGCGGGAGCCATGGCAGAAGCAAAACATTATGTAGAACAGGTTGCAACAGGAAAGCTTCCGTTTTTGTTAACATCCTGTTGCCCATCTTGGTCTATGATGGCAAAGAAGCTTTTTCCGGAAACGATAGAGAGTATATCAAACGAGCTGACACCAATGGTAGCTACGGCAAGATATATAAAAGATAAGCATCCTAATGCACATGTTGTTTTTATTGGTCCCTGTGCTGCAAAAAAACTGGAAGCCAGTAGAAGATCCGTCAGATCAGACGTTGATTTTGTAATTACGTTTGAAGAACTGCTTGGAATGTTTGATGCTAAAGAAATTGATATGGAATCACTGAAGAACGAAGAAGTAGAAGATGCCACAAGTGCAGGCAGAGGTTATGGTGTAGCCGGTGGAGTTGCATCTGCAATTGAAGCATGTATCAACAAGTACTATCCAGGTACAGAAGTTAAAATTGAACATGCAGAGGGATTGTCTGACTGTAAGAAAATGCTGATGCTTGCCAAGGCAGGCAGAAAAGATGGCTGCTTAATTGAGGGAATGGGATGTCCGGGTGGATGTGTAGCTGGTGCAGGAACGAATATTCCAATTTCACAGGCAACAAAAGAGGTTCTTCAATTTAAGGAGCAGGCAAGAGAAGCATTGCCGGAAGAAAACACAAAAGAAGGGGAAAAGGATGAGTAAGATCAGAACCAGATTCGCACCAAGTCCAACAGGAAGAATGCATGTTGGAAATTTAAGAACTGCATTATATGCTTTTTTGATTGCAAAGCACGAGGGAGGAGATTTCCTTCTACGTATTGAGGATACTGATCAGGAACGATTTGTTGAGGGTGCTGTTGAGATTATTTACAGAACACTTGAAAAAACAGGACTTCTCCACGATGAAGGTCCTGATAAGGATGGCGGAGTTGGTCCATATGTACAAAGCGAGAGGCAGGCATCAGGAATATATCTGGATTATGCAAAGCAACTGATAGCTGAGGGAAAAGCATATTACTGTTTTTGTGATAAAGAAAGACTTGAAGGACTGACACAGGTTGTAGCCGGAAAAGAAATCAGTGTATATGATAAGCATTGTTTACACTTGCCAAAGGAAGAGATTGAAGCAAATCTCCTTGCTGGAAAGCCATATGTAATCAGACAGAATAATCCGCAAGAGGGCACTACAACATTTCATGATGAAATATATGGAGATATTACGGTTGATAATGCAGAACTTGATGATATGATTCTGATAAAATCAGATGGCTATCCAACATACAATTTTGCAAATGTGATTGACGATCATCTTATGGGAATTACACATGTAGTAAGAGGAAATGAGTATTTGTCTTCTTCTCCAAAGTATAACCGTCTATACGAGGCATTTGGTTGGGAAGTTCCTGTATATGTGCATTGCCCGTTAATTACTGATGAAGAGCATAAAAAGCTTTCAAAACGATGTGGACATGCTTCGTATGAGGATTTACTTGATCAAGGGTTTCTTACTGAGGCAATAGTGAACTTCGTTGCACTTCTTGGCTGGAGTCCGGAGGATAACCAGGAAATCATGTCTTTGAAAGAACTGATTGCTAAGTTTGATTACAGTCATATGAGTAAATCACCCGCTGTGTTTGACTATACAAAGCTGAAGTGGATGAATGGAGAATACTTCAAGGCAATGGATTTTGAGAAGTTTTATAGTCTTGCAGAGCCATATATAAAAGAGACAGTTACAAAAAATTATGATTTAAAGAAAATTGCATCACTTGTTAAAACAAGAATAGAAATTCTACCGGATATTGCAGAACATATTGACTTTTTTGAGAAGCTTCCGGAGTATGATATAAGTATGTACACACATAAAAAAATGAAGACAAATACCGAATCTTCACTACAGGTGCTTGAAGAATTACTTCCAATATTTGAAGCATGTCAGGATTATAGTAATGATGCATTATATACATTGCTTACGAAATATGTCGAAGAAAAAGGGTGTAAAAATGGATATGCAATGTGGCCCGTCAGGACGGCTGTTTCAGGCAAGCAAATGACACCAGGTGGGGCAACAGAAATAATGGAAATACTTGGAAAAGAAGAATCCATAAGCAGACTTAAAGATGGAATTAGAAGATTACAGCAGGGTATATAGAATAATATGATTCAACTGAACAGAGAACAATTAAAAGCGGTACACCATTTGAGCGGACCAATGCTTGTTCTTGCCGGACCAGGGTCCGGCAAGACAACCGTTCTAATAGAACGGATTCGGTATTTGACAGATAATGGGATAGTGCCAGATAAGATACTGGTAATTACTTTCTCAAAGAAAGCTGCTAAGGAAATGCAGCAGCGCTTCATACAATTCAACAAGAGCTTATCAAGTTCTGTCAATTTTGGTACATTTCATGCAGTTTTTTTTCATATTTTAAAACAGTACGATTTAAATCAAACGATTATTTCCCGAACTCTTCAAAAAGAATATGTGAAATCAGCAGCCAGACGTCTTAAACTGATGCAGGCGGGTGAGGATGATTTTTGGTGTCAAAATATTCTTGCAAAAATCAGCAGGTTTAAAAATATGCAGACTGGATTTGACATCTCATTGTCTGACATGGAATGGAAGGATTCAGATGAATTTCAAAAGTTATATATGGAATATTCCAGATTATGCAAGAGAGACAAATTAATTGATTATGATGATATTATTGAAAATTGTCTTGCATTATTGAATGAGAATCCAAAGTATTTATTGGAATGGAGACAACGATATCAATACATACTTGTTGATGAATTTCAGGACAGTAATCGTGCACAATATGAGATTGTTCGTCTTTTGGCAGGTGAACAGTGTAATCTGTTTGCAGTTGGTGATGAAGATCAGTCAATCTATGGATTTCGTGGTGCATATGTGGATGTGCTTAGACGGTTTCTTGAGGAAACACCATCATGTAGACATGTAATTTTATCTCAGAATTACAGATGCAGTGAAGAAATTGTAAGAGCTGCATCATCGTTGATAGGACATAATAAAAACCGACTCAAACAAATAATTAATAAGAATAGCTTGCATATAAAAAGACAAACAGCGATTAATATAGAATCATCAGCAGGGGCGGTAGAAGCGAGATGTTTTGCTGACAGAGAAACAGAGGCAGACTTTGTAGTAAAAATGCTAAAGGACAGAAGCAAATCTGCAATTCTGCGTGAAAGAACGGCAGTGCTGTACCGAATGGGAGGCTATTCCGGTTTACTCGAGGAAAAACTTCGGATGTCCGGAATCTTATACACAAAACTTGAGCCTGCAAAGGAGTTCTATGAAGAGGAATGGGTAGTGGATATTCTGGCATATTTGAAAATTTCAATTGGTGTGCAGGATAGAGCAGAGTTTTGCAGGGTGTTAAACAAACCTTTACGCGGACTTTCCAGAGAATGCTTAACAGAGAAGCCTGGATTTCAAAAAATGCTGCTTTATTATGAAGAAGAACCTGAATACAAGAATATGATAACAAAAATGAAGCTTGATTGTGAAAAAATTGCAAAACTTGAGCCATTTGCTGCTGTTAACTATATTTTAAAAGGAATTGGTTATGAGAAATACATGAGACAAAAGATAATGAAAAGAGGAGGCAACAGAGAACTTGCAGCAGAACAGGCAGACGAAATACTAAGCAGGAGTAAAGCGTTCGAATCGATTACAGCACTACTTTCTTATGTGGATGATTTGCGGGAGATTAAGCAAAAAAATAAGATGTCAATGGATTCAGAGCTTATTCTTCAGACAATCCATGGCTCAAAGGGTTTGGAATATGACACTGTATATTTAGTGGGATTGCAGGAGGGAATGCTACCACATAAAAAGGCAATAACGGAAGCGTCTATAGAAGAAGAGCGGAGACTTATGTATGTAGCAATGACAAGAGCAAAAAAGAAATTGTATTTATGTGCAGTTGATGATAATAGATGCAATAGAGGAATATCAAGATTTGTCAAAGAAACAGGACTGACTTTATTGAGATAGCAAAATCAGTCCTGAAAATCATTTGTTATGATTCTTCAAATTCTTCATTGTCAAGAAATTCATCAAATGCATCTGCGACAGCTTCATATTCGTCATCATCAGAGATATATGTCAGAACAGGTTCTGCCTCCACATCTTCCTCATCCTCTTCATATTGATAAAACCAAACTTCCCCTTCATTACTTTGTCCATTTTCATCAAGAGGAAGAAGAACAATATAATCTTTTTCATTGACAGTCAATATTGTAATAATTGCACAATTGACAATTGATCCATCGTCAAGCTCCAACTCTACAGTCATTTCCTCATCAACAGAATCTTGTTCACATTGATCATTGCATCCACAATCACAATTATGTTCGTGTGCCATAATGACTCCTTTCTAAATTAAATATTTTATATGTTTAATTTACCATAAGTAGTATTTAAAGTAAATGAAAATATATGTTGAACAGTTGAGAAAAGGGGGATTTAAAAATACTGAAAAGGGAGTAAAAAAAAGAAAATTGTATTGACAATTTAAGACAGTGTTCTTAAAATGAAGATAGTACATAATAGGTGGGAGTGCGGTGTTATGACAAAAGAGGAAGAACAGATTAACAGATTAAGGAGAATGATTGAAGCAACAGATCATATTGTTTGCCTGCTTGGTGTTGGAATGGGAATAGAGTGTGGATTGAAAAATCGCTGGTGTAACGAAGAAGCCTATCGTGTAGAAGAGGAGTACGGATATTCGCCAGAGGAGATTTATTCTGCAACGTTTTACAGCACAAAGACGGAATTGTTTTACCGGTACTATAAAAAGGAATGTCTAAATATGAATGTGGAGCCCAGCGAAGCATATTACTCTCTACTGAAGCTTGAAAAACGAGGAAAGTTGACTGCATGCATTACTCATAATATTCAAAGCATGGCTGTAAAAGTTGGATTGAGTAATGTAATTGAATTACATGGTTCCATACATGAAAATGAATGTCCAAAATGTCATGCGGTATATTCGGCAGTATATATGCGAGATGCAAAAGGAGTTCCACTTTGTGAGGTGTGTAAACAGCCTATACGACCACATGTAAAGTTACAGGGTGAACAGATTCGCAATGACAGAATGACACAGGCGGCTAATGCCTGTCAGGCAGCACATATGATTCTTGTTCTTGGTACGAATCTAAATCATCCTATGGTGAAATCATTCATTCGATATTATATGGGAAATAAAGTTGTTCTGGTTACCAAGCATGAACACTATACAGATAAGCAGGCTGATTTATGCATCTACGGTGAGGTTCGAGATATTTTACCGAAAGTTGTTGACTAAAACTTCTGATTCTGTCGAATGAGAAGTTTTTTACTGTTGCAAGGCTGGTTCATAAGTAAAAGCAGTTGAAAGATTCAAAAAAGCAGGGTTATGCATAATTTACAGCCCGGAATGGAATTGAAATGCAGATAAATAAAAACAGTAAGAAAAATGCTCTGAGGCTTAGCAAAGGGAACAGTTTGGTTATGGGCGTAAGCAAAGTAGGACAGGATTGGCAGTTCTGCTGTGTTGCAGAGAAGAATCAGTCACTGATGCTTTGCCTATATGATAAAGACGGAGTCATACATCAGAGAATTGATATGCTTCCATATCAGTTGGCCGGAAGTGTGTATTCTGTACGTGTTTCTGGAATTGACAAAAATATTGTAGAATATGGATATGAGCTGAATGGGAAGCCATACAGAGATATTTATAAAAAAGCATCTTATTCAGAACGTCGCTGGGGTGAGCCGGATCAGATGGAAGTACAGGTCAGAGCAGGGTTTTATCAGGATGAAACTGACTGGGAGATGGATAAACCTCTTAAGCTTCCATATCATCAGGTGATAGGATATTCACTTCATGTAAGAGGCTTTACAAAGCATGTTTCATCCAAAGTGAAGAACAAAGGTACATTTCGTGGCATAACTGAAAAAATCCAGTACTTATTGGATCTTGGAATCAACCAGATAGAGCTTATGCCTGCTTATGAATTCTATGAATTGGATTTTGAAAAAGAACAGCTCGCAGAAGGGCATCCAAAGTATACGAAAAATACAAAGGAGTCTGCATGTAAGATTAATTACTGGGGATTTAAAGAGGGCAGCTATTTTGTGCCAAAGGCATCTTATTCGAGCAGTCATGATGCAGTTTCTGAATTCAAAATGCTTGTGAAGGAACTTCATAAAAATGGAATTGAGATTGTAATGCAGTTTTATTTTCCCAAAAATATATGCAGAAATTTAGTGTTGGACTGTTTGAAGTTCTGGGTAACAGATTATCATGTAGATGGATTCCATTTAAAAGGAGAAAACCTGCCAATCGATTTGATTGCTTCAGAACCTTTACTCATGGATACAAAGATTTATTATTCTTATTTTGACCGAGAACGGATATTTTACGGAAAGAATAAAGAAAGTATTAATTCTTTTCTTGCAGAAATTAATCACGAATATGCAACAGATATTCGAAGATTTCTAAAAAGTGATGAGGATATGCTGCAGGCATTTCTATATAGACAGAGAAGGAACCCATCTGATATTCATGCTGTGAACAGCATTACATTCAATGAAGGATTTACATTAAATGATCTCGTGTCCTATGATTATAAGCATAATGAGGAGAATGGCGAAGAAAATAAGGATGGAGAAAATTATAACTACAGCTGGAATTGTGGTGTTGAGGGCAGTACAAGGAAGAAATCAGTACACAGGCTTCGAATGAAGCAAATGAAGAATGCAATGACATTTTTACTACTTAGCCAGGGAATGCCGATGTTGCTTTCTGGTGATGAATTTTGTAATTCACAACATGGAAATAATAATTCCTATTGTCAGGATAATGAGATTTCCTGGTTGAACTGGAAACAGACAAAGCAGTCACAGGAACTTTATACATTTGTTAAGAAATTGATAGCAATAAGAAAAGAGCATCCGATTTTACATAAGGATATGGAACTTAGAATTATGGATTATGCGGCATGTGGATATCCTGATCTTTCTTATCATGCAGATGCAGCATGGTATCCTAAATTGGAAAATTATGTACGGCATGTTGGGATTATGCTTTGTGGAAAATATGCAAGAATTGACAGACTTCACGAGGATGTATTTTTCTTTATTGCTTATAATATGCATTGGGAGGCACATACATTTGGACTTCCGAAGCTGCCAAAGGGGATGCAGTGGAGCTATTGTTTTGATACATTGTATGCTCCGGGTACAGAAGAAATTTCTGAACAATTGAAGAACCGACAGGATGAACTTGTCGTAGGAGAACGTTCGATTGTTGTCTTAACCGGTATGTAATTGCTGCACGAAACATACTGTGAATTCATATAGTATAAGGACTGATTACAAAGAGGAGTTACTGTATGAATTGTTATTTCATTATTATTTTGTTACTGCTTTGCAATAATGGTGGGAGTACTTGTCAAAGAAAACTGCCAACGGTCCTTCAGCCATTTGATTCCGGGGCAGCATGCCAAAGAAATACGGGAGACTGTGGGTGTGGATGCAATACCTGCTGTGAATAATACATGAATAAGAGACTGCCATATAGCTGCTTATCATTAAGTAATATGGCAGTCTCTTATATGGACATTTTCTGAATGTGGTGATAAACTGAATGTGGTAAGAAGATAATTTGGAGGAATAAAAATGTTAGGTGATAAAAAAGTACTTTTTTCAGGCATGCAGGCAACAGGTACATTGACATTAGGTAATTATCTGGGAGCACTTAAAAACTGGGTGAAACTAAGCGATGAATATGAATGTTTTTATTCCGTTGTTGACATGCATTCAATTACAATTCGTCAGGATCCGGCCGAACTCAGAAAACGTGCAAGAGCACTTCTTACATTGTATATAGCTGCAGGTCTTGATCCGGAAAAAAACTGTATATATTATCAGTCACATGTATCAGGACATGCTGAACTTGCATGGATTTTGAATTGCTTTACCTATATGGGTGAATTGAACAGGATGACGCAGTATAAGGACAAGGCTGCTAAGCATGCTGATAACATTAATGCCGGTTTATTTACATATCCGGTACTGATGGCGGCAGATATTTTGTTGTACCAGTCTGATGTAGTTCCGGTAGGAATTGATCAGATGCAGCATCTGGAAATTGCAAGAGATATCGCACAGAGATTTAATAGTATATATGGTGATGTATTTACAATACCGGAAGCATATATCGGAAAGGTCGGAGCCAAAATTATGAGTCTGCAGGATCCGACAAAGAAAATGTCAAAGTCAGATGAAAATCCGAATGCAAGTATTTATTTATTAGATGAACCGGATATAATCCGAAAAAAATGTAAGAGAGCTGTGACAGATTCAGAAGGACAAGTATGTTATAGAGATGAACAGCCAGGTGTCAAAAATTTGATAGATATTTATGCAGCATGTACCGGCAAAAAGCCAGCTGATATTGAAAAGGAATTTGCCGGTCTTGGATATGGTGCATTCAAAGAAGCTGTTGGAGAGAGTGTTGTTGCTGTATTATTGCCTGTTCAGGAACGTGTCCGTGAGCTTTCGGGTGATAAGACATATATTGATACAATAGTAAAGAACAATGCGGAAAAAGCAAATTATGCGGCAACAAAAACACTTAGAAAGGTACAGAAAAAGGTAGGTTTTCCTGAAAGAGTACGCTAATACAGAGATTAGAACATTCAAAAAGAAAGGTGTGGTTTTCTATGGCAGAAGAGAAAGAAAAAACATTAGAGGAGCTCATGAATGTTCTTGAATTGCAGGAAGAAATTCTACAATTCACACATTTTACCAATGCAGATGCATGGGAGCTTGGAAATTTAATTGTATCAGAGGCAAAAAAACGTGAGCTGGCAGTGATGGTCAGTATTCGACTGAATAATGGTTTGATTGTATTTCAGTATTGTTTTGATACTAAAAATTTGATTAATGATAATTGGCTCAGAAGAAAATTCAATGTAGTTAAGTGTATGGAAACAAGTAGTTTGCATTTATATGCAAAATTGAAAAAGACTGGGCGTACAATGGCAGATATTTATCTTGATGAAACGGATTATGCAAATGCCGGAGGCGGATTTCCAATTCGAATAGAAGATGTTGGTGTAATAGGGGCCATTCTTGTTTCTGGTCTTAATCATGTGGCAGATCATGACTTAATTGTGAAGTGTCTTGCAAAATATCTTCATACGGATGAGGTTCCGAGGATTCATGAAATCCGATAAATGATGGAAATATGTTCTGCATATCTTTTGGAATCGGAGCTTCAAAATGTAGAAACGTTTTTGTAATAGGGTGTGGAAATGAAAGGCAGGCTGAATGAAGAGCCTGTCTTTTTATTATAGAAAAATTAGGATTATACAGGAAATCACCAGGAAGAGGGTGTCCAATATGACGCATGTGCACACGAATCTGGTGAGTCCGTCCAGTTTCAAGCTGGATTCTTAGTAACGAATAATGCTGCTTATCAACGCCGTCAGAAATGAAAGAGGTTTCTGCAAGTCGCGTATAGTGAGTGATAGCCTGTTCACCATGTTCATAATCCACAATTCGTTCGATTGTTGAAGATTCTTTCCGGGAAATCGGAGCATTTATTGTGCCTGATAAGTCAGTGAAGCCTTCTACAATTGCAAGATATTCACGTTTTAATGTACGTTTTTTAATCATATCAGACAGAATAGAAGAACTGAGCATATTCTTTGCAAGAATGGTAAGTCCGCTAGTGTCTCTGTCAAGCCGGTTTGGACAGCGAAATACAAAAGGAAGAGAGCGACTTTTAAAATAATAGGCGGCTGCATTAGCTAATGTATTGTCGTGATTATTCATAGAAGGATGAATCGGCATATTTGATGGTTTATTTACTACAAGTATGTCATCGTCTTCATAAATCACAGATAAAGGAAGATCAATAGGAGTGATATTTAAGGAAGAAACATCTTCCTTAAGGAAGACTGTGAGTTGTTCTCCAGCACTGAGTATATGGTTGAGATAGACAGGAATATTTGCAATACAAATACCCATCTCGGTTTTTTTGAGATGGGTAAGAATGTGATGAGAATAGCCATGCTGTTTAAGATATTGCCATATGGTCATTCCATTATACTGTTCTGATATATTGTATTGAATTGTTCTGTTCATGTTTACCTACAAATGAATAGTTATTAGTTTGATTTTACTTCCTTCCACAGATTATTATAAAGTTCGTCTGCTTCCTCACCAAGATAGGAGAAGGTTTCCAGGTTGGTATATTGTGTCAGATCGGGGAAAGCAATCGGACTGTTTTTAATATTTTCATCTTCAATAAGTGCCTGAGCTGCTTTGTTTGGTGTGGAATAAGTAATATATTCAAAATTCTTGAGGGAAATATCATCTCTGCAAAGAAAATCTATAAATTTATAGGCATTTTCTTTATTTGGAGCGTTCTTTGGAATAACCCATGAGTCCAGCCAGACATTTGTGCCTTCTTTAGGAATGACGTATTCCAAATCCGGATTTTCGCGTTGTGTATAAATTGCTTCTCCAGAATAAATAACGCCAAGAGCAGCTTCACCGCCAATCATCTTATCACGAACCTGATCAATGACATATGCCTGAACAAGAGGTTTTTGTTCAATCAAAAGCTCTTTTGCTTCATTTAGCTCGTCAGGGTCTGTTGAATTGATAGAATAGTTCAACTTTTCCAGGGCAACCATAAATGCATCTCTGACCGAATCCTGCATTAGAATATTATCTTTATACTGTTCGTCCCATAATGAATCCCAGCTCGTAATTGGTTCGGAAACCATTGTTTTGTTGTATAGAATACCAACAGTGCCCCAGCAGTAAGGAACTGAGTACTTGTTTTCCGGGTCAAAGCCCTTTGATTGCTCCATATACTCAGAACCGATGTTTTTAATATTTGGAATATTGTCAAAGTCAATTTCGGAAAGCAAATCATTTTTAATCATTTTTTCAATCATGTAATCTGAAGGACAAATGACATCATATTGAGAAGCCCCTGCTTCTACTTTTGGATACATGATTTCATTTGTTTCAAATTCATCATATACAACCTCGATACCGGTTTCCTCTTCAAACATTGTAAGAACTTCAGGATCGATATACTCTCCCCAGTTGTATACAATGACCTTTCCAGCTTGACCGCCGGCAGAACTCTGGCAGCCACATAGTAAAGAAGCCGCAAGCGTAATACATAATAATACAGATACTGTTTTTTTCATAATTATCCTCCATTTAATATATTTACAGTTTATTTACTGCAGATACCTGTTCAGTTACTTTTCCTATTGTACTGGCTTTTTTTGCAGGAAGCTTGTTGATTAGAAAAAGCAGAATTAAAACTGAAAAAAATAACAGTGTTGAAAGAGCATACATTTCCGGTTTGATTCCTTTTTTGACTTCTGTATAAATTTTTGTTGAAAGCGTGTCAAGTCCTGGACCTTTTGTAAAATGAGTAATAATAAAATCATCAAGAGACATCGTAAAAGCCAACAAAAATCCTGAAATCACACCAGGCAGAATGTCCGGAAAAACAACCTTAAAAAATGCATATATTGGGGAAGCCCCTAAATCGAGAGCAGCTTCAAAGGTACTTCGATTTGTTTGCTTGAGCTTTGGAAGCACACTTAATATGACATATGGAATATTAAATGTAATATGTGCCATCAATACAGTTCCAAAGCCAAAAGATGCACCAAAGGCAATAAAGAGAAGCATAAGAGAAATACCAGTTACAATATCAGCATTCAGCATTGGAATATTTGTTATGCCAAGGAAAATTGTTCGACTGCGTTTTTTCATTGCATTGATTGCAATAGAAGATGCAGTGCCAATAATAGTTGCAAGGACAGCGGAGAGCAGTGCAATAACAAGAGTAGTAGACAAGGCATGAATAATCTGCTCATTCTGAAACAATGAGAAATACCATTTTACTGTAAAACCACCCCATTTTGCGCGTGTCTTTGACGCATTGAAGGAGAGAATAACAAGTGTCACAATTGGAGCGTACAAAAGGATAAAGATTAATACTACATATATTTTATAGAGTCTTTTTCTCATTAAAACATGCCACTCCCTTCCTTGTCATATTTTGTTGTAATAGCCATACTTATCAGAATAAATATCATTAAAACCAGAGAAAGTCCACTGCCGGCGTTCCAGTTACTTGTCTGTTTGAATTCCTGCTCAATCACATTTCCAATTAATAGAATTTTACTGCCTCCAAGCAAATCCGAAATTACAAATGTCGTTAGTGCAGGAACAAAAACCATAGTAATTCCACTGATGACACCGGGAATACTCAATGGAAAAATAATTTTTAAAAAAGTCTGAAATCCGTTAGCTCCAAGATCTCTTGCTGCATTAATCACATTTTTGTCAATTTTAATTAATACATTATAAATTGGAAGAACCATAAAGGGCAAAAAGTTATATACCATGCCAAGAACAATCGCATAAGGCGTATTAATAATATTTAGCGTTGGTAAATGCAGAAAATTAAGCATCATATTAATAACACCACTTTTTTCAAGCAATGTCTGCCATGCAAGTGTTCGTAGCAAAAAATTCATCCACATTGGTAAGATGAATATCAGAACGATGAAACTTGACTGATTTACATTCATGTTACAGAGAATCATTGACAGTGGGTATGCAAGTAAAAGGCAGATGACTGTACTGATTATTGATAGCAGAATGGAGAGGCCAAGTGCTTTTAAATTCTCAGGAGATGAAATAGCGGTAATATTTTCAAACGTGAAACCACCAGATTTATTTGTGAATCCATAATATATTATCATTGCTAACGGAATCAGGATGAAACTGATTGCCCAAAAGAGATATGGAGCAGCCAGAAATTTTTTATTCTTCAATGGCAGCAGCCTCCTCATCTTCAGATTCAGGTCGGTTCATAATCTGAATGTCAAATGGATCCACACGAAGCCCAACTTCTGTATTTACCGGAAACATATCTGTACTGTGTACAAGCCATTCATGTCCATTTGCCAGAACTTCCATTTCATAATGAACACCTTTGAAAATCAGATGCGTCACTTTTCCACTGATAATTCCTTCCGACGGCTTTACAAGATCAATATCTTCAGGACGTATGACAACATCAACCGGTTTATTTGTTCCAAAACCGGTATCAACACATGGAAATTTTGTGCCTAAAATTTCGACGAGTTTATCTTCAATCATAATTGAAGGAATAATATTGCTTTCACCAATGAAGTCTGCCACGAAAGCGTTCTGGGGTTCGTTATAAATATCCTCCGGTGTTCCAATCTGTTGAATATAGCCCTGATTCATGACAACAATAGTATCTGACATAGTAAGAGCTTCTTCCTGATCGTGTGTAACATAAATAAATGTGATACCAAGCTCATTTTTCAGGCGAATCAGTTCATACTGCATGTCCTGGCGAAGCTTTAGGTCAAGTGCACCAAGAGGCTCATCCAAGAGAAGGACTTTAGGCTCATTAACAATAGCACGTGCAATGGCAATTCGCTGCTGCTGACCGCCACTTAGGGAGTCGGGATTTCTGCTTTCGAAGCCTTCAAGATTTACGAGTTTAAGTGCATATTTAATCTTATCGTTTATATACGCTTGACTTTTGTTTTTAATTCGTAATCCAAAAGCAATATTTTCTGCAATTGACATATGAGAAAAAAGTGCATATTTTTGAAAAACGGTATTGAGCGCACGCTTGTTTGGGGGCAGACTGGTAATATCATTTCCGTCAAAAATGACTGTTCCCTTATCTGGGTTTTCAAATCCACCAAGAATTCGAAGCGTAGTAGTTTTACCGCATCCACTTGGTCCAAGAAGTGTAATGAATTCATTTTCTCGAATATATAAATTCAAATCATCTAGTACAAGTGTACCGTCAAAAGATTTTGAAATATTATTCAGCTCAATCAGTTTTCTGCTCATAATTCTTCCTCCTAGAAGCTTGGCGGGGTGCTGACCCAAATCAGGGATGCACCGCTTTTTTTATCAGCTGTGATGTAGTGCTTGGAGTTTGGAGAAAAATAAAATGCTTCTCCCTTTTTTGCACGATAGGAATGTTTTCCAACGTGAATGGTAATAGATCCTGATAAAACATAGCCAAATTCTTCCCCTTCATGTGGCATATCCGGATATGTGGAACCGTTTGGAGAAAGGGTCAGTCGAATTGGTTCCATAGCATTTTTTTGTGCATTTGGAATAATCCATTCAATTTTATTTTCAAGCTCAGTATCTATTTTTTCAAAAAAATCCTGTTCACGAAATACAACCTGTTCGTCTGACTCTTCACTGAAAAAATTATTTAAATCTGTGCCAAGAACCTGCAAAATATCAACCAAAGTAGCAATGGAGGGAGAGGTAAGGTCACGCTCTACCTGAGAAATAAAACCTTTACTCAATTCTGCACGATCAGCAAGTTCTTCCTGTGTCAGACTTTTCTGAATACGTAATTCTTTGATTTTATGCCCGATTTTCATCAAAAACCTCCAAAAAAGAAATAAGAAATCAAACGTAATATAAAAGTAAATATAAACATAAAGTTTAATATTTGTAAACGCCAACTGAATTAGATTATACACATATACATATAAATGTCAATGCAAATTTTAATTTATCGTTAACAACTTTTTCATAGTATGGTATACTAAATACAATCTTGAAAAATAAGCGAGGTATGAATATGAAAGGCGACCAATATGTTGCGTATGTTTCCACATATACGCAAGGAAATAATGAAGGCATTCGTATCTATGATGTGGATGTAAAGGCTGGTAGAATAACAGAACGAAATAAGGTGATGATTACAAACTCATCATATCTTACCATTTCACATAATCTGAAATATGTATATTCTATTACTGATCTTGGAGTTGAAGCATTTCGTATTCTTCCAGATGGCAGTTTGATGGAAATAAACAGAGCACCTATTAATGGAATGCGTGGCTGTTATATTTCGACTGATTATACAGACAATTATTTATTTGTAGCAGGTTATCATGACGGTAAAATCACTGTATTAAAGCTGGAAGAGGATGGAGCAATTGGTGGTATTACTGATGAAGTGTTTCATAAGGGAATGGGAAGTATTGCAGAACGCAATTTTCGTCCACATGTCAGCTGTGTGAAGATGACAAGGGATAATAAGTACTTGTGTGCTGCAGATTTGGGTGTTGATCATGTGAAAATATATCGATTTGATAATCAGACAGGTCGACTTAAGCTGGCAGATATCGTCAGATGTGAGCAGGAATCCGCACCACGATATATTAAGTTCAGAAAAGATGGAAAATTTGCTTATATTATCCATGAATTGAACAATACAATAGAGGTATATTCCTACAAGGAAGAAAACGGAAATCCGGTATTTACAAAGATTCAGAAGATTTCGACTCTAAATGAATATCATGCTGGAGGATCGGCAGCATGTGCCATGAAATTCTCAATAGATAACAAATTTTTGTTTTGCTCTAATGCAGGTGATAATAGTGTCGGAGCTTATGAGATTGATAATGAAACAGGAATGCTTGAAAAAAGATTTGTTTTGCCGATTAGTGGTGATTATCCAAAGGATATAGCACTTTTCCCTGATACAAAGCATTTAATCAGTTTGAATCATGAATCTGATTCAATGACATTTTTCCATATTGATATGGAAAGAAATACAATTATCATGAATGGGCCTGAGTTAAAGGTTGCAAAAGGGAACTGTATTGTCATGTTGAAAGTGAATCCTGATAAAAACAAAGATTGAAGTAATATAGATGATTTACGGCAGGGTGTTAATCCCTGCCGTAAATTGTTTTCATATGAGAAAGTCTACTGGTCGTGTTTGCAAGCATTAAATCTGCAAGTGTAAGTGCAGCCATGGATTCCACAACGACAACTGCTCTAGGCACAATAATCGGATCATGCCGACCTTTAATCCGTACATTGATTGTTTCTCCATATTTATTTACAGTAGATTGTTCTGCAAAAATGGAAGGAGTTGGTTTGATGGCAGCTCTAAAATAGATGTCTGAACCATCACTAATTCCACCAAGGACGCCACCAGCGTGATTGGATAGCTTTATTACGTTTCCTTGTTCCATTGCAAATTCGTCATTATTTGATAACCCATCGGATTTTGCAGCCTGAAAACCATCACCAATTTCAAAACCCTTAACAGCACCTATACTTAGAATGGCTTGTGCCAGCTTTGCATCAAGCTTATCGAAAACCGGCTCGCCGATTCCGGCAGGAACACCGGAAATCCTGCATTCTACAATACCGCCAACAGAGTTGTGCTGTTCCATACATTTATTAAGGTATGCTTCAGCTTTAATAACTGCAGCTGGGTCGGGCATAGCAAGTGTATTTTCATCCATAGAATTCTTTTGTATATTTGAATGGTCAATACAAATTGGTCCAATTTCAGCAGTATATGCAAATATGTTAATAGAGAATTCTTTTAGAAGCTTTGCAGCAACAGCTCCGGCTGCTACACGGCCAATTGTTTCGCGCCCGGAGGAACGGCCGCCTCCGCGATAATCGCGGAATCCATATTTTTCATGAAATGTGAAATCAGCATGACCTGGACGGTAGTAGGAAGCAATTTCTGAATAATCGGCAGAACGCTGTGATGTATTTTCTACAAGAAGACAAATGGGAGTTCCTGTAGTCAGACCTTCAAATACACCGGATAAAATCTGAACCTGATCAGCTTCTTTACGAGGTGTAGAATATTTGGATTGCCCAGGCTTTCTGCGATCTAAATATGGCTGAATATCGTCTTCACACAAAGAAAGTCCAGCTGGACAGCCCTCAATAACGACTCCAAGTGCTTTTCCATGTGATTCTCCCCATGTCATAATTCTAAAATTTGTTCCAAAAGTTGAACCGGACATAATATGCCTCCCAAATTATTAATTGAGTATATTATACTTAATTGATAGAAAAACAGCAATGTTTTTGCAAAAATATCATATTTGTGTTATCCTTATCCACAGATTATTCGACGAATCGGGATAGAAGTGAAAGAAGAATCAGAAGTTTAGCAGCAAGAGGGAATAGAAGGAGTTTATCTTGTTATGAAGTTGAAAGAAAAGATGGTAAGGTTTTTTCAGGATAAGGCCAGGAAACATCCATATTTAAAAGCGCCTGTAATTGTATTGATAGCGTGCATAGTATGGTTCTATCATTTGGCAGAGGGGCTGAAACGTAACCGGAGAAGGTGCGGACTACTAGCATGCGTAATATTGGTGTTTGTATTTTTTAGCTGGTTTTCACCTCATGCGGAAGAAAAAAATCAGACAATACCTGTAATGACAGAAGAAGTTGCAAAAAGCAAAGACAGTGGAAATGAAAGTATGATTGTCATGGCCGATATTCCAAGTTCTGAGGGTATGGGAATGAAAATATCAGATTATGCAGCAACTGGAGAAGAGCCGGCTGATGAGTCGGATATTGATGAATTTATCAAAAAAAATACTGTGACACAGGAGCTTTCTGATTCAAATGAGGAAGGACAGGCAATATCGCAGCCTTCAGATGAAATTGTTATATATAATGAAAATGGAGAACAGCTTGATGCAGCATTTGCTGATGATTGGAAGCTGATTCTTGTGAACAAACAGAATCTTATTCCGGAAAACTATCATATGAGTCTGACTTCAATTAACGGCAGTATGCAGGTCGATAGCCGTATTGCCTCTGATTTGGCAAAAATGCTTTCTGCAGCTAAAGAAGATGGCGTGAGTTTAATGATATGTTCAGCATATAGGAGTTTTGACAGACAGACGGTGTTGTTTGAAAACAAAATAAAAAGAATGATGAAGAGTGGCATGTCATATCTGGATGCATATGCGGATGCATCATATTCTGTAACAGTTCCGGGAACAAGCGAACATGAGCTTGGTATGGCTCTTGATATTGTAACACCATCCTATACAAGTTTAAATGAAGGATTTGAGAATACAGAGGCTGGACAATGGTTAAGGAGGCATTCTGCTGAGTTTGGATTCATTTTACGTTATCCAAAGGAAAAAGAACACATTACCGGAATCATATATGAGCCATGGCATTTTCGCTATGTTGGTGTAGTGGCAGCAGAAGAGATAACTGATAACGGATTGACATTGGAAGAGTATTTGAATCAGATAGGAATGAAATAGTATGTATAGAATTATTAAAACGGATGGAAAAGCAAAACGCGCAGAATTAACTACTGTGCATGGAATCATACAAACGCCGGTATTTATGAATGTTGGAACAGCTGCAGCGATAAAAGGTGCAGTTTCTACTGAGGATTTACTTTCGCTGAAAACACAGGTGGAATTATCAAATACATATCATTTGCATGTCAGACCGGGAGATGAAGTTGTTAAGAAGCTGGGTGGATTGCATAAATTTATGGTTTGGGACAAACCAATTCTGACGGATTCAGGCGGATTTCAGGTTTTTTCTTTAAGCAGTCTCAGAAAAATTAAAGAAGAGGGTGTCTATTTTCATTCACATGTAGATGGCAGAAAAATATTTATGGGACCGGAAGAAAGTATGAGAATTCAGTCAAATCTTGCATCTACGATAGCAATGGCATTTGATGAATGTCCAAGTGCAAAAGCTGAACGGGACTATGTGCAGGCATCTGTGGACAGAACAACGAGATGGCTTGTACGCTGTAAAAATGAGATGGCACTATTAAATGCGCAGGAAGATACAATTAACAAAAACCAGCTTTTATTTGGGATTAATCAGGGAGCGGTTTACGCTGATGTCAGAATATCGCATGCCAAACAGATTACAGAGCTTGATTTGGACGGCTATGCAGTAGGTGGGCTTGCAGTGGGGGAGTCTCATGAAGAAATGTATCATATTCTCGATGAGGTTGTACCTTATTTGCCTCAGAACAAACCGACATATCTGATGGGAGTAGGGACTCCGGCTAATATTCTGGAAGGTGTAGAAAGGGGAGTCGATTTTTTTGACTGTGTATATCCGACAAGAAACGGACGACATGGTCATTTGTATACCAATCATGGTAAAATCAATTTATTCAATGCACAGTATGAACTTGATGATAGGCCAATCGAAGAGGGATGCGACTGTCCAACTTGCAGAAGGTATTCAAGAGCTTATATTCGTCATCTTTTGAAAGCAAAGGAAATGCTTGGCATGCGTCTTTGCGTGCTTCATAATTTGTATTTTTATAATACTATGATGGAAGAAATTAGAGAGGCTATAGAAAACAATAATTTTTCAATCTATAAAAAGAAAAAACTAGAAGGAATGGAATACCAATCATAACTACAGGTAATAAAGGATAATTTATTCATAAAAATACTTGATGTATATGAAATTATTGTGTATGATATGAAACATGGAGTTATAAATTGGCTAAACAGGAGGATATATATGTATACATTTTTAACACAGACAGCAGGAGTTGCAAATTCAGCTACAGGAAATATTTTAATGATCGTACTTTACGTTGTTGTGATTGGTGGTTTTTTATATTTTGCCATGATTCGTCCACAGAAAAAGGAACAGTCAAGAATGCGTGCTATGTTGTCTGACCTTGCGACAGGAGACAGCGTGCTTACAAACAGTGGATTTTATGGTGTTATTATTGATATTACAGAGGATACCGTTATTGTTGAATTTGGAAACAACAAGAACTGCAGGATTCCAATGCAGAAGTCCGCAATTGCACAGATTGAAAAACCGACTGCTGAATAAATTATCTACAGTTGTGAGTTGATTTTACAGTGAAATTACAGGATGCTCCGTTGGAGCATCTTGATTTATATTAACCGATTAAAATGAATGAGGTGGACATATGAAATTTAAAATTGCTTGTATTCCTGGAGATGGAATTGGACCGGAAATAGTTGCCGAGGCAAAGAAAGTACTTAATAAAACAGCAGAAAAGTTTGAACAGGAGTTTCAATATACAGACTTGCTGATGGGAGGTGCGTCTATAGATGCAAATGGTGTACCGCTCACAGACGACACGATTGAAAAGGCAAAATCTTCAGATGCAGTTTTGATGGGGTCTATCGGAGGAAATACTTCTACGTCTCCATGGTATAAATTAGCACCAGAGCTACGCCCAGAAGCTGGTTTATTAAGATTGCGTAAAGCATTAAATCTGTTCGCAAATTTGCGACCGGCGGTATTGTACGATGAATTGGCAGGCGCTTGTCCGCTCAAACAGGAGATTATTGGGGATGGATTTGACATGATGATTATGCGTGAGTTGACTGGCGGACTGTATTTTGGAGAACGAAGGACTATTGAAGAAGCTGGTGTCAAAAAAGCAATTGACACATTATCATATGACGAGACAGAAATCAGAAGAATTGCAATTAAGGGATTTGAGATTGCCCGTAAGAGAAAAAAGAAAGTGACCAGTGTAGATAAAGCAAATGTGCTTGATTCATCCAGACTTTGGAGAAGTATTGTTAATGAGGTCGCAAATGATTATCCTGATGTTACTTTAGAGCATATGCTTGTCGACAACTGTGCAATGCAGCTTGTAAGGGATCCGGCACAGTTTGATGTAATTCTGACAGAAAATATGTTTGGTGATATTCTGTCTGATGAAGCAAGTATGGTTACAGGCTCCATAGGTATGCTGGCTTCAGCAAGTCTGAATGATACAAGTTTTGGACTATACGAGCCAAGTCATGGGTCAGCACCGGATATTGCAGGAATGGATAAAGCAAATCCAATTGCAACGATTCTTTCAGCGGCAATGATGTTGAGATATTCTTTTAACCTTGAGAAAGAAGCAGATGCGATTGAAAAAGCAGTTAAACAGGTGCTTACGGAAGGTTATCGAACGGGAGACATTATGTCTGATGGATGTACACTTGTTGGTACGAAAAAAATGGGCAGTCTGATTGCAGAACGGGTATAATTAACAGTTAGAATTGAATAACAGACAAAAGGAAGGAAATAAATAATGAAGAGTGATGCAGTAAAAGCAGGAGCACAGCAGGCTCCACACAGATCGTTGTTTCATGCGCTTGGATTTACAAAGGAAGAAATGGACAGACCATTAGTTGGTATTGTCAGCTCATATAATGAGATTGTGCCGGGACATATGAATCTTGATAAAATAGTTGAGGCAGTTAAAATGGGAGTGGCAATGGCAGGTGGAACGCCAGTAGTATTTCCAGCAATTGCTGTCTGCGACGGAATTGCGATGGGTCATATAGGAATGAAGTATTCTCTTGTTACAAGAGACTTAATCGCAGATTCGACAGAATGTATGGCATTGGCACATCAGTTTGATGCGCTTGTAATGGTGCCAAACTGTGATAAAAATGTACCTGGTCTTTTGATGGCAGCAGCAAGAGTAAATGTTCCTACGGTATTTGTTTCCGGTGGACCAATGCTTGCCGGTCATGTACATGGACAGAAGAGAAGTCTGTCTTCCATGTTTGAGGCTGTGGGAAGCTATGCAGCAGGTACAATGTCTGGAGAAGAATTAAGTGAATTTGAGGAAAAGGTGTGTCCTACGTGTGGCTCCTGCTCAGGCATGTATACAGCAAATTCCATGAATTGTCTTACAGAGGCACTGGGAATGGGACTTGGTGGAAACGGAACAATTCCTGCAGTTTTTTCAGACAGACTTAGACTTGCAAAACATGCGGGAATGGCTGTTATGGAAATGTATCGTCAGAATATCTGTCCTCGTGACATTATGAATAAGGATTCTATTATTAATGCATTAACAGTTGATATGGCACTTGGATGTTCTACTAATTCCATGCTGCATCTTCCAGCAATTGCACATGAGATAGGCTTTGATTTTGATATTTCTATTGCAAATGAAATCAGTGCCAAAACTCCAAATTTATGCCATCTTGCTCCGGCGGGTCCAACATACATGGAGGATTTAAATGAAGCAGGCGGTGTATATGCGGTTATGAAAGAGCTTGCCGATATTGGATTGCTGAATACCGATTGTATTACTGTAACAGGTAAGACGATTGGTGAGAATATTAAAAATGCAGTTAACAGAAATACTGAAGTAATCAGAACTGTTGATAATCCTTATAGTATGACCGGTGGACTTGCTGTTTTAAAAGGAAACCTGGCTCCAGATGGCAGCGTTGTAAAGCGTTCGGCTGTTGTTGAAGAAATGATGGTACATGAGGGACCTGCAAGAGTATTTGAATGTGAAGAAGATGCAATTAATGCAATAAAGAACGGGAAAATCGTTTCCGGTGATGTTGTGGTAATCAGATATGAAGGACCTAAAGGCGGACCAGGTATGAGAGAAATGCTGAATCCGACGTCAGCAATTGCTGGTATGGGACTTGGATCGAGTGTTGCATTAATTACAGATGGACGTTTCTCCGGTGCTTCGAGAGGCGCATCAATTGGTCATGTTTCTCCAGAAGCTGCTGTAGGCGGACCTATTGCACTTGTAAAAGAAGGAGATATCATTCGAATCAATATTCCTGAAAACAAATTGGAACTTGCAGTATCAGAAAAGGAACTGACTGACAGAAAAGCAGAATGGAAGCCTAAAAAACCAAAAATTACAAGCGGATATTTATCAAGATATGAAAAATTAGTAACAAGTGGAGATAAGGGTGCTGTGTTAAGAATTCCTGATTAAATTGCGGTGAATACACAGTTTGAGAATTGATTATTGAAAATGGAGGAAAGTTTTATGCAGCTGACCGGTGCGCAGATTGTAATGGAATGCTTGAAAGAACAAGGAGTGGATACAGTATTTGGTTATCCGGGTGGGACTATATTGAATATTTATGATGAATTATATAAATATCAGGATTCAATCAAACATTATCTGACATCTCATGAGCAGGGTGCAGCACATGCGGCAGATGGTTATGCGAGAGCAACAGGTAAGGTGGGTGTCTGTATGGCTACATCAGGCCCAGGGGCAACTAATCTTGTAACAGGCATCGCAACCGCATATATGGATTCCATTCCGATGGTTGCAATTACAGCCAATGTTGTATTGCCACTACTTGGAAAAGATACATTTCAAGAAGTGGATATCGCAGGTGTCACAATGCCTATTACAAAGCATGGATATATTGTGAAAGATGTGAATGAACTTGCAGATACAATAAGAAAAGCTTTTGCAATCGCTCGTTCAGGAAGACCGGGTCCGGTACTGGTTGATATTACAAAGGATGTTACTGCAAATAAAGCTGAATATACAAAAAAAGAGCCGGATGTTTTGGATATTCCGAAAAGATATACACAGGAAGATATTGAAAAAGCAATTGAGTTGATTAATAGGGCAGAAAAGCCATACATTTATACTGGCGGTGGCACGGTGATTTCCGGTGCATCAAAAGAACTTGCTGAATTTGCACATAAAATTGAGGCACCTGTTTGCGATACCTTAATGGGAAAAGGTGGTTTTGATGGAACTGACGAACTCTATACAGGAATGATTGGGATGCATGGTACGAAGACTGCTAATTTTGGTGTCAGTAAATGCGATTTATTGATTGCTATTGGAGCGAGATTTTCAGATCGTGTAACCGGAAATGCAAAAAAGTTTGCATCGAATGCTCAAATTCTTCAAATCGATATTGATCCGGCAGAAATTAACAAGAATATTAAGACAGATGTTAGTGTAGTTGGAGATGTAAAAGAAATTCTTACTATACTAAATAAGTCATTATCACAACAGTCTCATAAACAATGGATTCAGCAGATTCATGACTATAAGGAAAAATATCCGCTGAAATATCCTCAAAAGGTACTGACATGTCCTTATGCTATTGAAGAAATTTACAGGGTTACAAAAGGTGATGCAATCATCACCACAGATGTTGGACAGCATCAAATGTGGGCAGCACAGTTTTACAAATATACAAAACCAAGAACGTTTCTTTCTTCGGGTGGGCTTGGAACGATGGGATACGGACTCGGTGCATGTATCGGGGCGAAGGTTGGATGTCCTGATAAAATCGTAATTAATATTGCAGGTGATGGTTGTTTCCGCATGAATATGAATGAACTTGCAACTGCAAGCAGATATCATATTCCGATTATTCAGGTTGTTATCAACAATGAAGTACTTGGCATGGTTAGACAATGGCAGACATTATTTTATGATAAGCGATATTCTAATACAGTACTTAAGGATTCTGTTGACTATATGAAACTTGCAGAGGCTCTTGGATGTGAAGCCATTCGTGTTACCGAGAAAAAGGAAATGGGACCAGCTATAGAAAAGGCAATTGCAATGAATAAGCCGGTTGTGATAGAATGTGTAATTAACAGTGATGATAAGGTTTTTCCAATGGTTCCTGCAGGTGCAGCAATCGAAGAAGCATTTGATGCAGATGATTTAAAGGATATTATTGACTAATATGAAAAAAACTCTTAAGATTACAGGAATTGTTTTTTTGTGCTTATTTATGGCCGTTATGATTGTATACTTGATTATTTCTTTTTATTATCAGGATAAGTTTATATATGGCACATATGTAAATGGTATTTCTGTAAAGGGATTGGATGTTACTGCAGCTGGAAGAGTTCTGGCAGAAGATTATGGAGAATATGTACTGACAATTGAGGAAAATGATAATGCTTCTGAAACCATTTCGGGAGAGAAAATCAATTTTTTAGTTGATTATACAAATGAGTTGTCAATAATTCTGAACAAACAAAATTCTTTCCTTTGGGGATATTATCTTTTTGAGCCTCTTGAATATCAGATTACACCGGATTATTGCTATGATAAAGGAATGCTTAGTAATGCACTTGAGCAGCTTAACTGTTTTCAGCTTGAAACAGCAAATAAAAACGCAAGACTGGAAATTAAGAAAGAGTATCTATCATATGTATTAATTGATGAGACAACAGACATTCTTGATGGAAAAAAAGCAGAAGCATTGATTGATGAAGCAATTTGCAATGGCAAGGAAACAGTATCTGTTTCTGAATGCTATGTTCCATATCTTCCAACAGAAGATATGAAAGAAATATATGAATTATGGAAGAAAATAGATAAGATTCAGCAGACAGAAGTAATTTTGGAGGACGGAGACTTGAGCCGGACATTAAATGCCGGTATTGTTTCAGACTGGATACTTGCAGACACTTCAGGTATGCCAATATTGGATGAGAACAATCAAATTCAGCTTGTTCCACAAAAAGTACAACAGTTTACCGCAGAACTCTCAGCTTTGTTTGATACAAAAGGGAAAGAGTGTTTTTGGAATAAAGAAAGTGGCGGTACAGTATTGCTGAAGTATGCAGGCAGTGGTTATTTGATTAATCAGCAGGCAGAAGAAACAGAACTTATGGAAGCTGCAATAAATGGGAAAAAAGAGAAAAGAAAACCTGTTTATTCCCAGGAAGGAAACGGAAGAGGTAAAGATGAAATAGGAAATACTTATATTGAGGTTGATATGAGTGCTCAAAAGCTGTATTATTTTGTAGATGGCAAGAGAAAATTGACAACAGATGTTGTTACAGGAAATACTTCTCATGGCAATGGAACTCCTGCAAAAATCTGTTCTGTATATGCAAAACAGAAAAACCGGGTGTTGAGAGGTGCCAATTACGCTTCGTTTGTATATTACTGGATGCCGGTATCAGGAAATATAGGAATTCATGATGCAACCTGGCGTGACGAGTTTGGCGGAAGCATTTATAAGACTGCTGGTTCACATGGATGTATTAATCTTCCAAAGCAGAAAGCGGCGTTGTTATATGAAATGGTTTCAATTGGAACACCTGTAATTCTATACTATTAAGATGTTATTGATTTGAATTAAAATAAAGAGTTTAAAGGAGGAGAAAGCGTTGAAAAGAGTGTATAACTTTTCAGCAGGTCCAGCAGTTTTACCTGAGGAAGTATTAAAAGAAGCTGCAGATGAGATGTTAGATTATAAGGGATGCGGCATGTCCGTTATGGAGATGAGCCATCGATCTAAGGTTTATGACCAGATTATCAAAGAGGCTGAAGCTGATTTGAGAAATGTTATGAACATTCCTGATAATTACAGAGTATTGTTTTTACAGGGAGGTGCAAGTCAGCAGTTCGCAATGATTCCAATGAATCTTATGAAGAATAAGGTTGCTGATTATATCATAACCGGACAATGGGCAAAAAAAGCATGGAAAGAAGCTTCTATTTATGGAAAAGCCAATGCAATTGCTTCTAGTGAAGATAAAACCTTCTCTTACATTCCGGATTGTTCAGATCTTCCAATATCTGAGGATGCTGATTACGTTTACATTTGTGAAAATAACACAATTTATGGAACTAAATTTAAGACATTGCCGAATACAAAAGGAAAAACCTTAGTTGCCGATGTATCTTCATGCTTTTTGTCAGAGCCCGTAGATGTAACGAAATATGGTGTGATTTATGGCGGTGTACAAAAAAACATTGGACCTGCTGGAGTAGTTATTGTGATTATCAGAGAAGATCTGATACCGGAAGATACACTTCCAGGAACTCCTACCATGCTTAAATTCAAAACACATGCTGATGCAGATTCTCTTTATAATACACCACCTGCCTACGGTATATATATTTGTGGAAAAGTATTTAAATGGATTAAGAAAATGGGCGGTCTTGAAGCCATGAAACAAATGAATGAAAAGAAAGCAAAAGTTTTGTATGATTTTCTTGATCAAAGCAAGCTGTTTAAAGGTACTGTAGAAAAGAATTCTCGTTCTCTTATGAATGTTCCGTTTGTGACAGGAGATGCAGATCTTGACGCTAAGTTTGTTAAGGAAGCAAAAGAAGCTGGATTTGAAAGTTTAAAGGGTCACAGAAGTGTAGGAGGCATGAGAGCAAGTATTTATAATGCCATGCCACTTGAAGGTGTAGAGAAGCTTGTTGAATTTATGAAGAAGTTTGAAGAGGAGAATGCATAAGATGTTTAAGTATACTTGTTTAAATCCAATCGCACAGGTGGGGCTTGACAGATTTTCCGGAAACTATGAAAAATGTGATGACATGAATAATGCGGATGGAGTTCTAGTTAGAAGTGCTTCCATGCATGAAATGGAGCTTCCTGAGAATCTTCTTGCGGTGGCTAGGGCTGGTGCAGGAGTTAATAATATTCCGCTTGATAAATGTGCAGAAAAGGGAATTGTCGTTTTTAACACACCGGGTGCTAATGCCAATGGTGTTAAGGAACTGGTGATTGCAGGTATGCTTCTTGCATCCCGTGATATTGTTGGTGGCATTAACTGGGTATCCAAAGAATCAGCTAATCCAGATATTGCAAAGCTTGCCGAAAAAGAAAAGAAAAACTTTGCAGGTCATGAAATTCAAGATAAAAAGCTTGGTATTATTGGGCTTGGTGCAATTGGTGTACGTGTTGCAAATGTTGCAAAGCATCTGGGTATGGAGGTATATGGATATGATCCATATATATCAGTTGATGCAGCCTGGAATCTTTCCAGAGATATTAAACATGTACTGAATGTGGATGAAATATATGAGCAGTGTGATATTATTACAATTCATGTACCGTTAATGGACTCAACAAGAGGAACAATCAATAAAGAAGCAATTGCTAAAATGAAAGATGGAGTTATTCTTTTGAACTTTGCAAGAGATTTACTTGCAAATGAAGATGATATCGTTGCGGCAATCAAGTCAGGAAAGGTTGCAAAATATGTATCTGATTTCCCTAATGCAACAACTGCCGGAGTTGATGGATGTATTGTAATTCCACATCTTGGAGCATCTACAGAAGAGTCAGAGGACAATTGCGCAAAGATGGCAGTTAAAGAACTGGTTGATTATCTGGAAAATGGAAATATTAACAATTCTGTTAATTATCCAAAATGTGACATGGGTGAGTGCTCAGGCGTTGGTCGTGTTGCAATCATGCATAAGAATGTTGCTAATATGATCACAAAATTCACTGCAAATTTTGGTGATCTTGGAATTAATATTTCAGATATGGTTAATAAATCCAAAGGAGAATACGCATATACAATGTTAGATGTAGAATCTCCAGTTACAGATCAGATTGTTGAACAGTTAAAAGCTATTGACGGTGTGATTCGTGTGAGAGTAGTGAAATAGAATTGGTATTTACAGAACATATATTCAAAAATCAGGCTGTGCATCTACATTTGCACAGCCTGATTTTTGAATATATAAATCTTAGTGTATATCAGTAAAGTCAAGATTAGGACCAAGTTGATTCTGCAGTTTGTTTTCCTTTTCAATAGAAGCTTCACTTTGCAAATCCATATACTTAATAAAAACATCTTCTAAAGGAAGCGCCATTTCTTTTGCTAATGTTTCCATAACAGGACGCAGCTTTTCAATTTGTGTTGATACATGTGTTTTTTGCGGATCAATATCTTTTAATACATTCTCCGCATAAGTATTAATACGATCAAGAAACTTACGGTCTTCTGAAGTCATAATATCATCTCCATATTAGTTTGTTATAGTTACTGTAAGGCAAAACATATTTGGATTATAGCATTGCGGAGCACCATTGTCAAAAACCAAAGGCTGCTATTGTGAAAACAGATTTAATTTGGTAAAATATTATATTATATGCGTGGAGGATACAAACATGGCAGATATCAAACCATTTCGGGCAATCAGACCGAAAGAAGGACTTGAAAGCAGAATAGCAGCATTACCATATGATGTCTATAACAGAGCAGAAGCAAAGGCTGAAACAGAACGGGAGTCATTATCTTTTTTAAAAATAGATCGTGCTGAAACACAGTTTGCAGATTCTGTTGATACATATGCGGATATTGTTTACAAACGTGCACATGATACATTTTGGGAAATGTTCGAACAGGGACAATTTATCAGAGAAGAAACAGAATGTTACTATTTATATGAATTGACAATGAATGGAAGAAGCCAGACAGGCATTGTAGCCTGTGCATCAATTGATGATTATGTTGACCATGTAATAAAAAAACATGAGAATACAAGAGCCGACAAAGAAGAAGACCGTATCAGGCATGTCGATGCATTGAGTGCACAGACCGGCCCTATTTTTCTTGCATACAGATCCAGAAAAGATATTGATGATTTAGTTTTGAAAATAAAACAGGAAAAAGCGGTTTACGATTTTTCTTCTGAAGATGGCATCAGACATACGGTCTGGATAATATCCAAACCGGATGAAATAACGGTACTGCGTTCTGCATTTGCTAATATGAATGAAATATATATTGCAGATGGGCATCATCGTTGTGCTTCTGCAGTAAAGGTTGGATTAAAAAGACGGGCAGAGAAGGCAGAAGTAACCGGAAACGAAGAATTTAATTATTTTCTTTCTGTTCTTTTCCCGGATAAGCAGTTGATGATTATGGATTATAATAGAGTCATAAAAGATTTGAACGGTTATTCACCCGAACAAATTCTAAAGGAACTAGAAAAGAAGGGCCGTCTGCACTGTGTTGGAAATAGTATGTTCAAACCGGAGAAAAAGGGTGAGGTTGGTATTTATTTGGCAGAAAACTGGTATTCATTTTCGTTTGGAGAAGAGTTTTTATCATCCGATCCAGTTGATGGGTTAGATGTTTCTTTGCTTCAAAAGCATGTATTGGAACCTTTATTTGGAATTGCTGATCCTAAAACGGATAAACGAATTGATTTTGTGGGTGGAATCAGGGGACTAGGTGAATTGGAAAGAAGGGTGCATTTAGACAGTCAGATTGCATTTGCCATGTACCCGACTGGAATAGGAGAATTGTTTTCAGTTGCGGATGCTGGAAAATTAATGCCTCCAAAATCAACATGGTTTGAACCAAAGCTGAGAAGCGGTTTGTTTATTCATGAAATAGACAGATAGGAGCGTATAATGGAAAAAAAACTATACAAGCTGATGGATTGGGCAGAAATTGAGGCTGTTGTCTATTCAGAGGAAGATCAGCCCCACAGCCTTCTTGGAGCACATTATGTAAACAGGGGATTTTTAATACAGGCATTTTTCCCAAATGTAAAAAAAGTGACTGCTATTGTTAAAATGAATGATGTGATAAAGGAATATCCTATGGAAATGGCTGATGAGGCAGGCTTTTATGCAACGTTCATCAAATCTCTGACAAAGGTTAAAATATCTTATCATTATAAAGTAACAGATATGGATGATAATGTGCTTGAGGTAGAAGATGCGTATCGATTTCCATGTACAGTAAAAGATGAGGATATCGAAAAATTTAACGCCGGCATTCATTATACAATTTATAATGTACTGGGTGCCCATCTTTGTGAACTGGATGGTGTGAAGGGTACAGCGTTTGCTGTATGGGCACCAAATGCAGTTCGTGTTAGTGTTGTTGGAAATTTTAACAATTGGGATGGTCGTGTTCATCAAATGCGTCGTTTAGCCGAGGGTGGAATTTTTGAAATTTTCATTCCGGGCGTATTTGATGGAGAGATTTATAAATATGAGCTGAAACTGAAGGGTGGTATGCTTAGTTTGAAAGCTGACCCGTATGGCTTTGGAGGAGAGCTCCGTCCAGGGACTGCATCTGTTGTCAGAGACATTGATTCCTATCAATGGACAGATGAAAAGTGGATACAGCATAGAAAAAAAGAAGATTCTGGGAAACTGCCGATGGCTGTTTATGAATTGCATTTGGGTTCCTTCAGAAAACCGGAAGATGGCAGAGAATTCTATTCATACAGAGAACTTGCACCAATGATTGCAGAATATGTAAAAGAAATGGGATATACACATATTGAGCTCATGCCTGTTATGGAACATCCATTGGATGCTTCCTGGGGCTATCAGGTGATTGGATATTATGCACCAACCAGTCGCTATGGAACATCCGAAGATTTTATGTATTTCATGGACTATATGCACAATCAAGAAATTGGTGTGATTTTAGATTGGGTTCCCGCGCATTTTCCAAGAGATATTCAGGGATTGTCAAATTTTGATGGTACATGTTTGTATGAACACCAGGATCCAAGGCAGGGGTATCATCCGCATTGGGGAACTTTGATTTATAATTATGGAAGACCACAGGTGAAGAACTATTTGATTGCCAATGCATTGTATTGGATTAACCGTTATCATGCAGATGGAATTCGTATTGATGCAGTTGCATCTATGCTTTATCTGGATTATGGGAAAAATGATGGAGAATGGATTGCTAATATTTATGGTGGCAATGAGAATCTGGACGCAGTTGAGCTTTTAAAACATCTTAATTCTGTTAATAAAAGATCAGGAAGTAATGCAATCATCATTGCGGAGGAATCCACGGCATGGCCTCAGGTAACAGGCAGACTGGATGAGGGAGGACTCGGTTTTGATTATAAATGGAATATGGGATGGATGAACGATTTCCTTGGATTTATGCGTTATGATCCGTATTTTAGAGCTCATCATTACGGAGAGTTGACATTTAGTATGATTTACGCATACAGCGAAAAGTTTATGCTTGTATTTTCTCATGATGAGGTTGTTCATGGAAAGGCATCAATGATTGGGAAAATGCCGGGAGAACGCAGGGAACAGTTTGCAAATCTGCGCGCTGCGTATGGATATTTGATGACGCATCCCGGAAAAAAGTTGTCTTTTATGGGACAGGATATTGCTGAGTTTGATGAGTGGAATGAAGAACGTGGAATAGAATGGAATTTACTTCAATATGAAGAGCATGCACAGTTTCAAACATATATGAAAGCACTTTTAAAGCTTTACAGAGAACAGCCAGCCTTGTATGAAATGGATCAATACAGTGATGGATTTGAATGGATTAACAATATCTCTGCCAATGAAACAATCATTGTATTTATGAGAAAATCAACAGCTGGTGAGAAGCTGATTGTGCTATGCAACTTTGCAAACGCATCAAGAGAACAGTATAAAATCGGTGTACCAATGAACGGAAAGTATAAAGAAATATTTAATTCTGATGCAGAAATATTTGGAGGCAGTGGATTTATTAACCCGCGTGTGAAGCTGGCAAAGAAAGATGAATGTGATGCAAGAGAATATTCCATTAGAATAAAGATTGCACCTCTTTCTGTTCTTGTTTTCAAATGCACGGAAATAGATGAAGAAACGACACTATCTGAAAATAAAAAATCAGGTGCGAAGAAGAAAAACTTAAAAAAGGTTCTTGAAAAGAAATATCAGAAAGAAGAAAGGAGACTTTAATAAATGATGTTATTATCTACAATAAATGCAGAAACGCTGGACGGATTAGTACCCGATTTGTCTGGTGAGCCAATGATAGATGAAAAGAAAATCAGTGCATTTGAAACATATATGATGACCATGCCGGAGAAATTACTGAATCTTGGGATGAGAATACTTGTTGTTGCTTTACTTTTTCTCATAGGAACACAAGTAATACGTCTGATAAGAAATATTATTAAGCGTTCCATGAAAAAGGCGGCAATTGAAGCAGGTAGCGTGCATTTCATTGATTCATGTTTGAAAGTAGTACTGTATGTTGTTTTGATTGTGTTACTTGCGGGAAATTTTGGTGTGGATGCGGCGTCAATTGTTGCTTTGATGGGCTCAGTTGCATTGACAATTGGCTTGTCATTTCAAGGCAGTCTTTCGAATTTTGCCGGTGGTGTGCTGATTCTGATTTCTAAAACATTTCGTGTTGGAGATTATATCATTGAAGGAACAGGGAAAAATGAAGGTACTGTATTTGAAATAGGTCTATTTTATACAAAGCTGCATACGATAGATAATAGAATTGTAGTTGTTCCAAATGGTTCCCTGGCAAATACCACCATTGTAAATACAACCTGTATGGATGAGAGAAGAATGGAATTGGTTGTAGGGATATCATATACGGCAGATATTAGTAAAGCAAAACAAGTTTTGATGGAGATTATCAAAGCAGAATCAAAAATTGAACAGGGAAAAGAAATTCTTATATTTGTAAGTGCACTTAATGCAAGCTCTGTTGATATCGGAATTAGATTTTGGGTAAAAACGAATGATTACTGGCCTGTTAAATGGAAAATGTTAGAGAAGATAAAAACAGAGTTTGATAGTAAGGAAATTGAGATTCCCTTCCAGCAACTTGATGTTCATATGAAATCATAATAGAATGATACTGGAAATGAATGGGCATGATTTGAAACGTGAAAGGTTGTAAAATTGCAGTTTTAATGGTATACTGTACGCTGTAAGCCGTGGGAAAAGAGGAGGAACGCTATGTCTATCTTACAGGCAATTATTATGGGAATCGTACAAGGACTGACAGAATTTCTGCCGGTAAGCAGTTCTGGTCATCTTGCGATTATGAAAAATTTGTTGGGGGTAGATACAGATACAGGACTTCTGTTTGATGTGTTACTTCATGTTGCAACATTAATTGCTGTTTTTGCCGTAATGTATCGTGATATTATAAAATTGATTGTAGATTTTTTCTTAATAGTAAGAGATTTTTTTGTTAACATTGGCTTGGCGTTTCGTAATTTGTTTTCCAGTCATAAACAGCCTTACAGAGTACTTGCCAGTACGTCATATCGAAAATTTGTAATTATGCTTCTTATTTCAACTATTCCTACCGGTATTCTTGGATATTTGATGAAAGATATGATTGAGGGAGCTAGTACAACGCTGCTTGTGCCCGGAATCTGTCTTCTTGGAACAGGAATTATTCTCTTGATATCGGATTTTCTTGAGGATGGCAGAAAGAAACCTAAGGATGCCAATTATGGAGATGCGTTCGCCATTGGTACGGCACAGGGAATCGCAACACTTCCTGGTCTGTCCAGATCCGGAACTACAATAACAGCATGTCTTTTGTGTGGATTTGACAGAAGATTTGCAGTTAAGTATTCATTTATTATGTCTATGCCGGCAATTCTCGGTGCTATGGTGCTTGAATTAAAGGATTTTGGTGAAATTCAATTAGAATCCGGAGAATTGATTTCCTATATTATTGGGATGATTTTTGCTGCAGCAGTTGGTTATGCTGCTGTTCGAATTATGATTAAAATAGTGCAGAATAGATATTTTAAGTTTTTTGCATTTTATTGTATGGGAATTGGTGCAGTATCAGTTATTGCATATTTGATTCTACTATAAATTAATAGAAGATGTAAAAGGGGCATCTTTTGTTATTACAGTATACATATGGAGGGATGAGCATGTCTACGGGGTCAAAAGGCAGAAAACGAGGGTCTGCAAAAAAAAAGAATGTAAAGCCACAGAATAATGGATTATATGATGAGGTTGTACTTCTTTTAGTACTTGCAACAGCAGTACTGTTATTTCTTAGTAATCTAAATTTAATTGGCAGTTTTGGACAAGTTGTCAGCAGTGTTATGTTTGGTTTATTTGGAATTGTATCCTATATTGTACCGATAGTTTTGTTTCTGGCATCAGCGTTTTATTTGTCGAATCGAGGAGCACCAGTTGCAGTTGTTAAAATCAGTGCAGCAATTGTACTGATTTTACTATTATGTGCATTTTCACAGCTTCTTTTTTGCAAAGATGCGGTGGTAGATAATATTGGAGGATATTATGTGCTGTCCAGTACAGAAAAAAAAGGCGGTGGGTTTTTCGGTGGCGCACTGTCTTTTATGTTATGTAAATGTATTGGAATTGTTGGAACATATATTGTGATGATTGTACTTACAGTTGTTTCGGTTGTGTTAATTACAGAGAAATCTTTTTTTAATGGTGTGAAAAAGGGTAGTACAACAATATATAACAGTGCACGTGATGACGCAGCAAGAAGAAGAGAGTTGCGTGAAGAGCGGGAAAGAGAGAGAGAACTTCGATTTGAGGAGCAAAAGAGACTTCGTGACGAACGAAAAAGGATGGATGAAGCAGAACACGAAGAGCGTATTTTACGAAGTGAAAAGAAGGTTTCCGGAGTTATGGCGGATACCAGATTGTCTAAAAAGAATAAGAAGACGGATGATATACATGAAATTACGATGGAAGGTGAGCTGCCGGAAATTGATTTTGAGCATGTCACTATCAGAACTGCACATAATATTTCTGTTAATGAGGAATTGCCGAATGAAGATCCGATTCCTGACTTAGAGGACAAGCTGATTGAACAGACAGATACGATGGTGAAGGCATCTGAAAGGATTGCATTTAGTGAGGGCATACCACTTTTTGGAGATGGTGCAAGACCGGTACAGCAAGCTTCCAAAAAGACTGCCGTGAAAATGACACAGGAGACAGATGCAAAAGAACGTACAGCTGTGGCAGTTCCTAAAAAAAGTGAAATGCATAATAGTATACATTCAGAAGCGGGCTATCATGGAATCTATAAATTTCCACCAATTAAGCTATTACAAAAGGGTTCGTCTAAAGCCAATGTTGATTCGACAAAGCAATTAAAGGAAAATGCAGCTAAATTACAACAAACACTTAATAATTTTGGCGTACATGTGACAATAACTGATATCAGTCAGGGACCTACAGTTACAAGATATGAGATGCAGCCGGAGCAGGGGGTTAAAGTCAATAAAATTGTAGGGTTGACAGATGATATCAAGTTGAATATGGCTGCTACTGATATAAGAATAGAAGCACCAATTCCGGGTAAAGCAGCAGTTGGAATTGAAATACCGAATAAAGAGAACAGCACAGTTGTATTTCGGGACTTGATTGAAAGTCCTGAGTTTGAAAAAGCGCAATCAAAGATAAGCTTCGCAGTTGGTAAAGATATTGGTGGACAAACTGTTGTAACAGATATAGCAAAAATGCCACATTTGCTAATTGCCGGTGCAACAGGTTCAGGAAAGTCTGTTTGTATTAATACATTAATAATGAGCATTTTATATAAGGCTCATCCGGATGATGTGAAACTGATTATGATTGATCCAAAAGTTGTGGAGTTAAGTGTATATAACGGAATTCCGCATCTAATGGTTCCTGTTGTAACAGATCCAAAAAAGGCAGCGGCAGCACTTCACTGGGGAGTCAGTGAAATGACTGACAGATATAACAGATTTGCAGAGTTTGGTGTCAGGGATCTAAAGGGGTATAATAAGAAAGTTGAGACAGCCTTTAATGATGTTGCAGAGGAAGAGAGACCAAAAAAACTGCCGCAGGTTGTAATTATTGTAGATGAGTTAGCTGATTTAATGATGGTTGCTGCCAAAGAAGTTGAAGAATCAATTTGCCGATTGGCGCAGCTTGCAAGAGCAGCAGGAATTCATTTGATTATTGCTACACAAAGACCGTCAGTAGATGTAATTACCGGATTAATAAAGGCAAATATGCCAAGCAGAATTGCATTTAGTGTGTCCAGTGCGGTTGACTCCAGAACGATTTTAGATAATGGTGGCGCAGAAAAACTGTTAGGAAAAGGTGATATGCTTTTCTATCCGCAGGGTTATGCAAAGCCGGCAAGATTACAAGGTGCTTTTGTATCAGATCAAGAGGTATCGGATATTGTTGAATTCCTGAAGAAAAATTCGCAGGGACATGTATACAGTACAGAAATTGAAGAAAAAATTGCTTCTACAGAGACGGCATCTGCTATGGATACTGATCAGGGCTCTGATAGAGACCAATACTTTGTTGATGCGGCAAAGTTTATTATTGAAAAGGATAAAGCTTCCATTGGCATGCTGCAAAGAGTATTTAAGATTGGGTTCAACAGAGCAGCAAGAATTATGGATCAGCTAGCAGATGCAGGTATTGTTGGTGAAGAAGAAGGAACAAAGCCACGCAAAATCTTAATGAGTCAAGAACAGTTTGAGGCATTTATAGAAGAATCTTTATAAAAAAAATGAGGTGGGCAAATGAAAACTGATATTCAGATAGCACAGGAGGCAGTATTACTTCCAATTAAAGAAATCGCAGAAAACATTGGTTTACAAGAAGATGATTTAGAACTGTATGGAAAATATAAGGCAAAGCTATCAGAAGAATATCTTGATAAATTGCAGAATAGGGCAGACGGAAAGCTGATTCTGGTTACAGCAGTCAATCCAACACCTGCAGGAGAAGGAAAGACAACAACTAGTATTGGACTTGCTCAGGCATTTGCTAAAATAGGAGAGAAGGCAATACTTGCTTTACGAGAACCATCTCTTGGTCCTTGTTTTGGAATGAAGGGTGGTGCAGCTGGAGGAGGATATGCACAGGTTGTACCAATGGAGGAATTGAATCTGCATTTTACAGGAGATTTTCATGCGATTACATCAGCTAATAATCTATTAGCAGCACTTTTGGACAATCATATTCAACAGGGTAATGCATGCAGAATAGATACAAGGAGTATTGTATGGAAGCGCTGTGAAGATATGAATGACCGGGTTTTGAGAAATATTGTTGTTGGACTTGGTGCAAAAACAGATGGATTTGTTAGAGAAGATCATTTTATCATAACAGTTGCTTCTGAAATTATGGCTGTATTATGTCTTGCAGAGAATATTAGTGACTTAAAGAAGAGACTTTCTAGAATGGTTGTGGCATATGATTTGGATGGCCAGCCGGTTACTGCCAAGGATGTGCATGCAGTTGGAGCGATGACTGCACTTTTAAAAGATGCCATGAAACCTAATCTTGTTCAAACACTGGAGCATACGCCTGTTCTTGTACATGGAGGACCGTTTGCCAATATAGCTCATGGTTGCAACAGTGTCCGTGCGACGAAGGCGGCTTTGAAAATGGCAGACTACGTAATTACAGAAGCTGGATTTGGTGCGGATCTTGGAGCTGAAAAGTTTTTTGATATCAAATGCAGAATGGCTGGATTGAAACCGGATGCAGTTGTGCTTGTCGCTACTGTACGAGCGCTTAAATACAATGGAGGCGTGTCAAAAGATGATCTTGGAAGTGAAAACATGCAGGCATTAAAGGCCGGTATTGTTAATTTAGAGAAACATATAGAAAATTTGCAGAGATTTGGCGTGCCGGTTGTAGTAACACTCAATTCATTTGTTTCAGACACTGCAGCAGAACTGGATTATATTGAACAATTCTGTAAGGAACGTCATTGCGAGTTTGCATTATCAAGAGTATGGGAGCTTGGTGGTGCAGGTGGTTTAGAACTGGCAAAGAAGGTTATGGATACCCTAAAGCATAAGGAAAGTCATTTTCAACCGATATATGAGTTACAATTATCTATTAAAGAAAAGATTGAGAAAATTGCAAAAGAAATATATGGTGCAGCATCAGTCAGTTATTCAGCTGCAGCACAGGCCGAGATAGAAAGGTTGACAAGGCTTGGGTTTAATGAGCTGCCAATCTGTATGGCAAAAACACAGTATTCGTTGTCAGACAATCCGAAGCTTCTTGGAAGACCAAGTGGATTTGAAATGACAATCAGAGAACTATATGTATCAGCAGGAGCTGGTTTTATTGTTGCAATTACGGGTAATATTATGACTATGCCGGGATTACCAAAAGTGCCTGCAGCATATGGAATTGATGTTGATGAGAAAACCGGAAAAATAATTGGATTGTTTTAGTGGAAGGGTAGAAAAGTTATGACAAAACTAATTGATGGAAAAATGATTTCACAGAAAATTAAAGATGAGCTGAAGCAGTCTGTTCAGGAAAAAATGCAACAGGGAAAACAAGCTACATTGGCAGTTGTTCAGGTGGGAAATGATCCCGCATCCAGTGTTTATGTAAATAATAAAAAGAAAGCTTGTGAATATATCGGTATTCATTCATTGGCATATGAACTTCCAGAAGATACAAGTCAGGAAGAATTGCTGAATCTGATTGATAAGCTGAATGAGGATGAGAAAGTAACGGGAATATTAGTACAGCTTCCTGTTCCGAAACAGATTGATGAAGATACTGTCATTAGGCGAATTAGTCCCCTAAAGGATGTAGATGGATTTCATCCGATGTCTGTCGGTGCATTATGTATTGGAGAAAAGGGCTTTGTGTCCTGTACACCGGCTGGTATTATAAAACTTTTGAAATATTCGGACATAGAAATTTCAGGAAAAGAATGTGTAGTTGTGGGAAGAAGCAACATAGTTGGAAAACCAATGGCGTTATTATTGCTTCGTGAAAATGGTACAGTTACAATCGCACATTCCAGAACGAAAAATCTGCAGGAAATTTGTAAACGTGCGGATATTCTTGTTGTTGCTGTTGGAAAACCGAAAATGATTACGAAGGATTATATCAAGGATGGTGCTGTAGTAATTGATGTTGGAATTCATCGTATGGAAAACGGAAAGTTGTGTGGAGATGTGGATTTTACTGAAGTAGAAAGTAAATGCAGTGCTATAACTCCAGTACCGGGTGGAGTTGGTCCAATGACAATTGCAATGCTGATGCATAATTGTGTAGAGGCTATGAAATAGAAATTTCATATTACAGGGATGAGTGAACATATGGTATGTCCAAAATGCAATACAGAACTGAAAGAAGGCCATCTATACTGTGAAAACTGTGGAGAAGAGATTCGGATTGTTCCTGATTTTGAGCCGGAAATAGAAGAACGAATCAATGTGACACTTTCAGGAGTGGCAGAAGAGCTTTCAGGTGCCAGTACAGCTGAAGAGGTACAATTAAAATCAACGACAGATATGGATTCAACAGGTATCAGACCGATACCAGTTTCTGCAACAGTCCAAAAAAGAAAGCATAGATCCGTTAAGAAGATGATTCTGATATGTTGTACAGGAATCATTATCACGGTATTGATTGGATTGGCAGTTACAAGCTTTAATCAATATTATTCTTACGATTTCCAGTATGAAAAGGCACTTCGTGAGTTTGAAAATGGAGCATATGATGCTTCAATTAATACAACGAAACATGCGATTTCTTTAAAACAGGATGAAGAAAAAACAAAACTGCTTCTGTCTGATGGATATTTTGCTCTTGAAAAATATGATGAGTCAATTGCTGTTTTAATGGAGATCATTGATCAGTTTCCAAGAGATATGGATATTTATGAGCGTCTTGTTGCAGATTATGAGGCTAAGAATGATAATCTTGCAATTGGAAAGCTGATTAGTGAGAGCGGCGACACATCAATCATGACGAAATTTAATGCGTATGTGTCTGTGCCACCGGAGTTTAGTTTGGAAGAGGGAACGTATTATGAACCGGAAACATTAAGAATTATGGCAAATGGAAATGGAACCGTGTATTATTCATTGGATGGTTCTATTCCTGATGAAAACTCCGTGAAATATACATCCGCATTGTTTCTTGAGGAAGGAACAACAATTGTATCGGCTATATATGTAAATGAAAAAGGAATTATGAGTGAATGCATTCAAAAAACTTATACAATTGAGTACAAGATTCCTAATGAACCTGTACTTTTGACAAAAAGCGGGAAATATGACTCGCCTGTTTTGATAAAAATAGAAGAGCCGGAAGAGGGAATTGTATACTATACAACAGACGGAACAAGCCCGACAACAGACTCGGAAATATATAGTCTGCCAATTGCCATGCCACTTGGACAAAGTCAGTTTTGCTTTGCCAATATTAGTAAGGATGGTGTTGTCAGTAAAATTGTTCAGGGAAACTATAATCTGCAAATTGCTACAATAGTAGATAAAGCAACTGCGGAAGCTGCGATAAAGTTCTTTTTACTGACGAAAGGTGATACAACGGATTCAAATGAGTATATTTGCACTGCTGCATATGGTGCTGGCAGTCGAAATTATTATCTGGTTGATGAATATCAATCTAAAAATGGAAAAAAAGAAAAGACAGATCGTATTTTTGCTGTTGATGTCAGAACAGGTGAATTATATAAAGCAAATATCAATATTGTAAAAGGAGATTATGAATTTTCGGTTCTTTATTAAAAGTGATTGCCTTTTTGGTATTGATGAATTATATTAATAAATGGGTTGCAATTATGGAAAAGTAAAAACAAATTGATAAAGCCCAGGAGGAGTAGGTATATGTACAAAATTTTAAAAGCTGAAATGCTTGCGGAAAACATTTACATGATGGATGTTGAAGCAAAAAGAATAGCAAAGTCATGTTTACCGGGACAGTTTGTGATTGTCAAGATGGATGAAATTGGAGAACGTATTCCACTTACAATTTGTGATTATGACAGAAAAGTAGGAACAATTACGATCGTTTTTCAAACAGTTGGCGCATCCACTGAGAAAATGTCAAAACTTAAGGCAGGAGACAGTTTTAGAGACTTTACGGGTCCACTTGGTCAACCGTCCGAGTTTGTACATGAGGATTTGGAAAGCTTAAAAAAGAAGAAATTGTTATTTGTTGCAGGTGGTGTTGGTACGGCACCGGTATATCCGCAAGTTAAGTGGCTTCATGAGCACGGTGTTATGGCTGATGTAATAGTAGGAGCTAAAAATAAGGAACTTTTAATTCTTGAAAAGGAGATGGAAGCTGTTGCGGGAAATTTATATGTAACAACAGATGATGGATCCTATAAGAGAAAGGGTATGGTAACAGAGGTAATTAAAGATCTTGTAAATAATCAGAAAATTATTTATGATCAGTGTGTTGCGATTGGCCCAATGATTATGATGAAATTTGTTTGCCTGCTTACAAAGGAGCTAAATCTTCCAACGATTGTCAGCCTGAATCCTATAATGGTTGATGGCACTGGTATGTGTGGTGCATGTCGAGTAACTGTTGACGGCAAAGTGAAATTTGCATGTGTTGATGGACCGGAATTTGATGGACATGCTGTGAATTTTGAAGAGGCAATGAAACGTCAGCAATTATATAAGTCTGAAGAAGGACGTGCTTTACTGAAAGCAAAAGAAGGAGACACCCACCACGGTGGATGCGGAAACTGTGGAGGTGACAAGTAATGGATGTTTTGAAAAAGGTACCTGTCAGAGAGCAGGATGCAAAGGAAAGAGCGACAAACTTTCAAGAGGTTTGTCTTGGTTATAATGAAACAGAGGCAGTTGAAGAAGCTTCTAGATGTATTAACTGCAAAAATGCAAAATGTATAGAAGGATGTCCAGTTGCAATTAATATCCCTGCTTTTATTCATGAAGTTAAGGAAGGAAATTTTGCTGAGGCAAGTAAAGTGATAGCGCAGTCATCTGCATTACCTGCTGTTTGCGGACGTGTGTGCCCGCAGGAAAGCCAATGTGAGGGACGTTGTATCAGAGGAATAAAGGGAGAATCTATTTCTATCGGAAAATTGGAACGATTTGTTGCAGACTGGTCCAGAGACAATCATTTGAAACCACAGAACGTATCCGAGAAAAAACCTTATAAGGTGGCTGTTATCGGATCCGGACCTGCTGGACTGACATGTGCAGGAGATTTGGCAAAGAAAGGGTATGATGTTACTATCTTTGAAGCACTTCATGAACCGGGAGGAGTTCTTGTATATGGAATTCCTGAATTCCGTCTTCCAAAAAAGAAGGTTGTTGCAGAAGAAATTGAAAATGTAAAGGCACTTGGAGTAAAAATCGAAACGAACGTCGTAATTGGTAAATCAACTACGATTGACGAATTGATGGAAGAAGAGGGCTTTCAGGCAGTCTTTATCGGTTCAGGAGCAGGTCTTCCAAAGTTTATGGGTATTCCGGGTGAAAATGCAAATGGTGTATTTTCTGCAAATGAATATTTAACAAGAAATAACTTGATGAAGGCTTTTGATGAAGCATATGATACGCCAATCAAACCTGGTAAAAAGGTTGCAGTAGTAGGCGGCGGTAATGTTGCAATGGATGCAGCAAGAACAGCACTCAGACTTGGCGCAGAAGTTACAGTTGTATATCGACGCAGCGAAGAAGAACTTCCTGCCAGAGTTGAGGAAGTACATCATGCAAAAGAAGAAGGAATTAAATTTAATCTTTTGACAAATCCAACAGAGATTCTTGTAGATGATAATGGCTGGGTTCGTGGTATGAAGTGTGTCAAAATGGAACTTGGTGCACCTGATGAGTCCGGTAGAAGAAGGCCTGTAGTTGTAGAAAATTCAGAGTTTGAATTGGAACTGGATACAGTAATCATGTCACTTGGAACATCTCCAAATCCATTGATTTCATCAACAACTAAAGGATTGGATACAAATAAGTACAAGTGTATTGTTGCTGATGAGGAGTTTGGAAAGACCTCAAAGGAAGGTGTGTTTGCAGGTGGAGATGCTGTTACCGGTGCCGCGACAGTGATTCTTGCAATGGGAGCTGGTAAAGCTGCTGCCAAAGGTATTGATGAATATTTGAGTAATTTATAAAGTGAGGGAATCATATGCCTTGGTGTCCAAATTGTAAAAATGAATATAAAGCTGGAATATCTGTTTGCAGTGATTGCAATGCAATACTTGTGGAGTCTTTGGATCAAATTAAGAATCAACAGGTTGTAAAATATATTTTTGGTGAGAAAGATGAAATGGAGCAGCTTGCAAGTTTTCTTGAATTTGGTGGTGTTTCGTTTGTCAATCTTCGAAATGATGAAACAGTACCTGAAACAGAAAGCTGGTTCATTGAGATTAACGAAGAAGAGCTGCGCCTGGCAGAACGTTTGACGAGCGTTTTTTCGAAAGAACAGGCAAAGAAGACTAAAGAAGTGGATGATTTACAGGACACTGAACAGAAAGAAGCACAATGTCAGACTGGAAAAGGTGCAGTTTTTGTTAAAGCGTCAGAAAAGGCAGAAAATTATCGTTCATCTGCATATGCGTTGCTATTTGCAGGTGTGCTTGGTATTATTGCGATTATTTTAATTTTAACTGGAATTATTCCGGTTTCCTTAGCACCAAATATCCGGATGATTTCTTTTATTACGATGCTTGTGATGTTCTGCATTTTTATCGCAATTGGTATTAAGTCATTTGTGGATTCCAGAAAATATGCTTCCATGGCTTCAGCTGAAGAGCAGAAAACAGAAGATATTCTAAAGTTTTTTCTTGGACAGTATACGAGAGAATCACTGGATACTGCAGCAGGACTTGCACAGAATAATGAGCTTGCTGAAGAGGTTAGGTATTTTAAACGGATAGAATTTATGAATCAGAAGCTTCGGGAACAGTTCGGCGATATTGAACCATCGTTTCTTGAAAAAACAATTGATGATTTGTATACGGAGATTTATGAACATTGATATAATTTGTGTTGGAAAGCTGAAGGAGGCGTATTGGAAAGACGCAGTTTCTGAGTATTCCAAGCGGTTAACGAAATATTGTAAGTTAAGAATTATTGAGGTTATTGATGAAAAGACACCGGATAAGCAGGGATTGTCTCTGGATGAGAAGGTCAAGCTTTTGGAAGGTGAAAGAATTCTTCGAAGTATTAAAACCGGTTCAGTCGTGATTACACTTGAAATTAGTGGAAGAATGATGGATTCTGTCGATTTATCACAAGAAATTGAACGCATTTCGCTTTCGGGGTGTAGCGACATTCAGTTTGTGATTGGTGGTTCACTTGGCTTACACACTTCTGTTTCCAAACGGGCTGATATAAAACTCAGTTTTTCTAAAATGACATTTCCTCATCAATTGATGCGTGTTCTGTTGTTAGAACAAATTTATCGCAGCTTTCGAATCATAAATCATGAACCATATCATAAATAAAGTCGAATAGGACTTGTTTTCTTTTCATATAGATAAACATGAAAAGAAAAGAAAAAAGCCGGCAGGCTTCAATGAAAAAGAATATGAAATACAACATGGTAGAATCCTTGAATTTTCCAAAAGATTTAATTCTGGGTTCTGCCATTGTTTCTATTACGGGATATCAAGAAATGTATATTGAAAACTACAGGGGAATTCTGGAGTATACAGATAGTATAATTTCCATATCGACAAAAACGTGTCTGCTTAGAATATCAGGCAGTAGACTGAAGATTGAATACTATACAAGCGAAGAAATGAAAATAAGTGGTGAAATCCAAAGTCTAAAATATGAAAGGTAGGATTTTCGTTGATACTTTGCCTGATACGTTATTTGAAGGGATATGTCAGAATATCGGTTTATGGTTTTGCACCTGAACGGTTTATGAATTTGTGTACCAGTCAGAATCTTTTACTTTGGAATGTAATTCGAACAACTGACAGATATGAAATGAATATTTCTATTAAAGGTTTCTTTTGCCTGCGTCCGGTTGCACGTAAAACACGTACAAGAATACGAGTTCTGGAAAGAAGGGGTTTTCCTTTTTTGATGTATAGGTATAGAAAACACAGAGCATTTCAAGCTGGTTTACTGATTTGTGCATTAATGCTTTGGTATGTGTCTTGTTTTATTTGGGAAATCGAGCTAAAAGGAAATCAAATTGTAACGAATGATCTTTTGTATGATTTTTTAGCTGAGCAACAGATAGTAACCGGAATCGCAAAGAATAAAATCATATGTGAAGATATTGAGAAAACAATACGAGCCAGTTTTCCGCAGATTACCTGGGTCTCAGTTAAAATAGATGGAGTCCGTCTGGTTTTGGAAATGAATGAAAACTTAATACAGCCACTGCCGGATGCATATACAGGAAATTTATCTGATGGTAGTAACACTCATGGCAGTAATGTGAGTCTGTCTGAAAACATTTTTAGCAATTATACAGGAATTGTTAGGAATATTGTTACAAGAAACGGAATACCACTTGTTACTTCTGATATGGAAGTAAATAAAGGAGATATGCTTGTATCTGGGGGAATTCCGATTCAAAATGATGCAATGGAGGTTCAAAAAATTGAATATGTAAAGCCGGATGCAGATATTGAAATTGAAACAAAGTATATGTATAGAAACGTATTGAAACGAGATTATATTAAAGAATATTATTCAGGGAACTATGTAAAAAGCATGGATTTTATATTGGGGAATTATAGAATTCAATCGGAGCGGACTAATCCATATGAAAAGTACAATTGTATAAGTGTCTGGAACGAAAATTCAGTTGCCGCACTGTTTCAAAAAAGAGTATTATATGCAAATAAAACAGTCTATGAATGCTTACACACAAAAACATCATATTCGGATGAGCAGCTTACAGCGCTTCTTGAAAATGAAATGAACAGGTTTGTCGATAAATTAGTAGAAAAAGGGATACAAATCATAGAAAATAATGTTACAATAAAGATTATGGAAACAGATGGAACTGCTGAAGGGGTAATTAGTATGATTGTAGAAAACAATGAAAGGCAGGAAACTCTATGAAAGATGGAATCACGGAGCGTGTCATGATGATTGAACCGGAACACGCTAAAAATATATATGGTGCATTTGATGAGTATTTGAAGAAAATCGAGAGATCATTTCAGGTGACAATAGTGGATCGAAATGATGGAATAAAAATCATTGGACTGGAACAACAAACTGATAAGGCGGCCATAGTTCTTACACAGCTTCAGGAATTGTCCAGACGAGGAAATGTAATTCATGAGCAGAATGTTGACTATACAATTGCAATGCTGATGGAAGAAAAACAGGATGCTGTTCTTACTATTGATCAAGATTTGATTTGCCATACTATGTCAGGAAAACCTGTTAAGCCAAAAACACTTGGACAAAAAGAATATGTTGATGCAATTCGAAAGAAAATGATTGTTTTTGGGACAGGACCGGCCGGAACCGGGAAAACTTATCTTGCAATGGCAATGGCAATTACTGCGTTTAAGAATGATGAAGTGGGAAGAATTATTTTGACACGACCAGCAATAGAGGCAGGAGAGAAGCTTGGATTTCTTCCAGGTGATTTGCAAAGTAAAGTTGATCCGTATCTTAGGCCTCTTTATGATGCCTTATATCAGATAATGGGTGCGGAGAGCTTTCAGAAGAATATGGAGAAGGGATTAATTGAAGTTGCACCTTTGGCATATATGAGAGGCAGGACTTTGGATAATGCGTATATCATACTTGATGAAGCACAGAATACGACACCGGCACAAATGAAGATGTTTCTGACAAGAATTGGATTTGGTTCTAAAGTCGTAGTAACAGGTGACAGTACACAAAAGGATTTAGCCCCTAATACTGTATCTGGTCTGGATATGGCATTACGTGTGCTTGGAAAAATTGAGGATGTTGGATTTTGTACACTGACAAGCAAGGATGTAGTTAGACATCCGCTTGTACAAAAAATTGTAAAGGCTTATGAAGATTATGAAGAAAAGCAGACAAGGCAGCAGACTCAAATGATGTCGTCTGCAAATCATAAACAATATAGAAAAATGAAAGGAAAACGTACAGAACGATGACATGTAATTTCGAATCAGAGGTAGACAACAAATTGGATTTTTCCTATGAAGCTTTATATAGAGAAGTTGTAGAGGTGGTGCTTTGTGATGCAAAATGTCCCTATGAAACAGCTGTTAATTTATTAATTACTGATAATGAAGCAATTCATGAAATAAATATGCAGAATAGACAGGTGGACAGGCCGACAGATGTTCTGTCTTTTCCTATGGCCGAGTATGAACATCCTGCTGATTTCACAAAAATTGAAGAGCAGGAAGATTGTTTTGATCCGGATACAGGAGAATTGTTACTGGGCGATATTGTAATTTCCCAGGATAAAATTATTGAACAGGCAAAGGAATATGGGCATAGTACGAAAAGAGAATTTGCTTTTCTAATTGTACATAGTATGCTACACTTAATTGGGTATGACCATATTGAAGCTGATGACAGAACAGTAATGGAATCAAAACAAAAAACATTGATGAAAATACTTGGAATTCCGAGATGATAAAGAACGGCATACAGATAGGATACATGACGGGAATGGCAAATAGGGAGAGCAAACATTCTAATTTTATAGTACAAGGTGGTATACTTGCAGTAACAGGTATTATTTCAAGATTGATTGGTCTTGTATATAGAGTACCATTACAAAAGACAATCGGAGATGCTGGTATGGGATATTACTCTGCAGCATTTCAGATTTATTCAATAATGTTGATTATTTCTTCATATAGCCTGCCAGTAGCGGTTTCAAAGCTTGTTGCAGCAAGAGCAGCGAAAGGACAGTATAAAAATGCACGTAAGATATACCATGGTGCATTATTATTTGCATTATTTTCAGGAGGGATAACCTGCCTGATTGTTTTTTTTGGAGCAGATTTTCTTTCTGACAAAATAATGAATTTGCCAAAGAGCGCAATTGCACTGCAGGTACTTGCACCAACATTACTTGTTGTTGCAATTATGGGTGTCATCAGAGGATATTTTCAAGGGCTTGGCACAATGATGCCAACAGCTATATCACAGTTGATTGAACAAATTGTAAATGCTGTAGTCAGCATCGCTGCAGCAGTATATTTATTTGAATATGGAACAAAAGTTGCATCCATGCTGCGTGATGATGCATATGCGTCTGCATATGGGGCAGCCGGTGGCACATTCGGTACAGGTGCAGGGGCGGCAGCTGGTTTGATCGTTCTTGCTATTATGTTACTTATCGATAACCGTACAATGAGTCATAATGCTAAAAAAGATTCGACAAGGTTTGTTGATTCGTATGGAAAGGTATTTAAAGTACTGATTTTGACAATTTTGCCTGTAATTTTAAGTACAACGATATATAATATCAGTGATACACTTGATCAGAGTATATTTAATCATATTATGACGGATAAAGGATTAGGAGAACAAAAGGCAGCCTTATGGGGAATCTTTTCGACAAAATACAGAGTCTTGACGAATGTTCCAATTGCACTCGCCAGTGCAATCTGTTCTTCAATGATGCCTTCCTTAACGGCATGCGTGGAGCAGGAGGAAATGCGTCTTGCTCGACATAAGGTTAAAACTGCAACAAGATTTACTATGATACTGGCAATTCCATGTGCTGCGGGATTGAGCGTTTTAGGTGGTCCAATCGTTTCTATGTTGTTTTCCGGAGAAGTGGAACTTCCGGCCCGGCTTCTACGAATGGGTTCCTTATCAGTAGTATTTTATTCACTGTCAACGTTGTCAAATGGTGTTTTACAGGGAATTGATAAGATGAGAATTCCTGTCAGAAATGCAGCGATTGCACTAGTGTTGCATTTAGGTGTGCTTTATGTGACTTTACAGGTGATTGACTGGAAATTATATGGTGTTGTTATATCTTGTATGATGTTTGCGTTGATTATGTGTATTCTGAATTGGATCAGTATTAAGAAATATTTGCGGTACAGACAGGAAATTAAACGAACATTTATTATTCCATTGATTGCATCTAGTGTAATGGCATTTTTCGTATGGCTTAGTAACTTTTTGCTGTCGAAAGTATTGTCAGGGACAATTAGTGTGTTAATATCTATTGCAATAGGTGCATGTATTTACTTTATGATTCTTGTTCGATTAAGAGGTGTAAAGGAATCTGAAATTCGAGGTTTGCCGGGTGGTAATATTCTTGCTGGATTGGCGAGAATAATTCATTTGTTATAATGTGAATAAAGCGCAAAGAAAAAGCTGATACTATAGGTGGAGGAATGTTATATGAAAAAAACCTATATTTTCAGCTTTTTGTTATGCCTGTTGTTTTTTGGCTGCGTTTATTTTGGAAGTTATTATTTTGTGACAGAATATATTACAGAACCAATTACGGAAGAATATATATCAATTGTTGAGAATAATCCAGATGGAAATGATAATACAGGCAGTGGTAACAAAAAATTCCAAGAGACAGTTTTAGCAGATACAAATGAGGAAATGCGAATAGACTCGTACACAAAATATGTGCTGGAAACCTATGATATTACTAATTATGAACTGCATGAGGAAGCGCAGCCAATGCCTTCTGAATACATTGGACTTACAAGAGAGGGACTTATCACATACCTGGAAGAATATGAAAAATATCCAAGTGAAGCAGATCAACTGACATGTCTTGTGGATATTCAACTGATTTCATTTTCTGATTCGAAGGTAGTAATCAGAAAATCCTTCAAACCTGAAGAAATACCTGAGACATTCTATTTGATGGTTGAAAATAACATGGTGAATGTTTATTATAAGGATAAGAAAACGATTTACATGTATACGGACATTGCATTGGATACGCTTCCGGAAGAAATACAGAATGAAATTATTAAGATTAAGTATATTCGTTCACCAAAGGAATTGTATAATTTTCTTGAAACCTATTCGAGCTGATAAAATAAAAGAAAGGAAGCTGCTATGAAAGTTGGAATTATTGGTGGTGGCGCCGCAGGAATGACAGCTGCAATAACAGCTGCAAAGAATGGATTTGATGTAACAATATTGGAACATCAAAAACGTATAGGTAAAAAGATACTTGTGACTGGAAATGGGAGATGTAATCTGACGAACATTGATCAGCATATTTCACATTATCATGGAGCAGAGCGTGAGTTTGCTGGAGAAGTGTTCGCAAGCTTTGATTATAAAGAAACGATTGCATTTTTTACAAAACTTGGACTATATACAAAAAATAAAAATGGCTGTCTGTATCCGTACAGTGAACAGGCGTCGTCGGTACTTGAGGTTCTTCGCATGGAGCTTAAACGGCTTGGTGTTATAGTTTTAACAGAATGTAATGTGACGAATATTCATAAAGAAGACAAATTTTTTCTGGATACAAATCAGGGATGCTTTTCATTTGACAGAATAATTATTGCAGCAGGTTCAAAAGCGGCTCCACAGACGGGCTCAGATGGAAGTGGATACAAGCTTGCAAAGAGTCTTGGACATCACATTAGAAAACCACTTCCTGCATTAGTTCAGCTGCGTTCAAAGGAACCGTATTTTAAACGACTTACAGGAATTAGAACAGAAGCCTGCTTGACGATTTACTGTAATCATAAAAAAGCTGGAAGTGAACGCGGAGAGCTGCAATTGACAGGATATGGTTTATCAGGGATTCCGACACTGCAGCTGAGCTACCTTGCCTCTATGGCACTGGATAAGAAAGAGAAGGTTATTGTTGAAATCGATTTTATTCCTGATATGGACAGCACAGTGCTGCGGCATTTTTTGATGGACAGAATACAGATGTGCCCTAATAAAACTGCAGAAGAGTTTTTAATAGGAGTCTTACATAAAAATTTTGCTTCTTTTTTTATTGAATTATGTGGAATCAAACAGAATACGGTAGTCGGAAATTTTTCAAGTAAACAGATTGAAAAGCTTTCACTTATTATGAAAAAGTTCGAAGTTCCCATTGATAGTGTGAATTCATTTCAGGAGGCGCAAATTTGCTGTGGCGGTGTAGATACAACACAGTTGAAGCCGACGCTTGAATCCAAACTTATCAATGGACTGTTTTTTGCAGGAGAAATTATTGATATACATGGTGATTGCGGTGGATATAATCTGCAATGGGCATGGTCAAGCGGAACAGTTGCAGGAAGGATGATACAGAATGTTACGAATTAATCAAATAAAGATTCCAGTTCAGGAAAATGAAAGTGTTTTACATAAAAAAATCGTTCAGATATTGCAGTTAAAGAGGGTTTTTAAAAATGATTCTATGCCAGCATTTACTTATCGAATTGTGAAACGTTCACTTGATGCACGTAAAAAACCGAATTTGTTTTATGTGTATACAGTGCAGGTAACTCTCAATCCTTTGGAAGAGAAGAAAATACTAAAGTATGTTTATGATGTACATATTATAAAAGACAATGAAATAAAGTATTCACTTCCGAAAATGGGAACAGCAGAATTAAGCTATCCCCCGGTAATTGTTGGAAGTGGACCGGCAGGTTTGTTTTGCGCATATGTTTTGTCTCATGAGGGATACTGTCCAATCGTGCTGGAACGCGGAGAAAATGTGGAAAAACGTGTGGATACGGTGGAAAAGTTTTGGGCTGGAAAACCGGTCAATCAAGAATCAAATGTACAATTTGGAGAAGGCGGAGCAGGGACTTTTTCTGACGGGAAATTAAATACACTTGTGAAGGACCCAAATGGTCGAAATCAGTACGTTTTGGAAACATTTGTAAAGCATGGAGCGAAGAAAGAATGTGAATTTACAGCAAAACCTCATCTTGGAACAGATGAACTGACTAGAATTGTTAAAGCCATTCGACAGGACATCATTGACCACGGAGGTCAGTTCTTGTTTTCCTGCAAAATGACTGATTTGGTCGTCGAAAACAATAGAATAAATGGATTGATTGTGGATAACTTCAGTGGACAGGATTATTGCTTATATGATGACAGGATAGTGACATATGGTACACAAATTCTGAAAACTGACGTGCTTGTATTGGCAATTGGTCATTCTGCAAGAGATACATTTGAAATGCTTTATAAAAAGAACATTCCCATGCAGCAGAAGCAATTTGCTGTTGGACTTAGAATGGAGCATCCGCAGGAACAGATTAACATGTGTCAGTATGGACAGAAAAGTGTGGAAGGTCTTCTTGCGGCAGATTATAAATTGACAAATCAAACAAAATGCGGCAGAGGTGTATATTCTTTTTGCATGTGTCCGGGAGGTTATGTAGTTAATGCTTCTTCGGAACCGGGACGCCTAGCGGTAAATGGAATGAGCTATAGTGGACGCGATTCTGAAAATGCAAACAGTGCATTAATCGTATCTGTAACAGAAAAAGATTTTGGAGCAGACGATGCACTTGCAGGCATGCGCTTTCAGAGACAGCTGGAAGAAAAGGCATATGCACTTGCTGACGGAAAAATACCAGTTCAGTGTTTTGGCGATTTTAAAAAGAATATAAAATCAAAAGAGTTTGGAAATATTCATCCATGTACAAAGGGAATGTATGGATTTGCAAACTTGAGAACGCTGTTTTCTGATGAAATCAGTAATGCTCTTATTGAATCTATTGAGAAATTCGGTTATACTATGAAAGGCTTTGCCAGAGAAGATGCCGTACTGTCAGGAATAGAGAGCAGGACATCATCTCCTGTTCGTATTGTTAGAGCAGAAGATGGACAGAGTACAGTAGGTGGTCTGTATCCGTGTGGAGAAGGTGCCGGATATGCCGGAGGAATCACTTCTGCAGCAATGGATGGTATCAAAACTGCTGAAAAAATTATTCAAAAGTATAAAAGCATAAAAGAGGAAAAAAAATCATGAAAACAATAGAGGAAACAAAAACATACGAACAGAAGCTTCGTGCGGCTTTGAGAGACAGAAAAAGAATTGTTGTGAAAATTGGTTCTTCTTCACTACATCATATGGAAACTGGAGAATTGAATTTAACAAAAATGGAAAGACTTGTAAGAGAACTTTGTGAACTGAAAAATCAGGGAAAGGATGTAATTCTTGTCTCCTCCGGTGCAATAGCAGTTGGAAAAAAGACTTTAAGTGTGACTCCTGGAGATAAAGAAATTCCATTGAAACAGGCTTGTGCAGCAATCGGACAGGCAAGACTTATGATGATATATGAAAGACTTTTTGCAGAATATAATCATATTACTGCACAGATTTTAATGACAAAGAATACAATTGTTGATAAAATAAACAGACAAAATGCTCATAATACATTTACAGAGCTACTAAAGTTAGGGGTAATTCCTGTTGTAAATGAAAATGATACAGTTGCAGTTCACGAGGTAGAGGACACAATTGGTGATAATGATTTCCTTTCTGCAGTAGTTGCAGCACTTGTTGGTGCTGATATGCTGATTCTGCTTTCTGATATAGATGGTTTGTATACAGATGATCCGAGAGAAAATAAAAGTGCAAAATTTATTGATGTTGTCGAACAACTGGATGATTCTTTAATGCAGATGGGAAAGGGCTCGACAGGAAGCAGCATAGGAACCGGAGGCATGAGTGCAAAGCTTCACGCAGCTACTGTTGCTGTGAATGCCGGTACGGATATGGTAATCGCCAATGGAAAAGATGTTAGCGTCATCCATAAAATCATGGAAGGACGCAAATATGGAACGTTATTTGTAGGAAAAAGAGATGAAATGTTTAATATCGCAGATTACGTTGGAAATATGTAAAGAAGGAAAGTGGATAAATGAATTTAGAAACAAAAGTTAAAAGAATAAACGAATTGTATCATAAATCTCAGAAGGAAGGTTTGAGTGATGCTGAAAAAGCAGAACAGAAAAAACTTCGAGAAGATTATATTGCAAATATTCGTGGAAATTTACGTACACAATTAAATGGAATCAACATTCAAAACAAGGATGGAAGTATTACAAATCTTGGAGAAAAGTTTGGAAAAAAATAAGAAAAACGATGAAGAAAAGTCATTGATACGTAGAAAAATGATTTTGTGCAGAAATTCATTAAGCAGTCAGGAACGTATACAAAAAAGTGAGCATATCATACAGACTGTGAAGCTTTTAGAAGAGTACAGAACTGCCGAATTGCTTCTCTTATATGCATCCTTTCAAAGTGAAGTAATAACAGACAGGTTGATAAGTATGGCATTGGAAGAGGGAAAGCATATAGCACTTCCTTGTTCAAATATCAGCAATGGAATTCCACATATGGATTTTTATGAGATTACAAGTATGAGACAACTGAAAAATGGATATAAAGGAATCAGAGAGCCGGATTTTTCAGATGCAGAGGTGAAATATGTTAGTACATTTGCGGATAAAACAGTGATGCTGATGCCAGGAGTGGCATTTGATCATAATCGTTCAAGAATTGGATACGGTATGGGGTTTTATGATCGGTTTCTTGAACAGCATTGTAATATGACAACAATTGCTGCTGCATATGAATGCCAGCTGGTAGATAGTATTCCGTGTTCAAAATATGATTACAGGCCGGATAAGCTGGTCACAGAAGAAAGGGTTTACGAATGACTGATATTAATTCAGTTGTTCCGGAAAATGAACCGGAACGACAGTATTATTTTATAAAACGTGCGACAGAGCATCTGAATGCTATGGAAAAAACAATTGGAAGAAAGCTGACTTTTCATGTAACTACATTTGGCTGCCAGATGAATGCACGTGATTCTGAAAAGCTTGTCGGGATACTGCAGACGATAGGTTATGTAGAAGAGGAACAGGAAGAACTTGCAGATTTCGTTTTGTATAATACATGTACTGTACGGGATAATGCGAACCAGCGGGTATATGGAAGACTTGGTGTATTAAACGGAAAGAAAAGAGAAAATCCACATATGATGATTGGTCTTTGCGGTTGTATGATGCAGGAAACAGCTGTGATAGAGAAAATTAGAAAGAGTTATCACTTTGTGGATTTGATATTTGGAACACATAACATATTTAAGCTTGCTGAGCTTCTTTGTACAAGATTTGAAAGCGGAGAAATGGTTATTGATATCTGGAAAGATACAGATAGAATTGTTGAGGATATTCCGAGCACAAGAAAGTATGCGTTTAAATCCGGAATCAATATTATGTTTGGATGTAATAATTTTTGCAGTTATTGCATTGTACCGTATGTCAGAGGACGTGAAAGAAGCCGAGCACCAAAAGATATTATCAGAGAAATTGAGCGACTGTCAGAAGATGGTGTTAAAGAAATTATGTTACTTGGTCAGAATGTAAATTCTTATGGAAAAAATCTGCCAGAACCGGTCAGCTTTGCCGAATTGCTTAAAGAAATAGAAAAAATAAATGGAATAGAACGTATTCGATTTATGACATCTCATCCAAAAGACTTGTCAGATGAATTAATCGAAGTAATGAAAAATTCAAAAAAAATATGCAGACATTTACATTTGCCACTTCAATCAGGCAGTACGCGAATTCTTACAGCAATGAACAGACATTATACAAAAGAACAATATCTGATGCTTGCTGCAAAACTGCGTACAGAGATTCCTGATATCGCGATTACAACAGACATTATTATTGGCTTTCCGGGTGAAACAAAAGAGGATGTTGACGAGACATTGGATGTAATTCAAAAGGTACAGTTTGACGGAGC
>CAZOHM010000004.1:34410-37181 GCA_964579795.1 uncultured Lachnospiraceae bacterium | reverse complement strand
TTTATTTATTCCAAACGTACCGGAACACCTGCAGCAGACATGGAAAATCAAGTACCAGAGGAACTTGTGAAGGAACAGTTTGAACGTGTACTTGAGGCAGTACAGCACACCTCACGTAAAATGGCGGGCAGATTTGAGGGAAGAGAAGATGACGTTCTTGTGGAAGAAGTAAATGAGCAGGATGCCACATTACTGACAGGACGCCTTAGCAATAACTTACTTGTCCATTTTAAAGGAACTTCGGATTTAGTTGGGGCGATTGTAAAAGTAAAGTTAAAGGAATGCAAAGGATTTTACTATATGGGTGAGAAATGCTGATTATGTTTTTTTTCGTGACAAATTAGTGTATTCTGATATAATGTAGATAAAGTATAAATAATATTTTACGATAAGATAAATTGAAAGGGGAATTATATGAAAAAAATAGTTAAGGGGCTGATGATGACAGTCGTTGGAATGGGTGCGGGCGTAGCATTGTATATGTCTGCTCCACAGCAGGTATATGCATATCCATGTACAGTAGATACGATTAATAACGCAAGAATACAGAAGAGTACTGCGCAGGCAGAACTGTTGATTGCACAGAGTAACCAAGCAGCAGCAGATGCTGCTGTTGCAGCTGCAAAAGCTAATGGTGTGACAGGCTTGGAATTGACAATTTTGACAGATCAGGCTACTAATTCTGCAAATCTGGTTCATGCAGCAATTGATAAAGTGAATAATACTCAGAAATATATTGAAAACGCTACAAATCGACTTTATTGGGAAGATGAATTTATTGCAAATATGGACAAATGGAAAAATCAAGTAACAGTTGATCAGGCACGTGCTGAAGCAGATTTTGCTCAAAAAGAAGCTGCAAATGCAACGATGCTTGTAGAACGCACGAATCAGAGCATTGCTTCACAGACATTGCTGGCAACAGATAACGCAGCTATTCAGGCACAGATTGATACAATGAATGCTTCTTTGCCAGGATTGATTGCTGATGCAGCTGCAAAGACAGCTGCTGCAAATGAAAAGGCTGAGATAGTTAAAACTTTGGAGCAAACACTTGATCGTAAATGGGATTCAGGTGAAGACTGGTATTATGATCATATGGTTTTGAAGTGAATTTTATAAAAAAAGTGGCATTTAAGATGCCACTTTTTTTATATTGTGATAGGTGAAGAATTAATAAATGTAATAAAGCTGTTTGCTGCAATAGATACCGGTGAGCCGGCTGGATATACAAAACCAATTGAACGTTTCGGAATAGGGACATCCAGAGGAATTTCCAAAAGAGTCTGATTTATTAATTCTTTTTTTACAAATTCCCGGATAACACATGCTGTACCAAGTCCAAGCTTAGCAAATTCAATTAATAAATCCATAGAGGTTGTTTCCATTAACTGATGTGGCTCTATCTGATTAGCGTATAGATAATGATCAATATACTGTCGTGTCATGTTCTCTTTATTTAGCATTAAAAGCGTGGAACGATGAAGAATGTTATTTGTATGCATGGAATGAATATAGTCCTTGGTTGCTACAAAAATATCTTCAATGTCTGCAATTGGTTCATAATGCAGCAGACCAGATGGTATTTTGGATGGATTCGGCTTCCCAATCAGACCAATATCGATTTTCCCATCTTTAATCAGCTCCAAAGTTTGATAAGTTGACTGACATTCTACAGAAATCTGTATGCGTGGATTTTGTCGTATAAAATCTTTTAGGTAAGGGAGAAGAACATATTTACATAGTGTAGTACTGACACCGATTTTTATATGTCCTCCACCGAATTCTACAATGTGTTTCAATTTTTCTTCACCCGTTGTAATAAAATCAAATGCAGATTTCACGTTGTCAAACAGAAGCTGACCTTCATATGTAAGAGAAACCCCCTTTGAACTTCTGAGGAAAAGAGTTGTGTTTACATTTTGTTCAAGCTTTGCGATGGCTTTACTGACGGCAGGCTGACTTATATAGAGCTTTTTGGCGGCAGCAGAAATATTTCCTGTTTCTGCTGCTGCATAAAATATTTTATAAAGTGATAAATTGTTATCCATAGGTCTTAGACTCCTTTTACATAATAGTTAATTGCTTTCTAGTATGATAATAACATAACAAATAGTTATAGTAAACATAAAAAATATATATTTTATTTATGGAACATGGTATGCTATACTGTATTCATAAAAGAGCTGTATGGCTAAGCTGTATGGAAATGAATGGGTAACTTATAAAGAATAACAAGGAGGATAAAGTAATGCAAAAAGGAATGACAATGACACAAAAGATTTTGGCAGAGCATGCAGGACTTGCATTTGTAGAAGCCGGTCAGCTGATAGAGGCCAACCTTGATCTTGTACTGGGAAATGATATTACGACACCGGTTGCAATTCGAGAAATGGAAAAAATGAAAAATGATGGTGTGTTCCATAAAGATAAAATAGCATTGGTAATGGATCATTTTATTCCAAATAAAGATATTAAATCTGCTGAGAACTGTAAATGTGTTAGAGAATTTGCATGCAGACATGAAATCAGCAATTATTTTGATGTAGGGGACATGGGAATTGAGCATGCATTACTTCCGGAAAAAGGATTGACTGTTGCTGGAGACGCAATTATCGGAGCGGATTCTCATACATGTACATATGGTGCACTTGGGGCATTCTCAACTGGTGTAGGAAGCACTGATATGGCAGCCGGAATGGTAACAGGAAAAGCATGGTTTAAGGTTCCGGGAGCTATTAAATTTAATATTATCGGTAAACCGTCCAAGT
>CAZOHM010000004.1:24652-34400 GCA_964579795.1 uncultured Lachnospiraceae bacterium | reverse complement strand
TCAATGGAATTTACTGGAAAAGGCATTGAAAATCTATCAATGGACGACCGTTTTACAATTGCCAATATGGCGATTGAGGCTGGTGGAAAGAATGGAATATTCCCTGTAGACGAGCAGACAGAAGCCTATATGAAATCTCATGGAAAGCGTCCTTATAAAGTATTTGAAGCAGACGAGAACGCAGTGTATGATGAGGAATATACAATAGATTTATCCACTTTAAAATCTACAGTTGCATTTCCACATCTTCCGGAAAACACAAAAACTGTTGATGAAATAAAGGAACCGGTTAAAATTGATCAATCTGTAATTGGTTCATGTACAAATGGAAGATTGGATGATTTGAGAATAGCTGCAAAAATTTTAAAAGGAAAGAAAATTGCAAAGAATGTACGTTGTATTGTGATTCCGGCGACACAGGCAATCTATCTTCAAGCTATGGAAGAAGGTCTTTTGAAAATATTTATTGAAGCAGGTGCGGTTGTTTCAACACCTACATGTGGACCGTGTCTTGGGGGATACATGGGAATTCTTGCTGCAAACGAACGCTGTATTTCAACGACAAATCGAAATTTTGTAGGCAGAATGGGGCATGTTGACTCAGAGGTATATCTTTCCAGCCCGGCTGTAGCGGCAGCAAGCGCATTGACTGGATATATTTGTGCACCGACAGAATAGGAGGAGAAACTAAATGAACGCAAAAGGAAAAGCCTTTAAATATGGCGACAATGTAGATACAGATGTGATTATTCCTGCAAGATACCTTGCAATACAAGATAAGGAGGAACTTGCAGAGCATTGTATGGAGGATATTGATGCAAACTTTGTGGGTCAAGTAAAAAAGGGAGATCTAATTATTGCTGGAAAGAATTTTGGCTGTGGTTCTTCAAGAGAGCATGCACCACTTGTGATAAAGGTAGCAGGAGTCAGCTGCGTTATCGCAGAAACATTTGCACGTATTTTTTATAGAAATGCAATTAATATTGGTCTTCCGATTATTGAGTGCAAAGAAGCAACAGAAGGAATTGCTGCAGGTGATGAGGTGGAAGTGGATTTTGACAATGGTATGATATATAACCGTACTAAGGGAACATCTTTTCAGGGACAGCCTTTTCCGGAATTCATGCAGAAAATTATTACCGCAGAGGGTCTTGTGAACTATATTAATTCAAAAAAGTAATTTAGGGTGAATGAAGTTAAGCTATCTGTTGTTCATACAGCAGATAGCTTTTTTACTTGAAACATACGTTCGAGTGTGATAAACTGATATTGGTAAAATGTATAGATAGCTATGCAGATAAAGGACATGACCAAATGACATTAAATATGAAACGAAATGATTTTATCCTGGCAGGAACAGCTTTTGCAGTAGCAATTGTCTGGCTGCTTGTTTTGCAATTTGGGCAGCAAAAAGGTGGAGTAGTCTGTGTATATGTTGATGGTAAATTAACAGGTACCTATTCTCTTGAGGAAGAACAATCTATATTAATCAATGGAATTGACGGTGGGACAAATGTACTTACTATTAAAGATGAACATGCGACGATGACAGAAGCATCATGCCCGGACAAACAGTGTGTATATCAGCGTGCTGTCAGTAAATCAGGTGAGACGATAGTCTGTTTACCAAATCGCGTTGTAATTAAAGTTGATGGTGGTTTAGCTATGGAATACGATGCAGTGACAAATTGACTAACAAAGGACGAGTATGATGAAGCAAGGTCAAAATGAAACAAAAAAGATAGCCTGCCTTGGACTGCTTGCAGCATTGGCAATTATATTCGGATATGTAGAGGTACTGTTCCCTTTTCATATTGGTATTCCTGGAATAAAGCTTGGAATAGCTAATATTATGACAGTCCTTGTACTATATTTATTTGGCTGGCGTGAAGCAGGAACAGTTATGCTTGTCAGAGTAGTTGTGATTGGGTTACTGTTTGGGAATGTATATGGAATATTGTATAGTCTGTCAGGTGGAATCCTTAGCCTTATAGGAATGAGCTTCTTTCGGTATAGAATGATATTTGGTATGGTTGGAGTCAGTATTTTAGGTGGAATATTGCATAATATGGGTCAGCTTTTTCTGGCAGCATTTATTGTCAAGGAACTGAAACTCGTGTTTTATGGACCAATATTGCTCATAGCTGGGATAGTAACAGGATTTTTGATTGGGATAGTGACAGAGCTGATTTTTAAACGCTTGGAGGGAAGTATATGATTGGATATTTAAAGGGAGAGATTACAGGTATTTATGAGGAACAGATAACACTTGAAGTGGGTGGTATAGGATATAATATTAAAATGTCAGAAAGTGCACTGGCATGCCTTGATGGAATTGGAAACGAAATAAAGGTTTACACATACCTAAATGTTCGTGAGGATGCCATGCTGCTGTATGGATTCCTGACAAAGGATGATTTGGATTTTTTTAAATTACTTATTCAGGTGAACGGAATTGGTCCAAAAGGTGCACTTGCTGTTTTATCGGTAATGACTACTGATGATTTACGTTTTGCAATTCTGTCGGCTGACGCAAAGTCAATAGCAAAAGCACCCGGGATAGGCGCCAAAACAGCACAAAGATTGATTATTGATTTGAAGGATAAGGTCTCTCTGGAGGATGCTTTTGAACAAAAACTTGAAAACACAAAAAATCAACAGGAAAATACAATGACTGGTGTCAGAAATGAAGCTGTTGAAGCTTTGACAATACTTGGATATTCTGCGTCTGATGCACTGCGTGCAGTGAAGCAGATTACAATCTCAGAGCATGATGATGTTGAATATGTATTAAAACAGGCATTGAAAAAGATGTAGAGGAGACAATTTATGCCGAAAAGAATGATAGAGACAAATTTGACTGAAGAAGATATTAAAATAGAGGGAAGTCTGCGTCCTCAAAATCTGTCAGATTATATTGGACAGGAAAAAGCAAAGCAAAATTTGAAGGTATATATTGAAGCTGCCAAAGAAAGAAATGAACAATTGGATCATGTGTTGTTTTATGGACCTCCTGGACTTGGAAAGACAACACTTGCCGGTATTATTGCAAATGAAATGGGCGTTCATATGAAGACAACATCTGGTCCTGCAATTGAAAAACCGGGAGAAATGGCTGCAATTCTTAATAATCTTCAAGAGGGAGATTTACTGTTTGTTGATGAGATACATCGATTAAACCGCCAGGTGGAGGAAGTTCTTTATCCTGCGATGGAGGATTATGCGATTGATATTATGATAGGAAAAGGAGCATCTGCACGTTCCATACGTCTTGAACTTCCAAAGTTTACGCTTGTTGGTGCAACTACTCGTGCCGGTTTGTTGACAGCACCACTTAGAGACCGTTTTGGCGTAATCCACAGACTGGAATTTTATACAAATGAAGAATTATGTACAATCATTCAGCATTCAGCAAAGGTGTTGAATGTTGAAATTGAAAAGACCGGTGCAATGGAACTTGCCAGGAGAAGCAGAGGAACACCAAGACTGGCGAATCGTTTATTAAAACGTGTCAGAGATTATGCACAAGTACGCTTTGCTGGTGTAATCACATATGATGTGGCTGTCCAGACACTGGATTTGATGGATGTAGATAAAATGGGACTTGACAGTGTAGATAGAAATTTGTTGATGACAATGATTCACAAATTCTCCGGTGGACCAGTAGGACTAGACACAATTGCGGCTGCAATTGGAGAGGATTCAGGGACAATTGAGGATGTATACGAACCATACCTGATACAGAATGGATTTTTAAACAGAACCCCGAGAGGACGTGTTGCAACAGAAACCGCTTATACACATTTTGGACTGGGATATCCCGTAACAAAAACTCAATGAAAAAGGTTGTTTTATTTCTAATATTTGTTATAATTAAGTGTGGGAGTTAAGTGCAGCTTGTATTGGAGACGAAATTTATGCAATGGGGGAAGTAACGTATGGCTTCGAAAAATGATACCGAGGTAATCATCGGTGGAAAAGTGATTACTTTGTGTGGGTATGAAAGCGAAGAGTATTTACAGAAGGTGGCATCTTATATTAATAATAAAATTGCAGAGTATAATAAGGTTGATTCTTTTCGGAGACAACCACTAGATATGCAAAGTGTTTTATTACAGTTAAATGTTGCAGATGATTATTTCAAAGCCAAAAAGCAAATTGAGACAATGGAAGAAGAAATTGAGGCAAAAGACAAGGAATTATATGATTTAAAGCATGAGTTGATTGCTTCGCAGATTAAGCTTGAAAGCAAAGAAAAAATGATTCGGAGCTATCAGAGTGATATTAGTGATAGAAAGAAATGATACAAAAGGCTGTCAAAATGTTGACAGCCTTTTTAACGAGTATAACCAAAATGCAAACTGCAAAGTATAGTATCCTGCTTGGACAGATAGCTGAAAGAAGGTCGGAAAATGAGTGAAAAAAAAATAGAATTATTATCACCGGCAGGAGATTATGAATGCTTTCAAGCAGCTATAAATACAGGAGCAGATGCTGTGTATCTTGGAGGAAATCAGTTCGGTGCAAGAGCTTACGCGCAAAACTTCTCAGAAGATGAGCTGCTAAAAGCAATTGATTATGCACATGCATTTGGAAAAAAAGTGTTTTTAACTGTTAACACTGTATTTAAGAACAATGAGATTTCTGAAATAAAAGCCTATCTGGAATCGTTGTATTTAGCAGGATTGGATGCTGTGATTGTACAGGATATAGGTGTGATTTCGTATTTAAGAAAAGTTTTTCCCAAATTACCAATCCATGCGAGTACACAAATGGCAATTACTGATACGGAGGGTGTTCTTCTGTTAAAGGAGATGGGCGTTCAACGTACAGTTCTTGCAAGAGAATTGTCATTAGAAGAGATTTCCCATATTTATAAAAAGACAGGAATGGAATTGGAATGTTTCATTCATGGGGCACTTTGCTATAGTTATTCAGGAAAATGTCTTTTTTCCAGTATGCTTGGAGACAGAAGCGGGAATCGGGGCCGGTGTGCACAGCCTTGCAGACTTCCGTATAATGGACAATATCTGTTAAGCGCAAAGGACATTTGTACACTTGAAATTCTTCCACAACTGATTGATTCAGGAATTATGTCTTTCAAAATAGAAGGTCGTATGAAAAATCCACAATATGTTGCTGGTGTTACGGGTATCTATCGAAAATACATAGATCAATATTTAAGTAATCCAGATCAGGAATACATCATAGACCCAAGAGACTTAAAAATGCTTTTGAATTTATATACGCGGAGCGGAAACAGTCAAGGGTATTATTATAATCATAATGGTAGATCGATGATTACTATTGATAAGCCGGGATATCAGACAGCTGATGAAGCGGAAAGACTGGCTGCATTTGAATTATATGCAGGAAAAGAGCCAAAACTGTTTTTGAATGCAGAAGTTAATCTGAAAAAGGATAGACCGGCAGAACTGATATTAGAATTGAATGAGAAAAAAATCGGTGTACAGGGGCAAGTGGTAGCAAAGGCAAATAAGCAGCCATTATCAAAAGATGCAGTTGAAAAACAGTTAAAGAAGACAGGTGGAACATATTTTGAAATAACTGAACTCAAAATTGAAATGGATCAGGATGTGTTTGTTCCGGTTGGACAGCTGAATGAACTTAGACGAAATGCTTTGGATATATTAAGTAATAAACTTCTTTTACCATATAAACGAACTAAAGGCATGATAGCAGAATTACCGGAAATAAATAGCACTTCATTTGATAAGGTTAGTCAGGATAAACCGGTTATTCATTGTGCTGTATCTAGTTTTAATCAGTTTAATGCAGTATTGGACAGTCCGTTTACAGATATTATTTCAGTGCCAGTCGGTATGCTTGATCTGAGCACTGATAGTTCACATAGTAAAAATGAACAGAAAAAATTTGAAATACTTGCAAACAGTGCTCATACAGCAGGAAAAAAAATATATATTCGACTACCGCATGTTGTCAGAAATTCATATTTTAAAAGAAACCCGCAATTGTGTTCTCTTGTAAAGTGCATAAATCTTGACGGGATACTTGTTTCAAATTATGAAAGTCTTCATTTTTTGAAATCTTGTTGCTTTCAAAAAGAAATAATTGCTGATTTGCATCTGTACGCAGTTAATAATGAATCTGTAAATATGTTGAAATCGCTTGGATGCAGCAGGACAACTGTTCCGGTAGAACTAAATAAAAAAGAACTGTTGAAACGTTCTGCTGATGTAAAACATGAGGAACTGATTATATATGGGCGTCTTCCGATGATGGTTTCAGCACAATGCTTAAAGAAAACTCTTCAAAAATGTAATAAAAGAAGTGAAATATACAATATGACAGATCGATATGAAACTGTATTTCCAGTACAGAGCGAATGCGGTGAGTGCTGTAATATAATTTGGAACAGTGTACCATTATCTCTGCATGGTGAAAAAGCATTGATTGACCAGTTATGTCCGGCTAATGTCAGGCTGCAGTTTACAATAGAAACCGATTCTGAAATAAAAGATATTCTGAAGTTCTATTATGGGATGTTTTCAATGAAGCAATTGAATGATATTCGTATACCGTTTAAAGAATTTACGAGGGGACATTTAAACAGGGGAGTCGATTAGGTTTATGGCAAATATTATTATTGAGTTATCAAAATATTTTATTATTATCTTTATGGCAATATATACATTTGAGTGTTTCAGCATATTTCGGTATGCAGATGAAGAACGAAGGAATGGGATATATATTAGACAAAATATTGGGATGTTCTGTATACACTTTATTTCTTTTGTTGCATTATGTCTTGAAATGAAGGACAGTAGACTGATTTTGTTTTATGCGATTCAGCAGATTACGCTGTTTGGTGTGATAGTACTGTATCGCGTAATATATCCGAATGCTAATAAACTTATTGTTAACAATATGTGTATGCTTTTGACTGTTGGATTTATTATTTTGACTCGTCTTTCCTATGATAAAGCAATTCGACAATTTGCAATAGCAGTGGTGTCACTGGCTGTGACAATGTGTATTCCATTCTTATTGAAAAAGTTCAGACATCTTTTGTGCTTTACATGGTTATACGCACTTCTTGGGATTGGAGCACTTGCAGGAGTCATGCTTTTTTCAAGAGTGGTAAATGGTTCCAAGCTGAATGTGACGATAGCCAATCATACATTTCAGCCGTCAGAGTTTGTAAAAATCATTTTTGTTTTTGCAATAGCGGGGCTGCTAAAAGAAGCTTCCAGCTTTAAACAAGTTCTAATCAGTGCGTTTGTTGCAGGAATCCATGTTATTATACTTGTTTTCTCGAAAGATTTGGGTAGTGCAGTTATATTCTTTGTGGTCTATATAGCTATGCTTTATGTTGCAACTCGAAAAATTGGTTATTTTATACTGGGCTTTGCGTTTGGGACAGGAGCTGCAGTAATTGGTTACAAGCTGTTTGCGCATGTACGGGTCAGAGTAAAGGCTTGGAAAGATCCAATCGGAACGATAGAAGAGGCAGGGTTTCAGATATCACAATCATTATTTGCGATTGGAACAGGAAGCTGGTTTGGTATGGGAATTGGACAGGGTGCACCTAACAAGATTCCTGTTGTAGAAGCGGATTTTATTTTCTCGGCTATTACAGAAGAGTTTGGTGTTATTTTTGGCATGTGTCTGATTCTGGTTTGTGTAAGCTGTTTTGTAATGTTTATGAATATTTCCATGCGCTTTAAAAACAATTACTATAAGCTTGTCGCTGTGGGACTTGCAGTTATTTATGGATTCCAGGTTTTCCTGACCATTGGCGGAGTGACCAAATTCATTCCCCTGACAGGTGTGACGTTACCACTTGTAAGTTATGGCGGAAGCTCCGTGATTGTTTCATTAGTTATGTTTGCTGTTATACAGGGACTATATATTACGGTTAAAGATGATATGAGTGTTAAAAATTCCAAACGATAATTGTATAGAAATGGATGAAAAGAATGTTTTTTAGAAAAGAAAAAAGAAAGAAAATAAGGAAAAATGAAAATCAAGAAATTGGAAATCTGACATATATTTTTGTTGGTCTTTTTCTTGCATTAATTGGATATCTAATGTATTTTACTCAGTTTAAGAGTGCAGATCTAATTAATAACTCATACAATACAAGGCAGGATCTTCTTGCAAAAAAAGTCGTACGTGGAGAAATATTGTCAAGAGACAGGAAGGTTTTGGCAAAAACAGAGACAGCAGCAGATGGAACGGAAACAAGAAGTTATCCATATAATCAATTGTTTGCTCATGCAGTAGGATATTCAACACATGGAAAGACAGGAGTAGAGTCTATCTCGAATTTTACGTTATTGACTTCTAATGCTTTTATTGGAGAACGTGTTAAAAACGATATTGGGGAAAAAAAGAACAAGGGAGACCATGTAATTACGACATTGGATATAGGATTACAACAGACTGCAAGTGATGCAATGGGCGTGTATAAAGGGGCAGTAGTAGTTACAAATGTAAAAACAGGAGAGATACTTGCGCTTGTTTCAAAACCAGATTTTGACCCAAACCAGATTAATGCAATATGGGATGAAGTAAATGCTGATTCCAAAGAAAGTGTTTTATTAAATCGTGCAACACAAGGACTTTATCCACCTGGTTCAACATTTAAAATTGTGACGTCACTGGAATATTTAAAAGAAAACAGTGATTATTCAAACTATTCTTTTGATTGTAATGGTAGTTTTAAAACAGGAGACCTGGTTATTAACTGCTATCATGGACAGAGTCATGGTCATGTTGATTTTGTCAGTTCATTTGCAAAATCATGTAATTCTTCATTTGCCAATATTAGTATGCAATTAAATAAAAAAGAATTTCAAAAGACATGTAAGGAGCTTCTGTTCAACGGAGCGCTTCCAGTACCTTATTCATACAAAGAAAGTTATGTGCCAATTTCCGTAACCTCAGATACTGATGAAGTAATGCAGACGGGAATAGGTCAGGGAAAAACGCAGGTTACACCGCTGCACATGAATTTAATAACTGCAGCCATTGCGAATGATGGAATATTGATGAAGCCATATGTAATCTCAAACGTTGAAAATGATAATGGGGATGTAATTAAGACAACTGCATCCAAACAGTATGGCCGGCTTATGGAGTCAGGTTATGCACAAAAAATGCAGGAGCTGATGGCTGAGGTTGTTCAAAACGGAACAGCGACGAAGGCTAAGGATACGGTTGGTTACGTTGCTGCTGGAAAAACCGGTTCTGCGGAATATAGCTCTGATAAAACGGAAAGTCATGCATGGTTCACAGGCTTTGCACCTGTATCGGATCCTGAAATCGCTGTAACGGTTATTTTGGAGGGTGCTGGCTCTGGCGGAGATTATGCAGTACCTATTGCCAAACGTGTATTTGACGCGTATTTCAAATAATGATATACTTGTTGCAGTTATAGAAACGGCTATAACCCACCAGAACAGGAGGATTGCAATGATTGAAGCAACGAGCTGTGGCGGTGTGGTGATTTTTCGAGGCAAGATTTTACTTTTATATAAGAACTTCAGAAACAAATATGAAGGCTGGGTATTGCCAAAGGGAACTGTAGAAGAAAAGGAAGAATATAAAGAAACTGCTTTAAGAGAGGTAATGGAGGAAACAGGAGTACAGGCATCCATTATCAAGTATATTGGAAAAAGCCAGTATACGTTTTCTGTTCCGGAAGATACTGTGGAAAAGGATGTTCATTGGTATCTGATGATGGCAGACAGTTATTACAGTA
>CAZOHM010000004.1:0-24642 GCA_964579795.1 uncultured Lachnospiraceae bacterium | reverse complement strand
CCACAGCGTGAGGAATATTTTATTGATTCGGGATATTATAAATATCACGAAGCGTATCATTTGCTTAAATTTGCGAATGAACGACAGATTCTTGAAAAAGGATATGATGAGTATCTTCATATGAAGAAAAGTAACTTATGGGGAACGAGAAATTGTTACTAAAAAACAAGCAGAATATTACTTCTGCTTGTTTTTTAGTAATTAAAGTAATTAAATAAGAGCTTCTATATGGCGCGATTTATCTTTTGATAAATCTATATACCCATCCTTGGACTTTACCATTGGACGAGAAAGCGTCTGTTTGTTAATCAGTAAAACCACACATTCGGTTCCATCATTCAGCATAACCTCTTTACCGATATATTCCTCAACCATACGCTCCAAAAAAGTCAAATAGTATGCCACATCATATTTTCCAAGTCCGTCTTTTTCAAAAATATCAATTACCTTAAAAGGACAAAGCGGAGCACGGTAGGAGCGAAAAGATGCCATTGCTTCATAGGCATCCAATATGGATATAATTTTAGCAAATTGATTAATACGTTCATTTTGCAGCTGCTGTGGATAACCACTTCCGTCACAACGTTCGTGATGCATTAGTGTTGCGAGCTTTATATTATCGTTAATCTGTAGATGCTGAATCAGATTATAACCATGAACAGGATGCGTTTTCATAATGTCAAATTCATCAGCAGTCAATTTTCCTGGTTTACGAATGATTTCAAGTGGCAATTTGAATTTGCCAATATCATAATAAAAACCACACAGAATGAGTGTATTAATTTCTTCGTCTGTAAGCTTGAACCATTTGCCTGTATATTTGCATATTAATGCTACATTCAGTCCGTGAGCAATAAGAATATCTTTGTCTTCTGTCTGGAGAACACTAAGCATATCCAGAATAGTTGTTTTACTATGCTTGAATGGATCAATGATGTTAGAAATAATCTTGAGCAAATCATTGTTATTCATTGGAACCCTTTTAAAAATAAAGGATTCCAGCGAAACCTTATAAGCAGTAAAGTTGGCAAAATAAAGCTCTTCAAATTGTTTAAATGTTTTACTGACCTTTATTTTTTGAAAATATGTGGAAATATAGTCTTCAGGCTCTTTGATGTTAACACAATTGACTGCATTGACTGTAAGCTTTTGTATTAAAAATATATCCAGTACTGTGTTTTTTCTGATAATTACTTTCCCTTTGTAGTCCAAAACATCCTCAGCAATTTCCATACCCGGTTGTAATGCGACTGTAGCAAGCATTTCCATTAAAAGGCACCCCCTCTATATGTTCAGTATAAAAATTTCAAAAGAGATTGTCAATTAAATTCAAATTTAATATATAAAAATGAAAAAATTATACAAATTTAATTTTCGATATGGTATACTAGATAATGATTTTGTATAAATGAAATGAAATATTCAGTATGAGATTAATGAGGTAGTTTATGATTAAGTATTATCCTGTATTATTTCTGACTGATAAAACGAAAAAGAAAGCAGACAGGATTAAATGGAAGCTTGCGGCGGGTGCTGGTATGGTGAGTACGCAAATTATCACGATTTCTCCCAATGCATATGAATTGTTTGAAATATATCCTGCGTCTGTATTTAAACAGCGTTATTTTAGAAAGCGTAATTATCTGATAGTAGGTATTGCAGAAAACAAAAAGGCAGCAATACAGCTTGTAAAGCAGATGATAGAGGTTTGCAGTAAGAAAACCGGCAGCTACGAAAGCATACGAAGTTATTTTAATGTGGATTGCAGTGAATAATAAACAGATAGAATTGAGGCAGAAATGCTGAATGTGATTTTATTAATTTTAAAAATAATTGGAATTGTTTTGTTGTGCATACTTGGATTTCTTGTGCTTGTACTTTGTGTCATTCTCTTTGTTCCGGTCAGATATAGACTGACGGCCAGAAAAAATGAGGAACCAGAGGAACTGTTTGCACAGGCAAAAATAACGTGGCTTCTTCATATTGTGAGTATATCGGCTTTTTTTCAAGATGGAGAATTTCAGACAATACTACGATTGTTTGGCATTCGATTGCATTTGGGAGAAAGAAAGAAAAAAGCACGCAAAAATGAAAAGGAAACTAAATCTGAAAGCAGAAAAGTGACACTACATGATTCTGATTCAGAAGAAATTGAGTTAATTGAGAAACAGCCAGATACAAGTAATAATTCAGAACAGAAGATAAATCAGCCTGATACAATTGATTCACCAAAGAATGCAGCTGATGAATCAATTTCTTTCATCTCAAAATGCAAGGAGTTTTTTTACAGGATTGTTTGGTTAATAAAAGATTTTCGAAATAAAATTCGTTCTTTTTTGGAAAAAATAGTTCAAATGAAAGATAATATTGATTATTATATTGATTTTTTTGAAGATGAACGTAATCAAAAAGCATTTCGACTTTGTATTGATCAGTTTGGTATAATATTTCATCATATTCGACCGCGAAAATTTCATGCAAGGATTCATATTGGTATGGGAGATCCTGCTGCGACAGGACAGTTACTGGCTGCTCTTGGAATTATTTTCCCTTTGTTTGAAGGAAAATTGAAGGTTGAACCTGAATTTGATGATTCCATATTAGAAGGAGACTTATACTTAAAAGGACATATTACTGCTTTTGTTATGCTGAAGGTAGCATGGAAAATATATTTTAATAAAGACATTAGGCGTATGATGCATAAATTAAAAAAGGAGGATGAATGATGGCTGAAGGGAAATTTAATGATGTAGTGGAATCACTGATAAAAGGAATGGATGGTTTCTTATCTACGAAGACTGTTGTAGGAGAGGCTACAAAGATTGATAATACAATTATTGTTCCGTTTGTTGATGTTTCTTTTGGCGTTGGTGCAGGAGAGTTTAAAAATGATAAGAAAGATAATGGCGCCGGAGGATTGAGCGGAAAAATGTCGCCGAGTGCTGTGCTTGTGATTCAAAATGGGACTACAAGACTTGTTAATATAAAAAATCAGGACAGTATGACAAAGATTCTTGATATGGTTCCGGATTTAGTAAATAAATTTGTTTCAAAGAAAGAAGAAAAAATTTCAGACGAAGAAGTTGTTGATGCTGCATTTGATAAAAAATAATCAAACCCAAGTGGAGGACAAAAGATGAAGCTTAATGAAGGATTGATCAGAACAAATAGTAGTATATGTGAAGGATGTAACAGATGTATTTCTGCATGTCCAATACTTAGTGCAAATCATGTAGAAGAGAAAGATGGCGTTTCAAAGGTCTACGTGGATGGAGATATGTGTATTCATTGCGGAAACTGTATTAAGACTTGTCATCATGGAGCTCGTGAATATGTAGATGATACTGAAATGCTTTTTGATGATCTGAAAAAAGGCGAAAAAATCAGTCTTTTGTTGGCTCCGGCTTTTGCAGTGAATTATCCGAAGGAATACAGTCATATCTTAGGGTATCTAAAAAGTCTTGGCGTGAATAGAATTATCAGTATCAGCTTTGGCGCAGATATCACAACATGGGCATATCTAAATTATATTACATCAAATCATTTTATCGGTGGTATTTCACAGCCTTGTCCTGCAATTGTAGATTATATTGAAAAATATGCGCCTCATCTTGTACCAAAACTCGTTCCTGTTCACAGTCCTATGATGTGTGGTGCAATTTATGCAAAGAAATATGCCAAAATATCTGATAAGCTTGCATTTATCAGTCCGTGTATTGCTAAAAAATCCGAGATTATGCGACCGGAAAACAAAGGAATCATCAGCTATAATGTTACTTTTGAAAAATTAATTAGTAAGCTAAAAGGTATCAATCTTAATTCTTATAATGCTTCTGATGAAATAGAGTATGGTTTGGGGTCAATTTATCCAATGCCAGGCGGATTAAAAGAAAATGTAGAGCACTTTATAGGAAAGGATGCATTTGTCAGACAGATAGAATCTCCTGATCATGTTTACCATTTTCTTGAAAACTATGAAAAGAGAGTAGAAAAAGGAAGTCAGCTGCCGTTTATGGTAGATGCGTTGAACTGTGCAAAGGGATGCATTTATGGAACAGCATGTGAAGCTGACAAGAGAGATGATGAGGATATTTTATTTGAAATTCATAAGCAGAAAATGCAAAGCTGTCAGGATAAGGATAAGAAAAAGAATCCGTGGGACAGAAGTGTAGACTATAAAGAGCGCCTGAGTCGTTTGAATGAACAGTTTAAATCGTTGAATCTGGAGGATTTTATATGTACTTATAGAACTAACGCAGCAATGCATGTTCCACAGGTGTCACAAAATAGTATTGATGAGATTTTCCGCTCGATGAATAAGACAACACAGGAATCTAGAAATATTAATTGTGGTGCATGCGGTTATGATTCCTGCAATGTTATGGCGAAAGCAATTGCAAATGGATATAATACACAGAATAGCTGTATTCATTATTTAAAAGACAACCTTGAATCTGAAACAGTAAGAATTAATGAATTGACTGAGGAAACTCAAAGAAAAGCTGCTGAACAAAAAGAAAAATTTGCAGTAATTTTTGAGGATTTCAGACAAATTGAGGCTTCTATGAATGAGCTGGCAAGTGGTAATCAGGCATCGGCAGAAGAAACAACGGAAATGGCACAGGAACTGCGCTCTTTGACTGAATATGGTGATTTGCTAATGAAATCATTAAAGGAAGTTGAAAACTCTGTACATGGATTTGATGAGGTTAATGATTCGATTATAAAGATTTCTTCACAAACAGGAATGCTTGCGTTGAATGCAGGAATAGAGGCAGCAAGATCTGGAGAAGCAGGAAGAGGATTTACGGTAATTGCAAACCGTGTAAGAGATCTTTCAGAACAGTCTAAAAATGCTGTTTCTTATGGAAAACAGCAAAGCGCTGAACTTTATCCGGCAATTCAGTCTTTGTCAACAGAAACGAAGGAATTTATGGACAGTGTGAATGTATTAAATGAGAGAACAGCTACGCTTGCTGCAAGTTCTGAAGAAATATCTGCACAGTCTACAGTTGTAGAAGATATTATTGAAAAGGTTACAGAAGAAATGAAAGCACTAGTAGAAAATGAGTGATAACTGCATATAATAATTGTAAGTATCTGTGATGGCAGGGTAAGAGCATGCAAAAAAAGAAGCTATGGGGACTGATGATTTTTATGATGGCATTTGGCATGCTCATATCGCTCTGTATTCCAAATGCATTTGTAGAATCGATTGTTATGATAGTATTGCTTATTTTGGGATATAATCTGTACTGTATATATAATCAATAAAAGGTATATAAAAAGCAGTCAATAATTTGACTGCTTTTTATATGCTATGCACGTTCTACTTTATTTGACTTTAAACACTGTGTACAAACATGAAGTCTTTTTGGTATGCCATTAACCTTACATTTCACACGCTTCACATTAGTATTGAAAATTCTGTTGGATCTTCTATGAGAATGACTTACAGCATTGCCAAAATGAACGCCTTTTCCACAAATATCACACTTAGCCATTGATCGCACCTCCTCTAACTTCATAATTATATACATAAATTGATTGCATAATTTAGTCGCAACAAATGTATTCTATCAGAACTTTCCTTTAATTGCAAGTAAAACATTTGAAAAAGAAAAATATATTTCAAGGTTTTCTTTTAATTAGAAAACGTGTATAATTATAATGCTTTGATGAAATTGTGTTTGAAATGTGACATTTTCGTGTTTACATTTTATTTGCAATATTGTAATCTTAAAATTGGTGTGAAAAGATCAAAAGGAGAACGGAGGAATATCTATGAAGGGTCATGTGAATACACAGGTAGGAAACATCAGTATAGATACGGAAGTAATAGCACAGTACGCCGGCTCTGTAGCAGTTGAGTGTTTTGGTATTGTTGGGATGGCTTCTGTAAATATGAAGGATGGCTTTGTGAAGCTTTTGAAAAAGGAAAGCATTACACATGGAATTAATGTTATGATTGATAATAATCAACTTACTTTAGATTTTCATGTAATTGTTGCTTATGGTGTAAGCATACAGGCAGTTGCTGATAATTTAGTCAGCAACGTAAAATATAAAGTCGAGGAGTTTACAGGACTTTCCATTGAAAAAATAAACATCTATGTTGAAGGTGTTCGAGTAATCGATTAAGGAGGAAGTAGAAGTGGGTATGAATAAAATCGATGCCAAAACATTTTCAAAGATGTTTTTGGCCGGAGCAAAAACCCTTGAGGCAAAGAAAGAATGGATTAATGAATTGAATGTATTTCCGGTACCTGATGGTGACACAGGAACAAATATGACATTAACAATTATGTCAGCAGCAAAAGAAGTTACAGCACTTGAAAATCCAACGATGGAGATGCTGGCAAAGGCTGTTTCTTCTGGTTCGCTTAGAGGGGCACGTGGTAACTCCGGCGTTATTCTTTCACAACTTCTTCGTGGGTTTACAAAGGTCATTAAGGAACATGATGAGATTGATATTACGATACTTGCAAATGCCATGCAGAAAGCAACAGAAACGGCATACAAGGCAGTTATGAAGCCAAAAGAGGGAACCATTTTAACTGTTGCAAAGGGGGCTGCTGATAAAGCACTGGAGCTTGTGACTCAAACAGAAGATATGGAATACTTTATTGCTCAGATTATTGAGCATGCGGAATATGTACTAAGCCAGACACCGGAGATGCTGCCGGTATTAAAACAGGCTGGTGTTGTTGATTCAGGCGGACAGGGCTTAGTTGAAGTACTTCATGGTGCATTTGATGAATTTTGTGGAAAAGAAATTGATTTGACAATTTCAGATACCGGTGTAAAAAGTACAGTTGGAACAATTGAGGCTCAGGCAGAGTTGGAGATTAAGTTTGGATACTGTACAGAATTCATTATTATGTTGAACAGAGTGTTTAATTCCAAAAACGAGCAGGATTTTAAGACATTTCTAGAATCTATTGGTGATTCAATAGTATGTGTTGCGGATGATGATATTGTTAAAGTCCATGTGCATACAAATGATCCGGGGCTTGCTATTCAGAAAGCATTGACTTATGGTGCTCTTACAAATATGAAAATTGACAATATGCGAGAGGAACATCAGGAAAAGCTGTTCAAAATGGCTGAGAAGGAAAAGACAGTCGAATCAAATGGACAGGATCTTACACAGGAAGTCAAAAAGGAACAGATAGAAAAGTCTTCCTCTTCTAAAAAGCCAAGTAATGAGCCGGAAAAAGAAATAGGATTTATTGCTGTTTCTGTAGGTGAAGGAATGGATGCAATTTTTAAGGGTCTTGGTGTAGATTACTTGATAGAAGGTGGTCAGACAATGAATCCTAGTACTGAGGATATGGTTAATGCAATTGAACAGGTTAATGCAAAGACGGTATTTATTTTGCCAAATAATAAAAATATTATTCTTGCAGCAAATCAGGCACAGTATCTTTTAGAAGGTAAGGAAGTAGTTGTGATACCGACTAAGACTGTACCACAGGGAATTACAGCATTAATTAATTTTATGCCGGACAAGTCTTCAGAAGAAAATGAGAGCATCATGAATGAAGAAATCAAGAAAGTAAAAACAGGACAGGTGACCTATGCGGTACGTGATACTGTAATAAATGATCTTGAGATTAAACAGGGAAATATCATGGGTATCGGTGATCATGACATCCTTGCAGTTGGAAATGTTGTAGAAGATACTGCTTTGGAAATGATAGACAAGATGGTTGATGATGATGCTGAATTGATTAGTATATACTATGGAAATGAAGTAGATGAAGAACTGGCTGGTGATTTTGCAGCTTCGATTGAAGAAAAATATCCAGATTGTGATGTGGAAATTCATGCGGGCGGACAGCCAATTTACTACTATATTGTTTCAGTTGAGTAGGGTTTGATAAACAGATGCATATGAAGCCGGAAACAGAATTAATTAATTTAAAGGGAATTGGACCAAAAACGGTTGATTTATATCATAAGCTTGGATTATATACGACTGAAGATTTACTGTTGTTTTATCCGCGAGACTATATGAAATTTGAAGCGGCAAAGATACTTTGTGATGAATTGGTTTCACAAGTTTGCTTTTTTAAAGCAACTGTGATGAGTCAGCCACTGATGAGAAGAGCCGGGAAACTTCAGATTGTAACAGCTAAACTTAAAGCAGGAGATTCTGTGGTTACAGCTGTCTGGTATCATATGCCATATTTGACCAAAAGTCTGCTTATCGGAAAAACATTTATTTTTAAAGGTACAATAGAAAAAAAAGGAGCCTGTTATCATGTAGAACAGGCTCTGATTTATACTGAAGAACAATTTCTATCATTGGAAAATACATTGCAGCCAGTCTATTCCTTGACAAAAGGGCTTTCTAATCAGGCTATTTGTAAGTCTGTCAAACAAGTACTTGAAGGCGTTGAACTGCCTGAATATATGGATTTTTCTGTAGATAATCCATCAAATCAATCAGACATTTCATATCAAGACGCCTTGAGCCAAATCCATTTTCCTACAAATGAGGATTTATTGCTTGAAGCGAGACGTCGTCTTGTTTTTGATGAATTCTTTTTGTTTATATTACGGCTGCGGCTGCTGAAAGCTGATAATAGTCGTGCTAAAAATCAATTTACAATTTTTCCATCTGCAGAAACAAAACGTCTGATTGAGGGTTTACCATATCGACTGACAAATGCTCAGCAGCGTGTGTGGAGCGAAGTTGAAAATGATTTGATGAAAAATCAGTCCATGAGCAGACTTATTCAGGGGGATGTAGGCAGCGGAAAAACAATTATTGCTGTTCTTGCTGCAATTATGACAGGCTGCAGCCAATATCAGAGTGCATTCATGGCACCGACAGAAATTCTTGCCATGCAGCATTTTGAGCTAGTTACGAAGCTTTTAAAGACATATGGGATTCCCTTAAAGGCAGCTGTTTTGACTGGCTCGATGACAGCAGCAAGAAAACGTGAGATATATGCTCAAATTGAGCATAATGAGGTACAGATTATTATTGGTACACATGCTTTGATTCAGGAAAAAGTAACATATGCGTCATTAGCTCTTGTTATTACAGATGAACAGCATCGATTTGGAGTGAGACAAAGAGAAGCATTGGCAACAAAAGGAGAGGATATGCCTCATGTTCTTGTTATGAGTGCAACACCCATTCCAAGAACACTTGCAATTATTTTGTATGGAGATCTTGATATTTCAGTAATTGATGAAGTTCCGGCAAGGAGACTTCCAATAAAAAACTGTGTAGTGAATGAAGATTATAGAAAAAAAGCATATGAATTCATTGAAAAAGAGGTTGGCGATGGTCGACAGGCATATGTGATATGCCCATTGGTAGAGACGAGTGAGGGACTTGATGCCGAAGATGTTATATCATATACAGATAAGCTTCGTGCAATGATGCCAGAACAAGTCAGGATTGCATATCTTCATGGGAAAATGAAGCCAATGGAGAAAAAAGCAGTTATGGATGCATTTTTGCGAAATGATATCCATGTACTTGTATCCACAACAGTAGTTGAGGTTGGTGTAAATGTTCCAAATGCAAGTGTTATGCTTATTGAAAACGCGGAACGTTTTGGTCTTGCACAGCTTCATCAGCTGCGAGGCAGAATTGGACGTGGCGATAAACAGTCATACTGTATTTTTATGAGCTGCAAACAGAACAAACAAACGATGAAACGACTGGAAACATTGAAAAATTCAAATGATGGCTTTTATATTGCATCTGAAGATTTGAAACTGCGAGGACCCGGTGATTTGTTTGGAATCAGGCAAAGTGGAGAACTGCAATTTAAAATAGGTGATGTATTTAATGATTCTCTTATATTAAAGGAAGCCGCTGATTGTGTAGGAAAACTTCTTAACGAGGATCCTAAACTTGAATATGAAGAACATCAGCTGCTTAAAAAATGTATGAATAAACAGATGGGAACGTTCGCTGAAAACACTATTGGTTGTACATTCTGAAATGGATTAATACAACAAATAGTGTTTTTTTATTGAAAAAATCCGAGATTATGCTATACTTAACAGGGAAAATTTGAAAATGAACGGAAGAAAGAGTATTTTTGAGTATTCTTGTAAAAAAGGGAGTAAAAGGGGTAGCGAAGCAATGACAAAAAAATCAACCTATGATGCAAGCAGTATTACTGTACTGGAAGGTCTGGAAGCTGTCAGAAAACGACCCGGAATGTATATTGGCAGTGTGACATCAAAAGGACTGAATCATCTGGTGTATGAAATTGTAGATAATTCAGTGGACGAACATCTTGCTGGATTCTGCAGCAAAATATGGGTAACACTTGAGAAGGATGGCTCAGCGACTGTAAGCGATAATGGTCGAGGCATTCCCGTTGGAATGCATGCAAAGGGAGTAAGTGCAGAACGACTTGTTTTTACAACACTGCATGCGGGAGGCAAATTTGATGATTCTGTATATAAGACAAGCGGAGGTCTGCATGGTGTAGGCTCTTCGGTTGTGAATGCATTGTCATCTTATCTTGATATTGAAATCAAAAGGGACGGGAAAATATATCATGACAGATATAGCAAAGGAATTCCCACACTTGAATTGGAAAATGGTCTTTTGCCTGTAATTGGAAAGGCAAAAGATACAGGTACAAAGGTTAATTTCCTTCCGGATGATACAATTTTTGAGAAAACACGCTTTAAAGAAGAAGAGATTAAGAGCAGACTTCATGAGACTGCTTATTTGAATCCAAATCTTACAATTTATTTTACAGATTATCGTCAGGATATTCCGGAACAGATTGAATTTCATGAAGAGGATGGAATTATTGGCTTTGTAAAGGACATGAATAAAAATAAAGAGGTTCTTCATGAACCGGCGTACTATAAAGGTGAAGCGGACGGGATTACTGTTGAAGTGGCATTTCAATATGTAAATGAGTTTCACGAAAATGTGCTTGGTTTCTGCAATAATATTTATAATGCAGAAGGTGGTACACATTTAACAGGATTTAAGGCTATGTTTACCAATGTCATGAATACTTATTCCAGAGAATTAAACATTCTAAAGGAAAAGGATAATAATTTTACAGGCGCAGATATTCGTAACGGAATGACAGCAGTTGTTTCAATTAAACATCCGAGTCCTCGTTTTGAGGGGCAGACAAAAACAAAGCTGGATAATCAGGATGCAGCAAAATCTGTAGGAAAGGTTACAGGAGAAGAAGTTGTTCGCTATTTTGACAGAAATTTAGATACACTAAAAGCTGTGCTTTCATGCGCAGAAAAGGCAGCAAAAATACGTAAGTCTGAAGAAAAAGCCAAAACGAATATGCTGACACGTCAGAAGTATTCATTTGATTCAAATGGAAAACTTGCAAATTGTGAAAGCAAGGACGCCGGTAAATGTGAGATTTTTATTGTCGAAGGAGATTCTGCAGGAGGCTCTGCAAAAACGGCCAGAAACAGAAACTATCAGGCAATTTTACCAATCAGAGGAAAAATTTTAAATGTTGAAAAAGCAAGTATTGATAAGGTACTCGCAAATGCTGAGATTAAAACGATGATTAATGCGTTTGGCTGTGGATTTTCAGAAGGTTACGGCAACGATTTTGATATTACGAAGCTTCGTTATGACAAAATAATTATTATGGCAGATGCTGATGTGGATGGTGCACATATTTCTACACTTTTATTAACTTTATTCTATCGATTTATGCCTGAACTGATTTATGAAGGACATGTTTATATTGCTATGCCGCCATTATATAAAGCGTTACCACAGAAGGGTGAAGAGGAATATTTGTATGATGATAAAGCATTAATGCAGTATCGTCGTTCGCATAAGAATTTTACACTGCAGCGCTATAAAGGTCTTGGTGAGATGGATGCAAATCAGCTGTGGGAAACAACGCTTGATCCGCAGACACGAAGATTGAAATTGGTAGAAATTGAAGATGCAAGACTTGCCTCGACAACAACTGAAATGCTGATGGGAACAGAAGTTCCGCCAAGAAGAGAATTTATTTACAGGCATGCACATGATGCAGAACTGGATATTTGATAAATCGTAAATGAAAACAGGGGGCATAGTCTTATGGCTACAAAACAAATAGAAGAACAGATTATCAAAACCGAATTTTCTGACGTGATGCAGAAATCATATATTGATTATGCAATGAGCGTCATTATTTCACGTGCACTTCCTGATGTACGGGATGGATTGAAACCGGTACAACGACGTACATTGTATGATATGTATGAACTTGGAATCAGATATGACAGACCTTATCGAAAATCAGCACGTATTGTTGGTGACACAATGGGTAAATATCATCCACATGGAGACAGTTCCATATATGATTCTCTTGTTGTAATGTCTCAGGATTTTAAAAAAGGAATGCCGCTTGTAGACGGTCATGGAAACTTTGGTTCAATAGAGGGAGATGGTGCAGCTGCAATGCGTTATACAGAAGCCAGACTGCAAAAGGTAACCCAGGAATCAATGTTGTCAGATCTTGACAAGGATGTTGTGAATTTTGTTCCTAATTTTGATGAAACAGAAAAGGAACCGGAAGTACTTCCGGCAAGAATACCCAATCTGCTTATCAACGGATCAGAAGGTATTGCTGTAGGAATGGCTACCAGTATGCCGCCACACAACCTTGTGGAAGTAATAGATGGCGTAAAGGCATATATGAAAAATCCGGAAATTACAACTGAAGAACTGATGGAGTATATTCCCGGACCCGATTTTCCGACAGGAGGAATCGTAACAAATAAAAGCGAACTGTTGGCAATTTACGAAACAGGTGTCGGTAAAATCAAAATTAGAGGGAAAATTGAGGAAGAAAAGGGTAAAGCAGGGAAAAACCGCATTGTAATTACAGAAATACCATATACAATGATTGGAGCCAATATCAGTAAATTTCTCATGGATATTGTTGCCCTGATAGATACAAAGAAAACGAATGATATTGTTGACATCTCAAATCAATCTTCCAAAGAGGGTATTCGTATTGTAATTGAGCTTAAGAAGGATGCAGATGTAGAAAATCTTAAGAACATGCTGATTAAAAAAACTAAGTTGGAAGATACATTTGGTGTCAATATGCTTGCAGTTGCAGACGGCAGACCGGAAACACTTGGATTAAAAGCAATTATTAGACATCATGTCCTTTTCCAGCGTGAAATTGCAACGAGAAAATACCGCACACTTTTAAGCAAAGAACTGGATAAAAAAGAAATCCAGGAAGGTCTGATTAAAGCATGTGATGTTATTGATTTGATTATTGAAATATTAAGAGGTTCAAAGGATGTAAAAATTGCTAAAGCCTGTTTGATGGAAGGGAAAACAGAAGGAATTCACTTTAAGACCCGTATTTCAAGAAAAGAAGCATCTTTGCTGCGCTTTTCGGAGCGTCAGGCAACAGCTATTTTGGAAATGCGTTTATATAAGCTGATTGGTTTGGAAGTTCAGGCACTTATAAAAGAACATGAAGAAACGTTGAAGAATATCAGTTTCTATAAGGATGTTCTTACTAATCCGGCAACAATGGATAAGGTGATCATAAAGGAACTGGATTCTTATAAAAAAGAGTTTGGAAGAGAACGCAGAACGAAAATAGAAAACGCGGCTGAAATTGTTTTTGAAGAGAAAAAAATCGAAGAAATGGAAGTCATATTCATGATGGATCGATTTGGATATGCAAAAACAATTGATATGCAGACTTACGAGAGGAATAAAGATGCGGCAGATGCAGAAAATAAGTATGTATTTTCATGTATGAACACAGGCCGTATTTGTATCTTTACAAATAAAGGACAGATGCATACAATAAAAGTAACGGATCTACCATATGGTAAATTCAGAGATAAAGGTATTCCTGTTGATAATGTCAGTAATTATAACAGTCAGGATGAGATGATTGTCTATATTTGCTCTTTGAAGGATCTTGTTATGCAGAAGCTTGTTTTTGCAACCAGAAATTCTATGCTGAAACAGGTGTTTGGAACTGAATTTGATGTAACAAAAAGAACAGTCGCAGCAACTGGTCTCTCTGAGAATGATGAGGTGGTTGCTATTTGTCCACTGATTGATCAGAAAAACATTGTACTTCAGACAAAAGAAGGACTATTCTTGAAATTTACGCTTGATGAGATACCACTCAAGAAAAAGGGAGCTGTTGGTGTACGCGGAATGAAGCTTACCGCAGGTGATGAAGTGGAAGCAGTATATTTTCTGAAGAATGGTGTTGAAAAAACGATAGAATTAAGAAATAAACAGGTTGAGCTGAACAAGCTGAAACTTGGAAAGCGGGATTCAAAAGGTACGAAGCTACGACTTTAATTCGGGCTTGAAAGGGGATAAATGAGAGTAATTGCTGGAAGCGCAAGAAGATTAAGATTAATTACACCAGCTGGTATTGAGACAAGACCAACGTCTGATCAAATAAAAGAAACATTATTTAATATGCTGATGCCATATATATGTGATGCTGTTTTTCTTGATTTGTTCAGTGGAAGTGGTGGAATAGGAATAGAGGCGTTGAGCAGAGGTGCAAAAAAAGCTGTGTTTGTTGAACGTTCAAAACCTGCACTGAAGTGTATTGAGACGAATCTTCAAACAACACATCTGGAAAATCTGGCGCAGATTTTTCAGACTGATGTCATGTCTGCACTTAGACAGATGGAGCACAAAATTCAATTCGATGTAATTTTTATGGATCCACCTTATGGACATGGTTTAGAAAAAGAGGTTTTGTATTATCTAGCTTCTTCTGATTTAATTCACGAGGATACGTTAATAGTTGTAGAAGCATCAACTGAAACAGATTTTGATTATGTTTCTGAAGATTCCATGCTGAATATGGAAGTAATTAAATACAAATGCTACAAATCAAATGCACATGTGTTTATTAAGAGAAAACAATGTTGGGAGGATGTACAATGAAATCTGCAATATATCCGGGGAGTTTTGATCCCGTTACGTTTGGGCATATTGATATTATAAGGCGAGCAGCCAGTATTTTCGATGAATTGACAATAAGTGTACTGAATAACAAAGTGAAAACTCCGTTGTTTTCTGTCGAGGAACGTGTTAATATATTAAAAGAGGTTACAAAAGATCTTCCTAATGTTTCTGTGAGCAGTTATGAAGGACTGCTTGCTGAATATGCAAAACAGGCAAAAGCAGATGTAGTAATAAGGGGACTGCGTGCAATTACCGATTTTGAATATGAGCTTCAGCTTGCACAGACCAATCGGAAGTTAGCTGAAAATGTTGATACTATCTTTTTGACTACAAGTTTGGAATTTGCATATTTGAGTTCTTCCACTGTTAAGGAAGTTGCAAGTTTTGGTGGTGATATTTCAAAGTTTGTGCCACCTTTTATTGCGGATTTGACATATCAGAAGTATGGTATTAGACATGATTAATTGTAAACTGAGGAGAGATATACATGAGCAGCAGAATAGAACAGATTATTGACGAAATCGAAGATTTTATTGAAAGTTGTAAGTATCAGCCTCTTTCTAATTCCAAAATTCTTGTTGATAAGGAACACATGGATGAGCTTCTTAGAGAACTCCGTATGAAGACACCTGATGAGATTAAGCGTTATCAGAAAATAATCAGTAATAAGGAAGCCATATTGAATGATGCCAGAGAAAAGGCAGAAGCACTGATTAATGAAGCACAGGTTCACACTGATCATATGATTAATGAGCATGAGATAATGCAACAGGCATATGCGCAGGCAAATGAAGTTGTTCAACAGGCTGTAAATCAGGCACAGCAGATTCTTGACAGTGCAACAGAGGACGCAAATGGTATTAGACAGTCATCAATGAAGTATACTGATGATATGCTTGCGGAATTACAGAACATTGTGACTCATGGAATTGATACCGCAGAAGCAAAGTACGGTGCACTTGTTTCACAGCTAAAGGAATGTGAAGCAGTCATTGAAAAAAACAGATCCGAACTTTACCCACAAGTAGAACTTGAAAGTGAAATTGCCTCATTGGAAGGTATTACACCTGATAGTGCTGCCAGAAGAGGTACAAGTAGTACAGACAGCGGGATTAGTCTTGATATGCTAAAAAAATAAACATGCCAGAATAGCAGTTGTAGTAGCAAACAGTATTTTGGCAAAAACATAGTATTTTATGGAAATATCAGTGTTTACAAGCATACTTTTTGTCTGAAAGATGCAGGATATTCCGCCAAAGCTAGTCAGGGACAGGATAGACAGACGCTTTATGTGATAAGGTAATTCGGAACCGATGATTAATTCGGTTCCGTTTGTTATTTCAAGGATTCCACAAGTGAGGCTGGCTGTTAATCCAATAATCGGAGAAAAAATTTGAACAATCAAATCTGACAGAATAGAAAATATCATCATGTAACCACCAAGCTTCGTAATTGCTGTAAATGCATCCATAATGCAGGTATCAACAAATGAACCATGAATTGGACAGACAGTGGCATTTTCCACTTGAACAGAGCATGTCTTTGTTATGATTGAACCCTGTAGCTGTAGTCTGAAGAAAATGAATATTGAATATAGCAAAACGGGGGCATAGAGGCAGAACAGATACTGCATCGTTTTAGAAGGTTCCAGTGTCTGTGTACCTAAATATGAAAGAAGATAAGTTGGACTTGGCATATTGACAGCAGGCAAACTGTATTCTGCATCTTTTTTTGAAATCTGGCCATTTAAATGCAAACTTGCACAGATTTTTGCACCCATGGGATATCCACATAATGGTCCAAGAATCAGAAACAATTTAGAGTAAGAGGTCTTTACTGGCAATAAAAACAGCAGAATATTAATTGCTATCATATATGGCAGTAACGTAGGAAGCAGTATGTAAAACCATAATAGCAGTCCTCGTTTGGCAGCTTGAAGTGTTGGCACTGAAAAAAACAGAAGGCAAGCAAGAAAGATTAATATAAAAGTTATATATAGTTTGGTCTTTAACGGATGAAAGGATACGTTATTCATATTTAATCATATGATGTTTTCTTTTAAAACATAACTTGCTTTTTATATATGGATATGACAAAATTAAAATGAATCAATATGAAAGAGGATGTGAAATATGGGAATTTTGAATAATTTGGAACCGACTAATGTATTTACTTACTTTGAGCAGATATGTCAAATACCACATGGTTCATCAAATACTGAGGCTATCAGTGAATACTGTGAAATGTTTGCTGAAAGGCAGAATCTGGAATACATTCGTGATGGACATGGAAATGTGATAATCTTCAAGCCGGGAAGTGAGGGCTATGAAGATTCAGAACCAATCATTTTACAAGGACATCTTGACATGGTATGTGAAAAGGATTTCGAATTCGACTGCCGTCATGATTTCAATAAGGATCCATTAAATCTCGCAATTATGGATGATTTCATTTATGCAAAAGGGACAACTCTTGGTGGTGATGATGGAATAGCGGTTGCCTATATTTTTGCAATTCTTTCGGATCAAACATTAAAACATCCACCAATAGAAGCCGTTTTGACAATTGATGAAGAAATAGGTATGAAAGGCGCATCAGAATTGGATATGTCCTGTCTACATGCAAAGAAAATGTTAAATATTGACAACGAAGCGGAAGGTGAGTTACTAACAAGCAGTGCAGGCGGAAGAATGGTTACTTGTGAAGTTCCTGTCAGATATTGTGAAAAACAGGGAATAAAGTATAATCTTGTGATTTGTGGATTGCAGGGAGGTCATTCTGGTACGGAGATTGATAAATATAGGGGAAACGCAAACCTTTTGATGGGAAGACTTCTGCACTTTATTGGGACTAAAATTAATTTTGATCTTGCATATTTAAAGGGTGGTTTACAGGATAATGCAATTCCAAGAGAAGCAAAGGCAGAAATTCTTGTTCATGAAAAGGATTCTGCCAAATTAGAAGATTATATCAGTGAATTCGAAAATACTATTCAGAATGAGTATCGTACAATAGAAAGAAACATTACGGTTTATTGTGAAAACATGGAGAAAGCTACCATGCATGTTCTGACACCAAAGACAAAGGAAAGAGTGGTATTTTTACTCATGACGATTCCTGATGGTATCCAGAAAATGAGTCCGGATGCAGATAATCTTGTACAGACGTCATCGAATGCAGGTATTATGAGACTGACAGAAAAAGCATTTGAGTTGATTATCAGTGTCAGAAGCTCTGTATCCTCAGAGAAGCAGGCACTCAGTGATAAGATGAAATATCTGACGGAAACAATTGGTGGGAAGTATGTAGTTGAATCAGATTATCCTGCATGGGAATATCGTGAAGCTTCACCGCTTCGTGATTTGATGTTTAGAACGTATCAGCAGTGTTATGGAAGAAATCCTCTCCTGACAGGTATTCATGCCGGCTTGGAATGTGGAATATTCTTTGAGAAGATTAAAGGAATTGATATTGTATCATTTGGCCCAACAATTTTAAATATTCATACACCACGTGAAAAAATGAGTATTAGTTCCGTAAAAAATACTTGGGAATATATATTAAAGGTATTAGAAAACTGTAAATAAAATAAAATGAAATAAGAAAAAATACAGGCGGGAAAATTGAAGAATATAAATTTTCTTAAAATGTGTTTTTATGTTCTTTTTTTTGCAATTTTTGTAGTTTTGTTGGAAATGCACATGCTGGAACAAGCATTACCGATGAAGCTGGACGCCGATTATTGCAGCAGCAGTTCATTTCGTGAACATGTGATTACAGAGGAATGTTACAGTCTGCTTATGGAACAGGCACTCCGCATAGACGAAGAACCATATAAATATCTCACTGCCGCTTTTTTATATGAAAATGGCGTCCTGGATACACCCGAACATGTGATACAGCAGGAAAACATGTATGCTCAGATGCTGAAAAACCTACAGGGTAATATGAAATTTGAAGAAATTTCAAATGTGATGTGTGCAATCTGGAAGGATATAAAATATTTTCCGGTTCCTGCTTCTGTGAAAGATACAGACGTACAGATAAGCTTTGATAATTCATGGCAGTTTGAAAGAAACTATGGTGGAACGCGTGGACATGAGGGCTGTGATTTGATGGCAGCTGTAAATAAGCGCGGGTATTATCCAATTATCAGCATGACAGACGGCGTTGTTGAAAAAATAGGATGGCTTCCACAAGGTGGGTATCGAATTGGAATTCGTTCACCAAGTGGAGCATATTTTTATTATGCACATTTATACGAATACGCTGAGCAGTTTAATGAGGGTAGTCATGTCAGTGCAGGACAGCTCCTTGGATATATGGGAGATAGCGGATATGGTGAAGAAGGTACTGTTGGTAAATTTGATGTACATCTTCATATTGGTATTTATATAAAATCTTCGAAGCACGATGAAATTTCTATTAATCCATACTATGTCTTACGATACTTAGAAAGTAACAAATTGAATTATTTATATTGATTAGGTGGACCGGATTACCGGAAGAAAGGATAATATGCAGCTTCCTGAAAAATACATAGAAAACATGAAACAGTTATTATCCGATGAAGAATACAGAAGCTATGAGGCATGTCTGTCTGAACCGCGCAGATATGGGCTTCGAGTAAATACATCAAAGATTTCAGTAGAGGATTTTTTGGATCGTTCGCCATTTCAGCTTACAAAAATTCCGTATGTAAAGAATGGCTTTTTTTATGAGAAAGAAGAACAGCCTGCAAAACACCCATATTATTATGCAGGCCTATACTATTTACAGGAGCCGAGTGCAATGTTACCGGCAGACAGATTCCCCATTGAACAGGGAGACCGCGTGCTGGATTTGTGTGCAGCACCTGGTGGAAAATCGACAGAATTAGCAGCCAAGATTTCGGAAGACGGAATCCTTGTTGCAAATGACATCAGTTTTTCACGTGCACAAGCATTGCTTAAAAATCTGGAAATTCAAGGTGCTTCTTCATTTTATGTAACTGCTGAAAGTCCACAAAAGCTCGCAGAAAAATTCCCGGAATTCTTTGATAAAATACTGGTAGATGCACCATGTTCAGGAGAAGGAATGTTCAGAAAGGATGCTGCGTTAATAAAGGACTGGATGCAAAGAGGACCGGACTATTATGCACCACTTCAAACAGATATTGTTCTGTCTGCCTTAAAAATGTTAAAAAAAGGTGGTATGCTTTTGTATTCCACCTGTACATTCTCTGAAAAGGAGGATGAGCAGGTTATTAAAACGCTGCTGTCTGCTGATTCAGATCTTTCTACTGTAGAAATTGAACCATATGAAGGATTTAGCAACGGTCATCTTGGTTTGAAAGACTGTGTACGTGTATTTCCTCATAAGATGGAGGGGGAAGGACATTTTTTGGCGCTTTTGAAAAAAGGGATAAATGAGAAACAGTCAGCTACAGTAAATGCAAATGAACGATATGTCAGAAAAAATCATTTGGATAGCAATATTGGAAGCAAGATTGAGAGTAAAGCCTTTGATGAATTCTGCCTGAATATTTCCTACTCAATTGACAGAAACAGGATAATGCGACTAAATAACATGCTGTATTTACTTCCAAGGGATTATTTGGACAGCTATCGTGGACAGCTGCGATATCTGAGAAGCGGCAGTCTGCTTGGTGAACTTGATAAGAAAGGTAATTTTAAACCAAGTCAGGCATTGGCTATGCAACTATCACCGGATACCTATCATAATTTTCTGAATTTAAGCATCGAAGATGATCGAGTGTATCGATATCTCAGAGGAGAGACAATATTTTACTCAGAGCAGGAGGCATGTCTTGAAAAAGGAGATGTGTTAATATGTACAGATGGATTTGCACTTGGCTGGGGTAAAAGAGTAAATGCTGGAAGCATAAAGAACAAATATCGACCGGAATGGAGAATGGTCTAGCATTCGCGGTTAGAAACAGGGAGAATTATGTCAAACGAAGTTAGATTGGATAAATTGCTTGCAGACAAGGGAATTGGGTCAAGAAGTCAGGTGAAAGAATATATTAAAAAAGGACGTGTAATAGTTAATGGTCAGGTTATCAAGGATGCTGGTTATAAAATCAATCTTCAGAGAGACCAGGTATTACTTGACAAACAGAACATACAATGTGAACAATATGTTTACTATATGCTTAATAAGCCACAGGGCTGTGTGAGTGCAACAAAAGATAATTTAAGCCAGACTGTTCTCGATTTATTGGAAGGGGTATGTACAAAAGATTTGTTTCCTGTCGGAAGACTGGATAAAGATACAGAAGGTTTGATGCTTATTACAAATGATGGGCTGTTATCGCATGAATTGCTTTCACCGAAAAAACATGTTTCCAAAACGTATCTGGCAGTACTTAATCAACAGCTTACAATAGCAGACATTCAGGCATTGGAGTCAGGGATAGATATTGGAGATGATAAACCCTGTCTTCCTGCTACAATAAAGGAAATCAGTAGATATCCGGATTATTCCTGTGAAATTACAATTACAGAGGGCAGATATCATCAGATAAAGCGGATGTTTCAGAAAAGAGGATATACTGTTATGTTTTTAAAGCGTCTATCTATGGGTGAGCTTATACTGGATCCATCTCTTAAGCCTGGGCAGTTTCGAAAATTAACAGAGGAGGAAATGAATTGTGTTAAAGGGTATTCATGCAGTCATATTTGATTTGGATGGAACATTAGTAGATTCCATGTGGATTTGGAAAGCAATAGACAGGATATATTTACATTCTATTAACTGTGAATTACCAAATGATTTACAGCAGGATATAGAAGGGAAGAGTTTTTATGAAACTGCGGCATACTTCAAGAACAGATTTAAGATTGAGGCCTCTCTCAAAGAAATTATGGATACATGGAATCAGATGGCATTCGATAAATACGCAAACGAGGTTGCTTTAAAGCATCATGTACTTGATTTTTTGAAGTTATTAAAAGAAAAGCATATTAAAATTGGGATTGCGACTAGTAATTCCCGCATTTTGACAGAGGCTGTACTAAAGAAAAAGGGTATCATTGATTACTTTGACGTGATTTTGACGGGCTGTGAGGTTGGTGTTGGAAAGCCTGCACCGGATGTTTATCTGAACACTGCAAAAAAGCTTGGAGAAAAGCCTGAAAACTGTCTTGTTTTTGAAGATTTAACACAGGGAATTATGGCTGGAAAATCTGCAGGTATGAAGGTGTGTGCTGTGGCAGATGAGTATTCTATATATCAATTGCAGGAGAAACAAGAGCTTGCGGATTATTACATTGAAGACTATGCTCAGCTGCTTGAGAGGAGACAGGCATAGAATGAAAAAAAAAGGTGAATACGGATATCTGAATTATCAAAAAATAATCGAAATAATAAAAACCATCATTTTATTTTCTGCTTCGATTGGAATATATATACTTGGATATGTTACAATGCAAACAAATAAAAATCTATGGACAGTCATTGCGATACTTGGTGTTCTTCCGGCAAGCAAAAGTGCGGTAAATATGATTATGTTTCTACGTTTTGGTTCGATAAAAAAAGAAACCTATGAGAAGTATTGTGATGCAAAAGGTTCGCTGCCTGCTTTGTTTGAAACCGTTCTGACTACAACAGAAAAGGCTTATTTTGTTCCTTTGATCGTATGCGTTGACAATACACTTTGTGCATTCTGCAAAAAAGAAGACAAGGAAATTAAAAAACTGGAAAAATATATAAGAGATACACTTGAAAAATCAGGAAGCGAACATATTACCGTGAAAGTTTTTTCAGACGAAAATGTATATTTGAAAAGAGTTTGTGAAATGAAGGAAAATTTTCCTGCACAGACTGATCAGTCAGCAGAAGATATTTTCAGTACAATAAAGGCAGTGTCGCTATGAAACAGATAATTGTCAATAAAAATGAAGCAGGTCAGCGCATGGATAAGCTTCTTGCCAAATATCTAAATAAAGCATCAAGTGGATTCATATATAAAATGCTTCGAAAAAAGAATATCACATTGAATGGGAAAAAAGCAGAAGGGCGTGAACTGCTTATTTCGGGAGATGAAATAAAAATATTTCTTTCTGATGAAACATTTGAAAAGTTCTCTGAAAAGAAGAAGCCGAAGCCGCTGCCGATGAAGAATGCTATTATACTGGATATTGTTTATGAGGATGAGAATATTCTGTTGATTAATAAACCTTCAGGATTACTATCTCAAAAGGCAGTTGATGCAGATATTTCAATAAATGAGTATTGTCTCGATTATCTGTTAAAGAGCGGACAGCTGTCAAGTGAGGAACTCAATAGTTTTACACCCTCTATTTGTAACCGTCTGGATAGAAACACAAGCGGGTTAATTATATTTGCAAAGACGCTTATAGCTGCCCAACAGCTTTCGCTTGCATTTAAGAATCGCACCATTCATAAATATTATCAATGCATTGTTGCAGCTGATTTGAAAAGAGAACAATATCTGAAAGGATATTTATATAAGAATGAGCATACGAACAAGGTGACAGTCTATTCAGAACGTCCGGCAGATACAACAACAGATGCTCAGGAAATATCTCCAATTGAGACAAAATATATACCACTTCAGAACATTGGAAAGCTGACACTTTTGGAGGTGGAACTGCTTACTGGAAAAACACATCAGATAAGAGCTCATCTTGCTTCGATTGGAGCGCCGATTATCGGAGACAGTAAATACGGAAACAAAGAAATTAATCGGTATTATAAAGAAAATTATTCGATACAATCACAGCTCTTACATGCATACCGAATACAAATGCCAGAATTAACAGGAGAACTAACTGATTTATCTGGTAAGACCTTTACTATTGATTTACCGGAACAATTCAAAAGTATTTTAATAAAGGAAGAGGATGTATAATGGCAACATGGAACAGCAGAGGCTTGAGAGGTTCGACACTGGAAGAACTAATTAATCGTACCAACGAAAAATATCGGGAAAATAAGCTTGGGCTGATTCAGAAAATTCCAACACCGATTACGCCAATTAATATAGACAGGGATCATCGCCACATTACACTTGCGTATTTTGAACAAAAAAGTACGGTTGACTATATAGGAGCAGTACAGGGAATTCCAATATGCTTTGATGCAAAGGAATGTGCAAAGGATACATTTGCTCTTGCAAATATTCATGAGCATCAGGTTCAATTTATGGAAGCGTTTGAGGAGCAGGGCGGCATTTCATTTTTCTTGATTTATTATTCTGCAAAAGACTTATTCTATTATTTACGATTTTGTAAATTGAAGGAATTTTGGAAAAGACAGGAAAACGGTGGCAGAAAAAGCTTTAAATATGATGAAATTGAAGAGGATTATCTTCTTGATGTAAGACATGGAATACTGGTTCCTTATTTAGATGCTGTAAAAAAGGATTTAGAAATGCGAGAATAATCACATATAAATTCTAATAAAGGATTTGACAAGATAGGAATCTATCCAGTATAATGATTCTGCTGTGGTAATATGGTAGCAAATTAGCACGTTACTACAATAAAGTATATCATGAGGAGTTCATATGAAGAAGAAATTATTACATACCCCGGAAGGTGTAAGAGATATTTATGGAAGTGAGTATGCAAAGAAGCTGAATTTACAAAGTATGCTATTAGATAAGCTGCATTTATATGGTTATCAGGATATTCAGACACCGACTTTTGAGTTTTTTGATATTTTTTCAAGCA
>CAZOHM010000003.1:0-108561 GCA_964579795.1 uncultured Lachnospiraceae bacterium | reverse complement strand
TGGACACACCTGCATAGCAGGTGGTTTAATAAAAGACTGCTATACAATTAAAAAAATGCCTATCCTTGCGAATAAGCATTTCTCTTAAAAAGTATTAATGATTCCTTCATTTAGAAAATGGGTACTACTGCACCATCATAAGTATTGTTGATATAATCCTTTACTGTATCTGATGTCAAAGCCTTAACAAGCGCCTGTACACCGGCTGCATTCTCATTACCTTCTTTTACTACAAGAATATTGGCATATGTCTGTGCTGCTTCTGATTCAGCTTTTTCAGCTGCTACTGCATCCTTACCAACACTGAGTCCAGCTTCCATAGCGTAGTTACCATTCAAAACAACAAAATCCACTTCGCTGATAACCTTAGGTACCTGTGCTGCTTCCAGTTCTACAATCTCAATATTCTTTGCATTCTCTTCAATATCCTTTACAGTTGCCTCTAAGCCAACACCATCCTTCAGCTTAATCAAACCATTATCCTGCAAAAGCAAAAGTGCTCTTGCTTCATTTGTCGTGTCATTTGGTACTGCAATCTTAGCTCCATCAGCAATTGCTGAAAGATCTGAAGACTTACCTGCATAAATACCAAACGGCTCATAATGAATCTGTGCTGCCTGTACAAGATGCGTATTATTCTCTTTGTTAAAATCATTCAAATATGGAATATGCTGAAAATAGTTCGCATCAAACTCGCCACTCTCTACTACAAGATTTGGCTGTACATAATCATCAAATACTGTAACCTGTAAATCCCATCCTTCTGCTGCAAGTGTATCCTTTACCTGCTCAAGGATTTCTGCATGTGGTGTTGCGGAAGCTGCCACCTTAATGACACCGCCTTCTGCTTTTGTTTCTGTTTCTGCTTCTGCTGCTGCATCTGTAGAAGCGGCGCTCGCCGGTGCACTTGCACTCTGTCCGCATCCAGTCAGTACACCTGCTGTCAATGCAAGTACTGCTGCTACTGTTGTTAATTTCTTCATAATAGTTTCCTCCTCTAATTCTCCTCATATTTATTCAAATCTGTTCTCACAGAATTGACCCTAATCAGTCAGCATGTAATTCGCTTATCCGTCTTTTTGGATACACGCATACCAATGTATTGTAAAATCTGTACCAGTCCAACAAGTAAGACAACCGTCACAAGCATAATGTCTGTCTGGTACCGGTAGTAACCATATCGAATCGCTATATCGCCAAGTCCACCGCCACCAACAGCTCCTGCCATTGCACTGTAGCCAAGAATTGTACCGACTGCAATCGTGCTTCCAACAATTAGAGAGGTTTTTGATTCTGCAAGAAGCACCTTCCAGACAATGGTAAATGTCGAGGCACCCATACTCTGTGCAGCTTCGATTACTCCCGGATCGACTTCTAAAAGCGATGATTCAACCATTCTCGCTACAAATGGTGCTGCGGCAAGCGTAAGTGGAACAATTGTTGCGCTCGGTCCATAGCTCTGTCCGACTATCAGCTTGGTAAGAGGAATTACAGTAATTATCAATATCAGAAATGGAACAGATCTCACAATATTCACAATAATATCCAGCACTTTATAAATCCATCCAATTGGCTTAAGACCGTCCTTCTTTGTAATTACCAGTAGAATTCCCATCGGCAATCCTAAAACATATGCCATCAGCGTGGATGTCACTGTCATATACAGCGTATCTCTGATTCCTTGTAAAAGCATTATCAGCGTGTCATTATCCCACATAATCCTCAAGCTCCTCTACTGTTAATTTTCTGTCTTTCAAAAAGGCGATCATCTTTGCTGCAATCACTTCCTCTTCTGGAAGCTGCAGTATCATCTGTCCACGTGCAATCCCATTAATATCCTTTGTATCAGCAAGCAGTATGTTAACAGGTGCCTTACATTCAAGAACCATATTTGCGATTACTGGCTCAAATGATGAGTTTTCTGAAAAAACAATACGAATACAATGCTTTCCTTCCATAATAGAATGTCTGTGGTCAGACTGATATACAAGTCGCTTTGCAGCTTTGCTCTTCGGTCTGGAAAATACCTCTTCCACACTTCCATGCTCGGCAAGCTCGCCGCCGTCAATAATTGCAACATGTGAGCAGATTTCTTCAACCACTCGCATCTCATGCGTAATAATCACAATCGTAATTCCAAATTCTTTGTTAATTTGCTGCAGCAATTCCAAAATGGCCTGTGTCGTCTGTGGATCAAGTGCGCTTGTCGCTTCATCACACAACAAAATCTTTGGATTATTTGCAAGTGCTCTTGCAATTGCAACTCTTTGTTTCTGTCCTCCGGAGAGCTGTGTCGGATATGCGGATGCCTTATCAGCCAAGCCTACAATCTCCAAAAGCTCCATTGCCCGCTTTCTTGCTGCTGCCTTCTTAACGCCTGCTATTTCCAACGGAAAACAGATATTATCTACTACATTACGCTGCATCAGCAAATTGAAATGCTGAAATATCATGGATACCTGCTGTCTTAATTCGCGAAGTTCTGCTTCGTTCAGCTCAGAAAGATCCTTTCCCTCTATAATAACGGTTCCTTTTGTAGGACGTTCCAAGAAATTCAAGCATCTGACAAGTGTGCTCTTTCCAGCACCACTCATTCCGATAATTCCAAAAATATCTCCCTGATTTATTTCCAGGTTAATTCCTTTCAATGCTTCTACTACGTTTTCTTTTCCTACAAATGTTTTTTCAAGATCCTTAATTTCAATAATTGTACCCACATCTGCACCTGCCTGTCTGCTAACATAATAATTACGCATCACATTTTAACATACATTCTATTCTTCTGCAAATAATGGTGTTGATAAATAACGGTCTCCGGTATCCGGTAATAACGCAACGATCACTTTTCCCTTGTTTTCTGGACGTTTTGCAAGTTCTGTTGCTGCATGAAGTGCTGCTCCAGATGAAATTCCAACTAAAACACCTTCTGTGACAGCAATTTCTTTTCCAACAGAAAATGCATCCTCATTCTCTACAGTAATAATTTCATCATAGATTTTTGTATTCAGTGTTTTTGGAACAAATCCTGCTCCTATTCCCTGTATCTTATGAGGTCCTGATTCGCCCTTTGAAAGAACAGGAGATCCGGCAGGCTCAACAGCTACAATTTTGATATTGGAATTTTTAGATTTTAAGTATTCTCCAACACCGCTCAAAGTTCCGCCTGTACCGACACCGGCAACAAAAATATCTACCTTGCCTTCTGTATCATTCCAGATTTCCGGACCGGTCGTCCTTGTATGAGCTGCCGGATTTGCCGGATTATCAAATTGTCCGAGAATGACTGCTCCCGCTGTCTGATCGCGCAGCTCCTCTGCCTTTGCAATAGCACCCTTCATTCCCTTTGTGCCATCTGTCAGCACTACCTTTGCACCATATGCCTTTAAAAGAGTTCTTCTCTCTACGCTCATTGTCTCTGGCATTGTCATGATAGCCTGATATCCCTTAGCGGCTGCAACTGATGCAATACCAATTCCTGTGTTTCCTGAAGTTGGCTCAATAATTGTAGCTCCAGGCTTTAATATTCCCTTCTGCTCTGCATCTTCAATCATTGCAAGAGCAATTCGATCCTTCACACTTCCTGCCGGATTAAAATATTCCAGCTTTGCCAATACCTTTGCCTGTAAATCATGTTTCTTCTCATAATTGGACAGTTCAAGTAACGGTGTTCCACCTATTAATTCTGTTGCACTCTTTTTCACTCCTGACATTGCTTTCTCCTCTTTTCTGTATGTTTTTTAATTCCCACCATTCCGGTAGGGATGTTATGAAATTGATTTTACAATGCATTTCTTTTTATGTCAAGCACTTTTTCTAAAAACTTTAAAACACAGGACAAGCTGCATGCTGGCTTATTACGCAGAATAACAGGGTGGATTTGAAATCTCACCCTGTTATTCTAATTAAAATTCATTATTTCTTTTTTGCTGCCTGCAATGTCACAACTGTTTCCTTCGGTTTTTCTGTTTCAGGCTCAGGCTGTGACTGATATGTTTCCTGTTCTTTTACGATGAAACCTCTCAATCTGTTGAGCAGGCTCACAAAATACCTGGCAATCGGTTCAAGCAAAAGGCCGCTTAAATATTCCATAGCCGAAGCCTTTTGACCTGCAAAGTATGCAATCAATGCGAAGGCACTGTATCCGATCAGCACCAGCGCTCTTCGTTCTGCTCCTTTGATACACTTTTCTTTCTGAAATCCTTCTTTCCACGTGTCATCCAGTAACTCAACAACAAAATCCGTAACGATGAATACTGCCATAACCAATAACAGATTCAGGCTCATTCTTCTGCCCCCTCTCCTTTGTAAAACAATGCTGCGACGATTGCTCCAAATATAATAAAGAAATCCGAAATATTAAAAACAATGTTTTTGAATTTATTCCATTTGACAGAAAAACTCAGATAATCCACTACATATCCTCGACAAACTCTGTCAAGCGTATTGGATACTGCTCCGCCTATCAGAAAAGAAAGACCAACCTTTCCTGCAGCATTCTGATCCGACCTGCGAAATATATCTGCTCCTGTCTGAATCAAAAAAGCTGTCATTCCAACTGATACAGCTGCCATCAGCTTCTGGTGTCTATCAAATGCATTCAAAACAACGCCTTTATTATGGTGTTTGCGAATAAGCAGCTTTCCATTACATATAGACTTTTCACTGCCTTCTTTTATGTGTGACTCTATATGCTTTTTGACTATGCCATCCATAGCTGCAATCAACACAGAAATAAAACAATATCTCATATGCTCTCTCCAGTTGAATTTCTCTTTATTTATTTTATCATACCCTTTTCTAATATCCTTGGCAAGAAATTTGTATCGCTATCCGCTCATACAGATACGCTGTTTTATTAAAGAAGTGCCTGCATGGCATCAAATGCATTTTTGATATTTAGCCTTCCATATCCCCACTGTCGATTCGGATACGAAAGCTGACTGTTTCTTATTGCACCTCTGTATAAATAATATTTCATATCAGTCATTCGAAATGAAGGCTCATTTCCTAATACAACTGCCCACTCCAAATACTGTGCCATCGCACCTGCTGCAATCGCTGCTGCCATACATGACCCGGTCCATCTGCCTCCAACTGTCTGTATATCAGCTCCTGGTGAGGAAAGGTCTGGTTTCTTTTTGCCTGTTCGGCTAAATCCTCTGCCTGAACTAATATAAAAGCTGTCATTGGAGGCACGATAAGTACTGACAGTAAGTGGGGAACCTGCATAAGACGGTTCTGTCAGCGTCACATCCGGATTTGGCAGTAAAAAGTAGGTTTCATCTGTAATAAACCCTGAGACTGGAAGCCACATATGAAAGGTACGAGTTGTGTTGGCAGACAATTCAACCGGTATTCCGCTTTCATCTGCATAGACATCTATCGTCCAGATACCTGGGGTTGGATTAATGAATCGAATCATAATGACCTCCGCCCCTGTCAGCATTTCTCCGATAACATAATCTACTATTACTGTCGTTCTTTCATACAATAATCGATATGTTCCACTAAAGCTCTTTTTTGCCTGTATCCTCTGGATAACCTCTCCGCCTGGCGAATGAATGGAAACCGAATAAATATCAGGTCGTCCTCCCCACAGTTCAAGCATAAACTGCTCTTCTGTTTCTCCAACCTTTATTTCCACATTATCGTATTTCATGTTTTGTGAAGCAGTGCCGTTTTCTGTATTAACAGGCCTTTTAAATTCACCAAAATAATGATGTCTTGCATTCCCTTCGTTTCCACCTGCAATGACTATTGCACGGCCACGTTTTTCCAATATATTATTACAATAGCCTGCCAGTATTGAATTTCCATTATGATCTCCCTGATTTGTACCAAGTCCAATTACAATAACAAGCGGCATATCAAGCTGATCTGCCAGAGAATCCAAATACCGGATCGCAATCAGAATATCAGCCTCTGAAAAAGCGTCTGCTGCTTCACTGACACAGTAGAACTCACGTAAAAAGCTCTTTGCCTGTTTCAGCTTAACCATTGCAATCGTTGTCTCCGGGGCGGCCTGTACTCCTGCCATTGCGGTTCCGTGCCCGTTTGTATCACGACTTGGTACGATTTCGTATGGCGTTGTACTTAAAAGTGCCCTATTAATATCATCCGTTGTATACTCGCTTCCGTAATCAAACAGCTCCGGCGGCGTTCCGCTCTGAATTGTCTGATCCCATATTGCGGCAATTCTGCTCGACCCATCGCTGTAACGAAATGCATTATTCAGATAATCAATTCCGGTATCCAAATATCCAATTAACACACCTCTTCCTTTTAAATTCAAAGATGACAGCTGCAGTTCCAAAATCCCACTGTCAGACAATGCCTCATAATCCACGCCTGTTGTTTCACCGGAAACAGTATCTTGGTCCGTACCGGGCACCGTTATGGTCTGTACAAGTGTATACAGATTCGGAATATCGGCATACAGATAATTTTCATAATTAATAGGGGGAAGTCCACTGCCGTCAACATAAAGAATGCCAAAATCATTCGCTATGTTCTGAATACAGTAGCCTTCCCCAAAATATGGAGTATTTCCTATTCGTAATACAGTTTCATATAATAAAATATCATAATAATCTTCTGATAAAATCATCTGTCGGCAGTTCTCGTTCATAAGCCTACTGCCCCTTTCATCAAACTCACTTATTTTATTATATGCACCTATCTGCTTTTGTTACAGTGCTTCGCCTCTCAGGTCAATGCGCGGACCACCCTTACCAAATATATAATCTTTTGTAATTGTCACTCTTCCGATATTTTCATCCTTTGGAATCTCATACATAATGTCAAGCATAAATTCTTCAATAATCGAACGAAGTGCCCTTGCACCCGTATCTTTTTCCATTGCTCTATGAGCAATCTCGGTCAATGCATCCTCTTCAAATTCCAGCTGTACTTCATCCAGTGCAAGCAGCTTTTGATACTGCTTTACAATTGCATTCTTTGGCTCACTCAAAATGTCAACAAGCATCTTTTCTGACAATCCCTGCATGGAAAAAATAATTGGAAGTCTTCCAACAAATTCCGGTATCATTCCGAATTTCTTAATATCCTCAACAGTTACTTTCTGTAAAATATCCTTTCTCTTGTCAAGAGAATCCTTCAGCTCTGCATTAAATCCGATAGAAGTCTGTTTGCGTAACCGCTGTTTAATTATTTCATCAAGCTCTGGAAAAGCTCCGCCGCAAATAAATAAAATATTCTTTGTATTCACTGTTGTTAACGGTACCATTGCATTTTTACTGTTTGCGCCAACCGGAACTTCCACTTCACTTCCTTCCAGAAGCTTTAACATTCCCTGCTGTACACTTTCACCACTGACATCTCTGGAATTAGTATTCTTTTTCTTTGCAATCTTATCTATCTCGTCAATAAAGATAATTCCTGTTTCTGCTCTTTCTACATCATTATTCGCTGCAGCCAAAAGCTTTGATACAACACTTTCAATATCATCACCGATATATCCTGCTTCTGTCAAAGAAGTCGCATCAGTAATCGCAAGCGGCACATTTAATAGTCTGGCAAGTGTTTTGACTAAATATGTTTTTCCACAGCCAGTCGGTCCAATCATCAGCATGTTTGATTTCTCAATTTCCACATGTTGCAGCTTTTTATCAAACTCAGTCTCATTCATGCTCTCAGCGGCAACTCTTTTATAATGATTGTATACTGCAACAGAAATTACTTTTTTGGCATGCTCCTGCCCTACTACATATTCATCAAGACTTGCTTTGATCTTATGAGGCTGCGGAATATCCTTGATATCTATAAGTGTCTTTTTTTCTTCCCCGGTATCATCTTTCTTTTTCTTAACTTTCTGCTTGTTTGAAATCATTCCCTGCAGATCAGTCATATTCAAAAAATGAACTCCGGGATAATTCAGAAATGGCTGTATATTTGGTGTTTGCTCTTTATCCTGATCTTCCTTCTCTGTCTTTACGTTTTTGGATGCATCAGTAGCTGCCTGCAGCATATTCTGATAATCCAGCTGATTCATTGTATCCATTGTTTTATGCATACAATCCGTACATATCGATATGCTGTTGGGAAGCTTAAACATCTTTCCTGCAACGCTCTCCGGACGCCTGCAAAGATAACATACTTCTTCAAATTCATCTTTTCTATTCTGATCATCCGATGGGTTTGTACCCAATTGATCCTGATTGTTCTCTTCCATAAAATTACTCCTATTCTACAGTTACTGATTTTGCCAGATTACGTGGCTTGTCGACATCACAGCCTTTTCCAACAGATACGTAATACGCAAACAGCTGTAAAGGAATTACAGCAAGAGAATTGGTGAAATATTTATTAGTCTGTGGAATATACAGCACATAATCGGCTGTTTTTTCAATATCATCATGACCTTCATTCGTGACTGCAAGTACAAATGCGCCTCGACTTTTCACTTCGACTATATTACTAATTGTTTTTTTGTACAGTTCTTCCTGCGTTAATACCGCTGTAACAAGCGTTCCTTCCTCTATCAGAGAAATTGTTCCATGCTTTAATTCTCCTGCTGCATAAGCTTCTGAATGAACATAGGAAATTTCCTTTAATTTCAGAGAGCCCTCAAGAGAAATTGCATAATCAATACCTCTTCCGATAAAGAAAATATCCTTTGCTGCAACATATCTGTTGGCAAATTTCTGAATTCTCTCCTTGTTAGCAAGCAGTCGTTCTATTTGATTTGGCAGTTTTTGTAAATCTGCAAGCATTTCCTCGAATACATCCTGAGAAATTGTTTCTCTGACCTTCGCAAATTTTAATGCTAAAAGATACAATGCAATCAGCTGTGCAGAATATGCTTTTGTTGTTGCAACTGCAATTTCCGGTCCGGCCCATGTATACATTACGTTATCAGCCTCACGTGCAATAGAGCTTCCGACAACATTGACAATTCCAAGCACCTTGGCTCCTCTTTTTTGAGCCTCTCTAAGAGCAGCAAGTGTATCTGCTGTCTCACCAGACTGGCTTATTACGATTACAAGTGCTCCCTTTTCAAGAATCGGGTCACGATATCTGAACTCTGATGCAAGATCTACTTCAACAGAAATCCTGGATAATCCTTCTAATACATATTTTCCTGTCACTCCTGCATGATATGCAGACCCGCAAGCAACAATATGTATCTTGGACAGTTCCTTGATTTCCTCTTCACTGATTCCAAGTTCTTCTATTTCAATTGTATTGTTTTTTATTCGGGGGCTGAAGGTTTCGCGTACTGTTTTTGGCTGCTCATACATTTCCTTCAGCATGAAATGCTCATAACCACCCTTTTCGGCTGCATCAGCATCCCAGTCAATGTGTACCGGTTTCTTTTCAATCTCTTCTTCATCTACTGTATAAAAGTGCATATGATCTGCACGAAGTCGTACAACTTCCTGATTATTGATAAAATAAACATCTCTTGTGTATTTTAAAATTGCAGGAACATCTGAAGCAATAAAGCATCCATCCTCATTTTTTCCAACAATTAACGGACTGTCCTTTCGAACAGCAAAAATCTGATCCGGATGCTCTGCAAACATAATTCCAAGTGCATAGGAGCCTTCTACACGATGCATAACCTTTGTAATTGCTTCAAGCGGATTTCCTTTATAGTAGTAATCAATCAGATGAGCAAGAACCTCTGTATCTGTTTCTGAAACAAATTCATACCCTTTTGAAATCAGCTTATTCTTAAGTGTCTGATAGTTTTCAATAATTCCATTATGAACAACCGCAATCGTTCCCTCTTTATTAAAGTGCGGATGAGAATTTAAGTCAGACGGCTGTCCATGAGTTGCCCATCTTGTATGTCCGATGCCTACCACACCCGGCATAGTTGCACCATCATGAGTCAGTTCCTCCAACACCTTCAATCTTCCCATAGCCTTGACAATTTTAATCTCATTACCATTATTCACAGCCATTCCGGCTGAATCATATCCTCTGTATTCGAGCTTTGCAAGACCATCCAGTAAAATTGGGGCTGCCTGCTTTTCTCCGATATATCCTACTATTCCGCACATACTTATGTCCTCCTAAACTGTTTGCTTTATCCTTCAACAGACAAGACCTTTCATTCTGTCGCTCCATTTCTTCTTGAAATACTTGGGATTCATTGTATAACGCAATATTCTACGATGTGAAAGATTTCTGTAGTTCTTTCCAAGTCGGAATCCAAAATATTTCCATACACAGGTTATCACAAAAGGTATAATCAGATAGCCTTTCTTTTTCTTTCTAAAAAACTTAAATGCAGCCAGCACATATTTCTTACCCTCTGACTCTGATGAAATCCCATCAAACACCTCTGGATGATCGGCCTGTGATACCGCTAAATCAAAATTTCTTCTAAACTGCTGTTGATTCGTATAACTGTGGGAATGAATCACTTCTGCTTCTGCCGTGTAAACAACCTTTTTCCCTTTTGCTATTGCTCCGGCTGCAAAAATCATATCCTCATTGAAAATTGTCCCTTTAATAAATCCACCCAATTCATCAAATAATGCCTTTGGATATGCTGCACATACGTTGGAACAAAAGAATGTTTTTATTCCAAGTCTTTCAATATCCTCTGCAGTCTTTACCTCACTTGTTGTCGGATAATTAAATGAACGCGAAAAGTATTCTGCCAATGTACTTCCTTCTGCCGGCAACTGTCTTGCATAGGAAACTGCAACTGTCGGGTCTTCAAACGGTTTTATCAGATTCTCGAGAAGATACTGATTCTTTGGTACGGCATCCTGTGTCATGAATACAACAATATCGGCATTTGAATAGGCAGCTCCGTCATTTCTCGTCATCCCATGATCAAACTCCCATTGGCTGATATGATGTATTTCCACATACTGTGCTACCTCTTCATAATCACGACCAAAAAACATCGCATCCATATACTTTTCTTCAGTATTCATAACAATTATTTTATTTACTTCTACCGACTGTGTAACCAGCATCTGTAGTAAACCCATAAACTTCTCATCTGGTTTGTACGTCGGAATTACAATATCTATTTTCATTTACTCTCCAGTTTTCAATAGCTAATTGAATAATTAGCCGCTTCTGCAGAAATCTTATTTCCGATTTCCTGTACAGTCGCAGAAGGTGTATATTCTGCAGCTTCCTCACCAAACAGGAACTGATGAAGTTCCTTAACGTTTGCTGTCAAGTCCTTTGGAACAACTACACTTCCCTTTTTACCCAACGTACCTGTTCCCCTTTCAAATGGGAATCCTGATGTATCTGCAATACTGTATTTCATAAAGTTCGCTGCATATCCAAGCATTTCTGAAGTCGAAAAGCTTGTAGAAATCATTGGGAATACTTCATTTATAATGTTGTTAATTGTGCCAATATCCGACTGTTTTGCTTTCTTTGCAACTTCCTGTAGTACCGTACGTTGTCTCTCGGTTCTTCTGAAATCATCACCGGCAGTATACCTGATACGGCAATATGATGTAGCCTGCAAACCATTCAGTGTCTGAAGACCGGACTGGGTCACCGGAATAATTTCTCCACCTGTAACTTCCTGCGTACCAATCTGATAATTATTTAAATGCTCAATTTCTTCAGGCTGCACATCAATTTCTATTCCATCAAGTGCATCAATCGTTTTAGTCAATGCTCTGAAATCAATTGTTACATAGTCTGTAATATTCAAATCCAGATTCATATTCAGCATATTGATTGCCTGCTCAGGACCGCCTTTTGCATATGCGGAATTTGCCTTGTTATAGCTGTCATTTCCAACATTCAGGTAAGTATCTCTGTATACTGATACAATCTTTGCATCTCCAGTATCTTCATTCAAACTCAGAATCATAATTGTATCGGTTCTGGCTCCCTTTCCAAGATTATTATTCTCACTAATATCCACGCCGAACATTGCGACATTTTTATATCCTTTTAAAGACGCCAGCTCCGCAACATCCTCATTGATTAAGATATCTTCCTCATCAATCTTCTGTACATCAATCTTATCCATTTTTTGAATAATAAACAGAACACCAATCATAATTGCAAGAACAAAAAATTCTATCACAAACAAAGCAATTCTTTTTTTCTTTTTTGCTTTCCTTCGTTTGGAAGCTGCTCTGCTTCGCTGGCTTGATTCTCCACGTCCTGTATTTTCTGAATATCTTCTTTCTGACATTTCATTTACACCCCTTAAATAATTATCTTCACCAAAATACACACCTAGTATGCATTTTCGTTAATAAAGCCTCTGAATAATGTTAAAAACATAATTCTAAAATCAAATCCCATTGTCCAGTTTTCTATATAATACAAATCATATTCTACACGCTTTTCGATAGATGTATCTCCACGAAGTCCATTAATCTGTGCCCAGCCTGTAAGTCCTGGCCGCACTTGATGCTTTACCATATATCGAGGTATTTCCTCTTTAAACTTTTCTACGAACATCGGCCGTTCAGGTCTTGGTCCGACAAGACTCATCTGACCAATCAGTATGTTAAACAGCTGTGGCAGCTCATCCATGCTTGTACGACGAAGTAAACGTCCAATTCTTGTTACTCTCGGATCGTCCTTCACTGTCCATGCCTTCTGTTCTTCCTGTTCTTCCTGCACCTGCATCGTTCTGAATTTGTACATTTGATACGGTTTATTGTGCAACCCTACACGCTCCTGTGCAAATATAACGGGTCCCTTTGAGGAAAGCTTAATTGCCAGCGCTGATAACAGCATAACCGGCGAAAACAATACAATTCCGCATACCGAACCAATAATATCAATCATACGCTTTGCAAGCATATTCAATGTATTAGTCAATGGAACATGTCTGATATTGATAACCGGAAGTCCCTGCAAATCTTCTGTATATGGCTTATTAGGAATAACTCCTGCATAATCAGGAATAAACTTAGTATGAACACCGGATTTTTCACACAGCTCCACAATTTCCTTCAACCTGCCATACTCAGCCAGACTCAGTGTAATCGCAATTTCATCCAGCTTGTTTTCTGGAAGGATTACAAACAGATTGTCAATCGTCCCAAGAACCTTGACACCCTTATACATTGTGCCACGTTCCACATGATCATCCAAAATACCTCTGACTACATATCCCCACTGCGGATTCAAACGAATCTTATTAATATATGACTCTGCTGACTTAGAATAACCAACAAGAAGAACATATTTTAGGTTATATCCCCGTCTTCTAAAGAACCTGAGAATATACCGAATCACATTTCTTACAAGTGTTTCAGAAAATACATTAACAGCCCAGAAAATAAATATCATTTCTCGCGAAAAATGAGGCTGATTGATTACATACAAAACCACCATAAATGCAATCAGACCAAGTGTATTGGCCTTAACAATATTAAACAGCTCCCTCTTTCTTCCAGATGCACGTTTGGAATTATACAAATCAAACTGATAATTTAGGAACAGATATCCCGGAACAATAAAATATAGCGCCAAGAAATACGTCTGCATCGGTAATCCAGACTCTGCCGCTAATAATCCACTCTTAAATTTAAGAAACCAGGCAAACATATAGGAGCAAGCTACTACCATTGCATCCACTACTACATGGAGCCTGTTGAATATCCGCTGATTATCTTTAATCATGATTTCACCATTTGGGTTTCAGAATTATCATCAATCACACTGTGACGGAAACCTTCAATATTAATAAATATACAATATTTTGTAGGAAAGGGCAACCTATATACTAGATTCTATTTCTTAAATTACTCTTAAATATTCCAGCTTATCCCAATACTCTTCGAAACAAATTCAGCCATAATTCAAGCTGTATACGTACATAATTACCAAAAAATCTCCCTGAATACGGATATTTCTTTCCCTGCGTGCACATCAGATATCCACGCTTCATTCCAGAAAGATACTCTCTTCCATAGCCTTTGCATATAAAAAATAGTGCCTTAACTCCGAATCCAACTATAAAGAACGGCAGATTAATAATAATCTGTCCCATCGGCATGTTTTTATATATCACATACCAGCTGTTTCTGGCAGCCAGCCTAATCTTAAAAGAATTATATCTGGAGCCTGTCGCTCCACTACCGGCATGATATACAACTGCCTTTGGTGTATATCTGTTTGTAAATCCCATAATTCTCGCACGATATCCAACATCAACATCCTCAAGATAGGAGAAATGAAATTCATCAAAATACCCGATCTGCTCAAACAATGCTCTTCTGTAAATAGCTGCACCTGCACATGCAGAAAACACAGCAGCTTCTTTTTCATAATGCTTTTTGTTCCAGTCTTTTCCGAGTGCGAATGCCCATCCAAGTGCACAATATAAATCGCCTGCATCATCAATCAATTCCGGTTTATTCATCTGAAGCATTTTTGCTCCAACTGAAAATGTTCTATCATCCTTTGTAATAGCCTGATACAGCTCTTTCACAAAATCTTCCTCTGCACGGGTATCATTATTCAAAAGTATAATATACGGACTGTCAGAACGCTTAATTCCTTCATTGACTGCCCTGGAAAATCCATAATTCTGAGATAATCGGATCAATTCAACATCCGGAAATTGTGCTTCAACAATATCTGCGCTTCCATCCTCTGATGCATTGTCAATCACGCAGATTTTAAAATCCCGGTATGTCTGGTTTCTCAATGACTGCAGACAGTCTGCAATATATGCTGTTCCATTATAATTTGGTATGATTATGGTTATTTGTGCCATTGTCTGCCTTTCACCTGTCATTATTTTCTCTTGAACTGTGCAAATGGATCAAATACTACTACATAATCCTTTGACATTTTCAGTTTATCACTACTTCCACTTTCAATTGCTGCTTTTTTAATCATCATGCAGTCAAGTGCTACACCATCCACCTTTTGCTGAATAGATGCCCTATGCAGATATCCCGAATAATGACCGTTCATTCCTTTGAAATTAGGAACAAGTCTTCCCTGCTCATTTCTGGAATAGCCTGCGCTTTCAATGCAAAACCGCCTGTCATATATTTTTCCGCCAACTGCCCCAACTTCTTCTCTGAGCAGATTACTTGCCAGCTCAGCCTGCCAATCAGAAGTAAGAGGCTTCAGATCGTCGGAAAGAATCATAATAAACTCTTCTTCAATATTTGCAACATCCTGGCTTGTCATTGTATCCCATGCTTCTTTGGAAATCAGACACACTTTTGCATCCTTTACCATATACTTCACTCTGAAGAATCCAAGATGCGGCGTATATAATACCTCTGCATCTATGTTTTTTCTCCTCAAATGATCTTCAATTGCACGTTTGCCTGCTTCATATGCATAAATCTTGCTCTCCGGATTTTCAGCAGTAGAAGTCTCATGGGCACGCCAATGATACAGAACCTTTGGAATATGACAAATTGCCTGTGCAGGAAGATTCTCAACGCAACGAAAAATAAAATCATGATCCTGTGCTCCGTTATATCGGCTTAAAAAACCGCCTGTCTTCTCTGCAATATCATGCCTGACAACAAAAAAATGACAAATATAATTGTTACTTCTTAAAAGATCTATATCAAACTCCGGTTTTTTATGACAGTCAAAATACCGTTGTCCTTCTGCATCTGTCTTGTCCTCATCAGTATAAACAGCACAAACACGGTTTTGATATACATTTCCATCCTTATACAGTCCCGATTCAAGTACTTCCATTACTTCAAACAATGCCCCCTGAACAAGCAGGTCATCATGATCCAGAAGTCCAATATACTCCCCTGTTGCCATAGACAGCGCCACATTTGTGTTTTCAGAAATTCCTCTGTTCGACTCCAACTTCTGATATTTAATCCGATTTCCTCCGGTAATATCGCCGAACCTTCCTATCATATCCATTACTGTTTTCTTTACCTGATCGCTGCTGCTTCCATCTGCGATACACAGCTCCCAGTTATCATATGTCTGGTGAATTACAGACTCCATCATCTGACTTAGAAAGCCTGGGTCTGTCTCATAGGCAGGCACCAATATACTGATTTTATATCGATGAGCAAAGATTCTTTTTTGCTGTTTTTCCAGTTCCTCCTCTGACGGACAGGAATCAGCAAACTGTTCTTCATAACTGGATTCATCCTCATCTCGATGCAGCCGCTCAACAGCTTTATAAAATGTTTCGTGCAAGCCGTTTCGTTTCAAATAATTCAGTCCACGTTCAATATTCTGCTTATTAATCCGCTTGTTAATTTTGATACTCATCAATAAATACCTGCAATTCTTCCGGTGTTCCTAAAACGTGCACCTTCTTTTCATCAACAATGGAAATTTTAACAACTCCACCCTGGCTAATTAGATAATTATACAATGGTGCTACATATTTTTCACCTTTTTCAAGATTTTCATCTTGTGAATAATACTCTCGATACAGCCTTTCATACAGCTCACAGCTTTTAAAATAGTATGCCCCCAACGTACAGTTATCCGAAATTCTCAGTTTCTCTCTTACCATAACTGCTGAGGTTTCCTCCACATTTTTTTCAGGCTCTGCAAGCTCAACAAAGCTCCAATGATCACCTTCGGCATGAAAACACGGAATAAATCCATCTCCCTGCATCTGCTGTGCAGTCATCTCAAAAGCCTCAACATAAGTGTCTATATTGTAAATAAGTAATGGTTTCTTTTTATCCCAGAATTTTGCTGCAAGCATGGCTGATGTAGCCTGACCGTCTGTCTGATTATCAAGCTCTATTATCCTAACATTATTAATCTGTTCCTGTTTGCACTTTTCTGTAATAAAACCTGCTGCCACATCCTCTTTTCTTACAACAAAATAATATGTATTATCTTTCTGATAAAAGCCCTTTAAGCTTTCCATTGACCACTCGAACAACGTTTTTCCACAGGCATCTATCATATATTTTGGTACCTGATACCCTGCTTTACGAAATCTCAAACCAATTCCAGCCATTGTAATTACAATTTCCATATTCAGTCGCACCTGCTTTTCCTGCAAAGTTCATTAAGCTCCTCTACAGAGAGCTTTAAAAATTCATCGGGACGAACCGTTCTGTCATCTACATAAAATCCATTATGACCGGGCCATGGCTTTCCATATATGATTTCATCATAAGGGATATCCCATCTTTCAAGCCATGCAAGAATAATCTTGGCTGTATTGGCGTTGATTAGTCCAATATTTCCCTGATAGCTGTTCATGTTTCGTGAAGTAAACAGAATGATTTTTGCCCCACCCTTTTTATATGCACGGATTTTCTCTACCATTTCAGGGTACGGAACCAAATCCTCATATTTCTCTTCTTTTTTCTTGATTGGACAAAGTGTTCCATCGATGTCAAAAATGAAACTCATTCCTTCGAACATCCATTTTCCTCCAGTTCTTCAAGTATTCGGATTGCATTCAAAACAAAAGCAAACACTTTCTTTTCTCTATCAATATGCAGCGGCAGCATAGATAAAAACAGTGATGCCTCGTATAATCTGACAAGCCTGTAATCCAATTCATTCTTTTGCAGATACTCTTTAAAAATATTTACAAAATGTGTATTATCATTGTCAATTGTCAAATCAAACTGCATATGCTCGTTGAGCGTGATTTCAAACAAATCGCTGTTAAAAAAGTCATAATTTCCACATATTGAATGTGACAATTTTGCCAGATCGTAGTAAGGATTCATATACAGCTCTGCCTCGGTTTGTGCTCCCTTTGGGTCAATCAGTCTGAGCACAGATGCTTCTCTGCTGTATAGAATATTTGAAAAGCACAAATCTCCATGTCCAATAACAAGTACAGGGATAAACTTTCTGCCTGAGGTCACCTTTTCGTATAACTGTATATACTTCTTCACAACTGCGTCAATCCCATCATATGCTGTTCCACTTTTAATCAATGCTTCCAATGCCCTAAACTGCTTTAACGTCTTAAGCTTCTGTATACGAGCCTCAACCTTTTCAACATACAGACTTTTCGCAGCGATTTCATATTCTTCAGCTGAAACCGTCTTTTGTTTTCGAAGGCAGATAAAGTGAAACAGTTTTTCCAAAATATCTCGATATTCTTCTTCATTTATTGCACCATGCACATATCGAATGGCAAGATCCGTCATATGATATCGTTCCATTGTGTAGGATGCAACCTTTGCGGCTTCTTTAAAATCAAAAGGCATGGCAAACCAGATTTTCATCTCATCCGGAAGTAATTGATAATAATTGTATTCAGCACGAAGCTTTTCAATATTGTTGGATTCTTTGACAACGGTAAACTCATCTCCAGACAGGGCATTAAAAAATCTTGCATCAAATCCACTTGTAATAAACTGTCTAAAATGACTGACATTAGAAAGATCTACAAATGCATCTGTTTCTATTTTTTCAAACATCTCATACTGATTCTTTATCTGTGACTGAAGATACTGCTCAATATCAGTAAAAATAACAGCTGCCACACGTCCATCACACATTACAGAGTAGTTTTCATTTGCATAGCACGCTTTTTCCAGTAATATTCCAAGTGAATGTTCGCTGGAAACCCCAAAATCAGAAAACATCAGAAAAACACCATGCTTTGTGTGACTGCTCTGTACAGACATTTCTGACAAACCATCTGTATTGCTTTCCAGGAATTGCTCTACACACGGAAACTGCAGCAACATCTGCTTCATACGCTCTTCAAGAGAAATTCTTTTAAAGATTGTATTTCCAAAACTCTTTTTTCCTGTAATATTCTTGATATCTTGATTTGGTTTTCTTGTATCATCATATACAATTACTATTTTTTTCATAACAAAAACCGTATCTCCTTTATTGTCTCCAGACATTCACATGCCGTGTTCCATGTTTTTTTACTCTTCTTGAGCACAGAATTACCATAAGCATGACTATTGTGGCTATTGTAATCAATACAAGACTCAAACAAGTATAAATTCGCATCAGGTCATTATGTGTTGTAGACAGAATGGATGAAATATAGTCCGAAAAGGCTTCTCTATCAAACGATATTCCATAGAGCCTCGCTACTCCAGATAAAACTGCACTCTCTAGCATCCATGCAGCAAACGACATTAAAAGCATCAAAGCATATCTACCTGAAACAAGCTGTTTTACATAATCATACCACGACTTCAGAACCTCCAGACCTCTCAAAACAGCAAGGGAGCGCTTTGAACTTCGATTCATAATAATATATCTGTTCAGATAACCATATGCCGATGGGAACATCCAAAATACAAATAAGATTACAATCACAAAAACTGCAAGAAATACCGTTGCCATAGCAACATGTCCTGTAATCAGTATCTGAAAAGGAAGAAGAATCAGAATCAGCGCCATTGTATCAAAAAATCGATCTACAAGCACACTGAAAAGTCCAATTTTAAAGCTTTTAAGTATTGCCGAAAAAGCTGCAACTCGATAGATTTCTCCAAGCTTAAACGGAATCAGCAGATTCACAAGTGTTGTGTGCAGATATGAAAAGACAAACCGCTTAAATTCTATTTTCTGTTCCAGTAAAACGAGATATAATCTCATCATTTTGACAATATGAACCGCCACAAACCCTATCAGCAAAAGCGGAATCATAAACAGGGCACTTATCCTCATGCAATTACATCAGCCTCATATTCTTCAATTTCTTTATCTCTGTAATCTTGATTTATTTCAGCAGGATCCTTAGCGTATTCTAACAGCATCTTCATAACAGAACATGCCTGATTAAGCATTTTGACATTGGATACCTGATCTTCTTCTCTCCATGAAATCGGATAAAATTTTATATCCTGCTTATAATATTCGCTGGCGAGTATCATACAGTAATTAAACATCAGATTATCCGGAAACTTCCTGTAATACTCATTTTCAAACATTTTGACACTGTACATGTTTAGTCCCGAGCCAAGATCAAATATTCTTTTTCTGATAATGGCTGCGAACAATAAATTATATACAGCATTTCCAAATGTGCGAAACAGAGAATATCCTTCCAGATGAGAGCCTCTCATGAAACGTGCTCCAAGTATGCAGTCATGTTTTCGGTAATATCCTGTTTTTAATACAGGAAGAAAGTCTTCCAGAAATCCCTGATCATCCCCGTGTAATACAATTACATAATCAAACCTGTTTTTCTTTGCATAGTCAAATGCCACTTTATGCGATCCACCCAGACCATAATTTTCTCTGTTACGCAAAAGCTTTACCGGAATATCTCCATGTCTCTCCTGAAATCCTTTCACAACAAGTTCCGTATCATCTGTACTCCGGTTGTTAACAATAATCACCTCAGAAATGTACTCCATAACGTCCGCATCAAGCTGTCCAAGTACTCTGATAATCTGCTTTTCACAGTTATAAGCAGGAATAAAAAGAAGAATTTTTTCTTTCATATTGACCTCCCTCTATTGAAAATGCACAATTTATGGAATCTTTTTTAACAGATTTGAATTGTTCAAATCAAGCGGTTCCACTATGATATCACCTTGATAGTCAAACCCTTCCGGAATAAAAGTTGTATTGTTTTTGTAATCATAAATGCAAAGCTCTTTACGGTTGTTCGTATAATATGCTGCACTTTTTGCAGTTTCTGAACCGACCAGATTTAAAACACTTTGATTATAATGCCATTCATCCACCATATACTCTGTGCTCACACCGTTTAGTACCGTTGTTCCCAGTGCATAATACCCACTCTTTTTGCACATTTCAAGCTGTGCGTTGATAATATCATTAAAATACTGATTACGGCTGATCGTCCGCCCTGGAGTCACAATAAATACCTTTTGAAGTCCGCCGATAAACAATGGGCGGATAATATTATCCATGTTTTCGTTATATTTTTCTGCGGTAATACCATCCGCTGCATCAGACTCACCCTGCAGCCAGACAACATATTGCTTTCGAATAAAATAGTCATTGCTTTCCAGCCAGACTTGTGCGCGCTTCTGTCTCTCTTGAAAATCACTCACGACAGTCGGTTTCATCCAGTAATCTGTATCGGTTCCACCTGATGATGCTGATACTGCTACAATCGGCACACCAGTTTCTTTGTAATACGTATTTGCAAATGCTGAAACCATAGAGCCCTTCTTTGCACCCGGCAAATCCATAATTCCGTTAATATTGTTCTCATTGACTCCAAATGGCTCTGTAATCGGATATAGTCGTGTCGGATCAGAAATTGCCCTGAATTCATATCCGTGGTCAGTTGCAACCTTCGGTGCGTAGGAAGCATCTCCGCCACAGCCTGACATATTACTCTGGCCCATAAACATTACAAGATCAATTACTTTCTTTCCATCTTCCGTCTTTACAATTACTTCATTTGTTGACACAGAATTTTCAGAAACAATATTTACTGAAACGCTTTCACTTTCATCCATATCTGTTGTAGGTACTGCAGAATACGAAATCGTCGGTTCTATTTCTTCCTGTGGTTCTTCTGTCTGTTGTTCTTCTGTCTGTTGTTTTGGCTCTTCAACTGTAATAATCTGCTGTTCGGTTTCCGGTTGTCCACAGCCGGCAAAACAACATGATAATACAGCCACCGTCATTATTCCAATTATTTTTTTCACACTAATCATCCTTTTTTTCCAATGTCAGTTTTCGGCTAATGAAATTATATATCATAACAATACCGGTTGCGATAATTTTAGCAAAATATGCTGCCAGTTCCTGTGCATTATCTACAACCGCAAAACCTTTTGCATGTAAAAATCCGTTCATCATGCCAAGTCCTGTCTGCAGTCCTGTGAATTTCTGATAAATGACATCCATACAAAGCCATAAAACTGCTGTATTGATTCCGAGACCAATCAAGCTCAGCACAAGAAAAATCACAAATTCCTTACGTTTATCCGCATTTTCCTTACGCTGAAATACAAATGCCATGCTTGCAAGATAATTAAAAATCAACGACACCGTGAAGCCTGCTATTCCGGCAACTAAATAGTCATATTCCCACGTGAGAATATTCAGTACAATCGAATATACACAAAAATCGATTAGAAATGCAATTCCGCCAACAATACCAAATTTCAATATCTGTACAAGCAGTTTATTCTTTTTTGTTGATTTCATCCTTCTGTTTTCCTTTAGCATATATCATATTTTTTTATTCAACTCTCGAAAATCTCTGAGAGATTGTCTTCCTATTTTGAAAATCCGCTTTAAATTTATGGAGTTCACACCACCCTGTCTTGGACGGAAGGTAATTGGAATATAATGAATTCTTTTTAGTTTTTTTGTGAACAGTACTGTCAGCAGCACATTGGATAAAAAGAAATCCTTCGGTACAAAGGGAAGTTCTTCCTTAAGCACCTCTGCTCTCATCAACCTGAATGGTGTATTTGCGTCTTTGACAGATACCTTAAAACAGATTCTGATTACTGCCTTAAGCACTTTTGTAACAATAATTCTCGAAAATCCATCTTCGCGCTTGTTTCTGTATCCAATCAGCATATCATACTGATTACGCTGTTCCCAGAATGCATCAAATTCATCCGGGAGGGTTTGTCCGTCTGAATCTGTCTGAAATACATAATCAGCTCCATGCTCCAATGCATAGTGATAACCAAACAGAAGTGTTGATCCATGTCCGGTGTTTTCTTTTGTCAACGGTATTAATGCCGGGCGATCCCCCATAAGATCGCAAAGCACTTCGTAGGTACTGTCCTTACTGCCATCATTAATAATGACAAGTCGACTTTCCCATCCTGCTTTTTGCACTACAGGATACCACTCCTCTACAACCTGTCTGATTGTTTCCTCTTCATTATAAGCCGGTATTACAATATACAGGCAATCACCCATTTCTTTTTCCTCTTTTTCTTTCTGTATTACTCTCTGCTGGATTCATCTGCAGTGTGCCTTCTTTTGTTGATTATGCAAATACCCACTGCGGTTACTGACACAGTAAACAAATAATATATTGCCCCTACGCCGATTTTAGATATAGCTGATTCGCTGAACAAACGCAGTACGAAAAACAAAGCAAGAAGAACGACAGCATAAAACACTTTTAAGTAATTCCGCTGCCTGTGCTCATAAAACAGAGACGCAACCAATACATATACAAAAAAATCATATGTTCTGTGATAGGTTATGATTAATGACCAGAGCGTCAGAATTGAAATAACAAGACAGTCATTTTCTTCAGGCATAAGAAGCACCACAGCAAACAACACTATCATCACAAGCCCTGCTAATACAACTGAGACTAATGAGCCGTTAAACAAAGCTCCAAAATCCAAGCCTCCCTCTGCGGCAAGTGCCGATGAAACCTGCAGTGGTTCAATCAACATATCAAAAAAACCTGCTCCCAGCCACCATGCTGCCACTGCTGTTAAAACAACATGTACAGCAACAGATGCAATCAGCTCTTTCCATCTCTTTTTATATACAAAATATAATGCAAGTGGAACTGTCAGCGTGTATTTAAAATAGCAGAATACAAGACTCAGAATCATTGGAATCTGTCCTTTTTTCTTTTCAGAGAAAAAAACTGCCAGCAAAAAAAAGAAAAAAGCAAACAAAGTATGCTGTCCGACTCCAAGTTGATTTCTGTAAGGCGTTCCTGCAAGCATAAACAGCGTCAAAAGTGAAAACACATCGCGATCCATCTGCTTCATAAAGGTCTTACGCAGAAGCCAGACAATCCCGACAGTAAATAACAAATTGGATGCAAGCCATACATATCTGGCCATCAGCGGCTGCAGTAACGTATATGGCAGTAAAAGCATCAGAAGCGACGGAAACTGATTTGCCTCAATCTGCTTAAAATACTCATCATATCCATACCTTTCCAAAATTCCAGTCGGATGTAAGGTTTCCTCATATGGATTGATTCCAAGTGAAAAAACCTTTATTGAATCCCATTGAAAATCCTGACTGAACTCAATTGCATTTCTGCATCCTTGTACAACCGAAACAAGTGCCATTACAGCCACAACAACAAGTATCATCATGCGTACTGTTCTGTTGTCCCAAAGCTGTTTTAATTTACTATTCATAAATTAATACTCCATCGTCCTCAATAAGCAGTCTGCTAAATATCCGCAATCACTGCCTGTTTTAGCTCTTCCAGACGCTTCTTTGCATCTTCCATTCCGGTTCCTTTAATACCCATATAAAACTTTATCTTTGGCTCTGTTCCAGATGGTCTTGCACAGCACCAGGAATTGTTTTCCAGTTCGAAATAAAGTACATTGGAGCTTGGGAGACCTGTTGGTGTTTTCTTCCCTGTTGTCATATCTGTTACTTCATCAGCGGTGTAATCTCTGAATTTCAAAACCTTCAGACTTCCAAACGCTTTTGGAGGATTTTTGCGAAGCTTATTCATAATCTCTTTGATCTGCTCTGCTCCTTCAATACCTTTTAAGGTAATCGTGTGCATACCTTCCATATAGTAACCATATTCTTCATATAAATTCAGCATTTGATCCCATACAGTAATCCCCTTATATTTACAATATGCTGCCACCTCACAAAGACACATAACTGCAACTATTGCATCTTTATCTCTTGCGTGCGTTCCTGCAAGACAGCCATAGCTTTCCTCCAGACCAAATACATATTCATAGGTATGATTCTGCTCAAACAGCTTAATCTGCTCTCCGATATACTTAAAACCTGTCAAAACTTCAATCAGCTTCACATGATAGGCATCTGTCAGTTCATCAGCAAGGTTTGTTGTTACAATCGTTTTTACAAGTGCCGCATTCTCTGGAAGCGTGCCTACTGCTTTTCTTTCACGTAATATATATTCTGCAATCAGCATACCTGACATATTTCCAGTAAATGATACATATTCTCCGGTCTTTGTATCCTTCGCATAAATACCAAGTCTGTCCGCATCAGGATCCGTTGCAAGTACAATGTCTGCGTCTTTTTCTTTTGCCAGCTTTAGCGCAAGTGCAAATGCCTTTGGATCCTCCGGATTCGGATACTCAAGTGTTGTAAATTTGGAATCAGGCAGTTCCTGTTCAGGAACAACAAATACATGCTTAAATCCCAATTCAGATAATATTCTTCTGACAGGAATGTTTCCTGTTCCGTGAAGCGGTGTGTAAACAATCTTAATATCATTTGCAACCTTCTGAATAATCTCCGGATGAATAATCAATTTCTTCAGTTCAGCCATGTAAGCATCATCAATTGAATCTCCGATTACATTGTATAAACGTGCTGCAATTGCCTGTTCTTTTCCAATAATCTTTACCTTATGATAATCAGTAACTTTTTTTACTTCATCAATAATATCTGTATCTCTTGGAGCAGTAATCTGTGCACCATCTTCCCAATATACCTTATATCCGTTATACTCAGGTGGATTGTGACTGGCTGTTACTACAATACCAGCTGTACATCCAAGCTTTCTGACTGCAAATGACAGTTCCGGTGTTGGACGAAGAGAAGAAAATACATAAGATTTGATTCCATTTGCGCATAGGCACAAGGCTGCTTCGTCAGCAAATTCCGGCGACATAAAGCGTGAATCATATGCAATTGCAACACCTTTTTTCTCAGCACCCTGCTTAATAATATAATTTGCCAGTCCCTGCGTTGCTTTCCTGACAGTATAGAGATTCATTCTATTTGTTCCTGCACCAATGACACCTCGAAGACCGCCTGTACCAAATTCCAGATCTTTATAAAATCGATCTTGAATTTCTGCCTCGTTATCTTCTATAGCTGCAAGTTCTTTTTTTGTAGACGCATCAAAATAATCGTCTTCTCTCCAAAATTTGTACTGTGTCATATCTAACATCATAAGTCCTCCTTTAATCTGCTATATTAATCAACCATGCTCTTGGGATTGCCCCGAAGCACAAAATTGCTGTAATCAAGTGAGAAGTTTGGATTGAAATAAGGATCTCCTGCTTCCAAAACATCCTTCCACTTTTCTCTGAACAGTTCGCTCTCTTTATCATAACGGGCTGCATTTTCCTTCGTTGCCTCTGTTGAAACATCCAGTCCTCTTGATTTTGATTCATAATGAAACAGCTCCGCAAATGGTGTAAACACATTTAAGTATTCTTTCTTTCGAAGCTTCAGACAATAATCCACATCATTGAGTGCCACTGCAAACTCTTCAGAAAGACCTCCTACCTCATCATACAATGCCTTTCTTGTCATCATACAGGCTCCGGTTACTGCTGAAACATTCTGTGCATAACACAGCCTTCCCATATATCCAAGATTGTCTTTTGACATCTTGTAGTGAGAATGTCCCGCTGTCCTGTGTGCACCAAGTCCAAGCACAATTCCTGCATGCTGAATTGAATAATCTGCATAATACAGCATACATCCGACAGCACCTACATCTTTACGCTGTGCATACATCAAAAGCTCCTCCAGCCAGCTGCGCGTCACTACCTCTGTATCATTATTCAAAAGAACAAGATATTCTCCCTTTGCAAATCCTGCGCCAAAATTGTTCACCTTGGAATAGTTAAATTCTCCCTCATATGTAACAACTTTAATTACAGGATGCTTTTTAAGTGTTTCATAATAGGAAAACGTCTCTGAATCAGTACTGTTATTCTCAACAACTATTATCTCATAAGCTTCATAGGAACTTTTTGTCGTAATCGAATCAATACATCTGCGTAAATCGTCAATATGGTCTTTATTCGGAATCACTATGGAGATCAATGGTTTCTCTGTCAGATGATATCTGATTCTGAAAATCGTCTCAAATGCTCTGGAGCTTTCAATCTTAAACTGTTCAAATCCACATATTGTCAAATGTGCAGCAACTGCACCCTTTGCCGCATCAATTGCATAGCTTTTCGCATTGATATCTGAAGCCACACTCCCTGCATGCGATCGCCAGTAATATAAAATCATCGGAACATGGACGATCTTATGAGCGGCCTTTGTCAGACGCAAAATCATATCATGATCCTGGCTTCCATCAAATTCACTTCTGAACAGCCCTGACTCATCCAAAAGTGATGCAGAAAACACTGAGAAATGACAGATATAATTATTTGCTCTCAGATTATCAATAGCAAAATCAGGCTTAAAATGCAATGTGACCATATTATCAATACTTTCACCCTTAAAGGTAGTCTCGTCACAATATATATAATCTGCATCCTGTTCACAAATCACCTTCATGTATTCATATAAGGCACATGGATGCAACAAATCATCGTGATCAAACAGTCCAATATAATTCCCTGTTGCAAGTGAAAAGCAGGCATTCGTATTACCTGATATTCCAAGGTTCTCTTTCAGCTTCTCGTATTTGATTCTCGAACCGGTAATCCCAGCCTTTTCAGCCTCTGAAGCATCCTTTGTTCTGTATTCATCACAGATTTTTCCTACAAAAGAGTGCTGCTCATCCGAACCGTCTGCAAGACATAATTCCCAGTTTGAATATGTCTGACCTGTAACCGATTCAATCATTTCTCTTAAGAATTTTTCGGGTGTGTTGTACAAAGGGACAAGAATACTGAATTTAATATCCTTGGAAAACTTTTGTGTCCGCTGCTTCTCAATTAGTTCAGCAGAAGGCATGCTTTGTGTACCATAGCTTTTGTATGCCATTTTTTCGATACGCTTGCTTTCTACCTTACGCATCAGATTCTTCAGGTTTCCATATCGTTTAATTCGAATAAAAAAATTTTTCGTATGACTCCAGAGTAATCTGAAAGGATAAATGGATTTCCATAGCTTACTCTTTCTTATTTTGTCCAGTTTGTATGTCAAATCCGCATTTTGTGCTTCTGTATTCACAAGTGCTTCTGTCAGCTCTTCATTCTTTTTCAATTCTTTTTCATACAGTTCTTTATAATAAACATACTTCTTTTGTAAAATATCCTCTTCCTGTTGCATAATAATCCCCTAACATCAAATATTTCCGGTTCCAGAGTTTGGATTCAAATAGCATTCCTATTCTGTATACTTTATTCTCATGTAAATATGATACCGGTATTTTGCAGACAAAGCCTGCAAGCTCTGCATATTTAGCTTTCAAAAACACTTCTTTAACATCATCACGATATTTGGGACTAACTGATATCTGCATGACTTCCTCTAAGGAATCATCATCGGGTAGCAGACACAGAAAACGTTCAAACAACCGATTGTCGCTTTTGTTCATAAGCGACCAGCCTTCAAAAACAATGGCATCCTCTGTGGGAGGATATAAAGCACGCTCTCGAAATACCCTCTCGATGTTAAAATTCGGCTGCTTCTGTTTATCTAAAAATCCACATGTCTTTTTGGGAAGTGCGGACAATTTTATGAGCAGCACATTATTTCGATAATCCCTTTTCTCATAGTCAGCCTCTACGTCTATTCGATAATCAAGTGTATCCTGCAGCAGATGACGATTATAAAACGGGTCACAACCATCAAAAAGCCATGCATGTTTTTCATAAAACAGCTTTCTTTCTGCAGACAGCCTCAAATACTTTTTATCATCACAGTGGTCCTCTCCTCTGGAAAGAGACTCATGATGATATAGTGTACAATCATTCAACACAATATTAAAATACCCTTGCTCGTACAAACTGACACACAAATCAATATCATTATAGCCAACTTCCATTCTATCACTAAAACCGCCAACTTGAAAGTATTTTTCTTTGGACATCATCATACAAGCGCCTGTTACTGCCAATACATCCATGTTAAACCGATTTCTTCCAAAATAATATACTTCCCTGTCAGGATGTGTTGCAAGCTTATGCGATGGACCGCAATTAAGGTCAGTAACTCCTGCATGCTGTATGATATCAGAGTCCGGATAAAACAATTTAATGCCAACAGCTCCGACATGAGACACTGCTGCATAATAAAGCATTTTTTCTATGAAATTCTCCGAACCTGCCTCAACATCATCATTCATAAACAACAGATATTTTCCAGTAGCCATATTCGCTCCGATATGACACATTTTTGAATAATTAAACGGAAATGAATCATAAATGTATGTGATTTTCCACCCGTTATTTTCCTTCATATGAATGTAAGAAGTTATCTTTTCCTTTTCTGCCTCGCAGCTTCCATTATCAATAATAATGATTTCAAGCCGCCCATTTATAATTTCTTCATGATTGCCTCTGCAAAATGATGTTTTCCCCAAAATACTATTCAGACATCTTATCAGAATACCGGCATGATCCTTTGACGGAATAATCAGGGAAACGAGTGGAAGCTCTGTTTCACAGTCTGTCCACCAGTTTTTTCGAAAGCCTCTTCTTTCAAATGCGGATTGTTTGATTTTCTCATACTTTTCGCATTGTGAATCCTCTACATATTTTCTATATATGTCAGAATCGACTGCCGATTCCATGCTGTCATCATACAGCTCCCACTTGTTATGAAATAAAATCTCGGCTACATGTGTAATCCTGTCAGCCTGCTCTGTGCATTTTAGCATAAAATCATACATTTGTACTGACTCATCAGCTGCGTCATCAATAGACAGCATAGACACCTGCAATACAAGTTGATGCCTGATTGCAAACAAGCCTCCAAAATAATTGCAGGAAAGCAATGTATCTGGTGACCAGTCTGGCTTAAGCCATGGTGTATGTCGATAAAGTAAAGCTCCTGATTCATAATCCTCATCACAGTACAGAATGTCTGACTGACCATCCTCATTATAGGAAAACAGCTTTATTACCGCATTTTCTTCTAGTCTGCCTCTTACGTCTATAAACACAATATAGTCCGATTTCTTTTGCAAAGCAGTACTTACAGCGCATTTTAAATCCTGTTCTGCTCGACCAAACTCTACAACAGAAACAAGAGGGCTACTATTTGTCAGTACCCCTCCCTTGCTTGTCTCATTTTCAGCTACAAAATATGCATATGGCTTCGTCTGCTTTTGGAGTTCTAAAAGAAATTCCTTTTTGCAGCGATTAACGTCAAATAGGCTCATCTTTATTCCTTCGCTTCACTTTCCATATTATATGCGAAACCTTCCGGTGTTTCATCCGGTGCCTTCATTTTGCATTTCAGCAGTATCCGGTCTAACAACGTCAGTGATTCTTTCTCACTTTCTATCTTCTTAATAAGCATTTCTTTGATTTCTCTGTAAAACGTCTCATCAATCATTGTAACAAGGTATTCTACATGAAGAGTTTGTGCTGTCTCATCCAACTGCTCCAGAATTATCTGCGCATCAAATGTATCGTACAAAATTGTCTTCTCAGAAATCGCATAACCATTCATCAGAAATCTTGACAGTTCTGTTTTTTCCCCATCAGCCATAACCAATTCTAGCTTTTCCACATGAATCAGACACGGATACTCTGTTGGATCTATTCTCAGTGAACTAGTATTTCCATCCAGTGGGATATTAAGTGTTACCAGGTGTTCCTCTGTCACATCAGCCATTAAATACAGCTGATTTTCAGTAACAAATCCTTCTCCACGGCTAAAATAAACCTTTGGAGTATTCAAATTTCTCAAATAACAATCCTGTGCAATCGCTCTTTCCAGCTTTACCGTTGCAGTAGGCATCATGGCATGCATGACTTCCAAAGAAGCAACTCCTTCAATAATAGACACTTGAAAGCTATGCTCCATTTTTGCAAAAAGTGCGCACTCTTCATCATCTATTCCACACTCGCGGTAAATATCAGTCCCCTTATTTACAAGATATGACAGCATACCGCTTCCCATGCGATTTTGAAAATAATAGAATAATGCACGGTAAATAATAAATTTTGTCGGAATCAGAAAATGGAATACCCATTCATAATCCAGTACATTCCAGGCTCCATTCGGACCCGTCGTTTCATCAAATACAATATTTGAGAAAATCATATCAAAATTGCAGCCAGTCAGTGCCTCGTATTCTTTCGTAAGCTTCGGCTCTCCAAATATGCTTTTAAATTCATCAGACATGGTGAATGTCTCTGCCTTATCTGTCAATGTTGAGCCTACAAGTTCTTGATATTCCAAAATAACATGCTGCATTCCCTCATAGTCAGACTGACTCTCCAGAATATCCAAATACTTTTCAAGTGTCATCCCTTTCAGGTACGCAAGCTCCACTTGGTCATTTCCCTTTGAGAAGACACCTTCTACGGGAAGCTGTTCCTCTTCCTGTGGTATAAAGGAACATGAATTTGGCTTGAGCTTTGTCTTCTCATACATTTTACAAAGTGCCTTATAATTATCATAAATCATGCGGATATGATCATTGGCCCTGGCGCATAACGCTCTCTTATATACAGCCCGACTCCCATTCTGCTTCTCGGTTATTAAGGTTGCTGTACGAAACTGAGCTGAACGTTCATTTGCATATTTTGCATAGACTGCCATTTCCGATACATTTTTCCTGATGTCGTCATAAGAAGCGATGATAAGAAACGAATTGGAATAGTGCGGGAAAAGTCCCTCTTCAATCAGTGAATCAAACACTTTTGCCTCATCAAAAGTCACAACTCTGTCTGCATCAAAATTTCTGATATTTGTTGTCAGTTCTCCAGCTTTCGGAAGATATTCGTCTGAATATATAGTATGTGGCAGTTTATAATCCGGATACGGATAATAGAACTTTGATTGAAGTCCTGCCCTCTGTAAAGTTTTCAAAAGACCTTCCTGTGAAAATGTCTTCACTCCACCAGACTGCGTGTAGCCTTCAATTCCCTCATAGTATCTACCTGTATGATCTTCCTTACAGCCTGCAAAATACTTGAGTCCATATTTATTTTCAATTGCAACAACTAGCTTTCCACCGGGAGCAAGATGTTTTCCGACAATACGCAGGAACTCATCATATGGAGACTTGGCGTTAATATAGCTCTCTGCATATTCAAGTACGCCAATCAACGTAATATAGTCATATGTTTCTGTCAATTCCTTTTCAATGTCTTCAAAATTTCCTACCACTATTTCAATATTATCACATGTCTTATGTCTGGTCGCATTAATCAGACTGCGCTTTTTGCTCAGTTCAATACACGTAACCTTTTGCGCCATTTGTGAAAGCTTTCCTGTAATTGCCCCACATCCTGCACCGATTTCCAAAACGCTGGACGTTTTGTCTATTGGAAGCCAGCTTACAATATTTTCTCTTACATGCGACAAATGATACATTACTGACCAGGAGCGACTGTTTTGAATCACATGCTCATACTCCGATTCCTCATATCTTGTAACAAGGTCAAGCAGAATATCCTCACTGGCACCTTCAGAATACAAGTCTTCTCCAGAATAATAATTATAGTTAAGCACTACATTTCCAATTGCGTCCATTTTTTCTTTGTTATTCTTCATCGTTTTTTCTCACCGTAACAATTGAATCCATGTCATAATAGCCAGTAGTATTTTTTGAAGAAATGACTGTTAGATTAAATACATCATAGAGTCTGTGATAAACTGTGAAATTTCCTTCACGATACCCAACACAGCCAAGTGAAACTAAATACTCTCCACCCTGCAAACTCATGTTTTGTGTAAACGTTGCAGTCATGACATCTCCAGGCTCTGGCGTCCCCGTTGTAATTTTTTCAAACATTGTATTCGTGCCGGTAATTTCTGTACCCTGCATGTTTTTAAAGGATACAGCAAAAATCGGATCCTGAATACTTTCAAAAAATCGAATTTTGAGTTTGACAGTAAATTCCTCACCCTTAATAATAGTATTGGTAATGATACCTTCATTGTCATAAGCACAGTAATCTTCGAATTCTGCAAGTCCGCTTCCATACTCATCCAGCTTCGGATTTAATGTCATCTGATCCTTCCACTTGCTTCCTGTTCCATACATGGCGCTCTTTCCGGTATCAGCCTTTCTTTCCAGCTGACCGACAAGCACCTTTTTATACATATCTATGATTTCCTTTGGTTCTCCTTCTCCCAGCTTTTTTCCTTTTTCCAAAAGGACAACACGATCACAGTATTTGCTGATACTGCTTAAGTCATGACTTACAAACAGAATGGTCTTTCCCTGTTTTTTGAAATCCTCAAATTTACGATAACATTTATTCTGAAAAAATACATCTCCTACAGAAAGTGCTTCATCAACAATCAAAATCTCCGGATCAATGTTAATTGCTACTGCAAAAGCCAGACGAACAAACATACCACTGGAATAAGTTTTGACCTTCTGGTTCACAAACTCACCTATGTCAGCAAAATCCAGAATATCCTGCAGCTTTTCATCTATCTCTTCCTCGGAAAAGCCAATCATTGTTCCATTCAGATAAATATTCTCGATACCGGTAAACTCCATATTAAAACCGGCACCAAGCTCTAGCAGTGCAGAAATACGTCCATTGATTTGAATATCTCCGGCTGACTGGTTCAATACACCTGTAATAATTTTCAGAATAGTTGATTTTCCGGAACCATTCGTCCCGATAATTCCAACCGTTTCTCCTGTATGAACAGTCAGGCTGACATCATTTAATGCATAGTGTTCTCGGCTGTTGACATTTTTGCCGATATGCAGTGCTTCTTTGAGTCTGTCACGGTTTCTGTCGTATAATTTATAAATTTTCGTCAGATGTTCAATCTGAATTGCTACTGATTCTTCCATTCGTTTACCTGATTTCTCCCATCAATGATTCCTGTTACAGTACATCCGCAAAATGAATTTTTAGTCTCTTAAATACCAATGCACCAACTGCAAAAATGCATAGTGTCAATATCCAAAAATATGCTGTCGAATAAAATGTTTCCCAAAACCAGATTTTGTCAATTAGTGCATTTCTGTAGCCCTCAACAATATAATTCATTGGATTCAACTTGAAAATAAACTTCAGATACGGATGGTTTTTCGCCATTTGATCCAGATTCCACAAAATAGGAGTCGCCCAGATTCCAACCTGCAATGCAATAGAAATTATCTGACCCAAATCTCTGAAAAAGATAATAATCGAGCAGGAAATATAACAAAATGCGAGTACAAACACAAACATGCATAATGAATAATAGAAAATCTGCAATGTATACAAATCCGGATAATATCCATAGCAGGCAAACAGAATCAATGTAAATACAATAAAAAATGCATGTACAAACAGTGCCGATATTATTTTAATAATCGGAAGTATACTGATTTTGAATACAACTTTTTTTACTAGATAATTATACTCAAGAAGTGCATTAGTACCGTTAGAAATTGCTTCAGAAAAGAAAAACCACGGTACGATACCGGCAATCAGCCACAAAATATATGGCACCTGAATATCACCTTTTACTGCCACTGCTCTGGAAGGTATAGCAATCGTAAATACAAACCAGTAAAGCAATACAGTTATAACAGGTTGTACAAACGCCCATACAATTCCAAGATAAGAACCGGCATATCTTGTTTTAAAGTCATTCTTTGACAACTTCCAGATCAGTCTTCGATTCTGGTACAGCTCAACCGGTAAAACAATGATTTTATTATACATTACAGAAAAGACAATATATAATCCATCCAGAATAATGCAGGATATGATTTTTTTAATTAACTCCTGTGATCGGTCAGCCAGTGGATTGTGATGAAAAATTATATAACAATTTAGAGCAAGCACAAATACTGATATAATCAGCATAATTTTCTTCTTAGACATAAAATCTCCTTTGGGGACACAAAATGTGTCCCCAGCTTTTACTTAATGATTATTCAGTTCTTTCAGAGTCGGCCACTTTGTATCCTTATCAGATATAATCAGCTCCGTCCCCTGTTCAATTGGCCAGTCTATTCCGATTTCTGCATCATTCCAGATGATACCGCCTTCATCGTTCGGGTGATAAAAATCTGTACATTTATAAGCAAATTCCGCATATTCAGAAAGAACAACAAATCCATGTGCAAAGTTTTTCGGAATAAAAAACATCTTTTTATTTTCTTCCGACAGGCGAACACCATACCACTGTCCGTAGGTTTTTGAACCCTTTCTCATATCAACAACAACATCAAATACTTCTCCTCGAATGACTCTGACAAGCTTGTCCTGCGGATAATTAATCTGAAAATGCAGTCCGCGCAGAACACCTTTTTTTGATGCAGACTGATTATCCTGCACAAAATTCTGATTAATGCCTGCCTCCATAAAATCATTATAGTTGTAGGTCTCCATAAAGTACCCGCGTTTGTCACCGAAAACGGTTGGTGTAATAACCTTTAGACCCTCAATATGACAAGTCTCTACTGTGATTTTGCTCATTTTTCTGTTCCTTCTTCATTATTTTATTCTTTGTTTTGATTCTTTGTTAATAGCCTAAATAGGATTGGTTCATATCAACATTACCACTAATACCATTTACAGAGCCCTTAGATGTATACTGCCACAAATCGTATCTGCCCGAATAAGTCGGTCCGCCTGCATTGTATTGTGCAAGCCAGATTTTATAACCCGAAAGCTCTGATGCATTCATATAGCTGCTGAGCCATGTTTTATTTGCATAAACACCCGGCGTATAACCTGCGGATTTCACAGTATTACAAAATGCTCTGATAATTGCCGTACGCTGTGAAGCAGACATGGAATTGAATCCTGCACGATTACTGCTCTCTACATCCATAAATACAGGATAATTAATACCATATCCTGAGCAAAGTGCTGCACACATACTGGCTTCCTCAACAGCTTCTGCTTCCGAAAGTGCTGTAGTAAAGAAATATACACCAACCTTTAATCCGGCTGACTTAGCACCTTTAATATGTGATACAAAGTATGGATCCTGAATCAGTGCACCTGTTGATGAACCACGATAGCCGCATCGAACAATCGCATAACTGATACCGGAACTCTTTACAGAAGACCAGTTTATGCTCGGCTGATACTTGGAAACGTCAATACCAAGCGTTCCCGAGCCTTGAGACAGACTTCCATCCGTTGCGAAATTATATTTCACACCTGCTATAATCTGCTCGCCTGTTACATATGTGTGATCCTTTTTATAGTAATAGGTCTTCCCGTCTATTGTCTGCCAGCCGGTATATAAGAATCCTTCAATTTTTTTGAAGTATTTTGTAAACTTTCCACTCAGATAATCTGAATATTTAGCAAGTCGGTATGCGCTGTTTTCATATACATACAGTGCATTTTTATCTTTATCATATAACTGTGCAGTTGCTGCATACTTTTCAGTCACGGTAATGGTCAGTGTTGATGTTATTCCATTACTTCCTTTAGCGGTCAAAACTGCAGAGCCTGCTTTCACACCTGTCACTTTACAGTTCAAACCATCTTTGGCGATGGTTGCAATTTTTGTATCCGAAATCGACCAATCTACTGTAGTCTCAGTCGGAGTCACTGTAGCTGTTATTTTTGTTGTCGCTCCAACTGCAGTACTCGCTGTACCGGTCAGTGTCAGAGCTGTATCTGATGCCGATACAGTCACTGTACATGTTTTGGAAACACCACCACTTGCTGCAGTAATTGTTGCTGTTCCGTTCTTTACACCTTTGACTGTACCTGTTACATTATTGGTTCCGCTTCCGGTAACTGTTGCAATTGAAGCATCTGAACTTGTCCATGTTACAGCAGCTGCCGGCGTAACGGTAGCGGTAATTGCTGTAGTCGAACCAGTTGCGACACTTGCTGCTGTTTTATCAAGCGATAACGTTGTTGTCACAGCTGCAGCTGTAACTGTAACTGTACATGTTGCGCTGCCTCCTGCTGAGCCGGTAACAGTAATGATTGCTGTTCCTTCCTTCACTCCGGTTATAGTACCATTGCTCACGGTAGCTATTGAAGGTGAATCCGAACTCCATGAAACTGTATTGCCGCTCGGTTTTGCTGAAGCTGTCAATGTTGTGCTCTTTCCAACAGTAACACTTGCGGTTGATGCACTAATCGTCACCTCTGCTGCCTCCTGCGGTTCTGTTACTGTAACGCTGCAGGTCGCAGAACATTTTCCTTCTATCTGTGCTGTAATAGTAGCTGAACCGGCACTGACACCTGTAACTGTACCCTCTGATACGGTTGCAACCGCGGTATTATCACTTGACCATGTAACAGTCATCCCTTCAGCATTATTTGTAGAGTAGGAAACGCTTCCGGTTTTTCCTTTTTCGACAGACAGACTCGATGGTGTCACAGAAATTGTTGGTTCTGGGACCGGATCCGGGTCTGGTGTTGGATCTGAAGGTGTTGGATCTGACGGCGTTGGATCTGACGGCGTTGAAGGATCGGTTTCTTCAGTTGTTGTCTGTGTCAATAGTGCAGGAAATGCCAATGTTCTTTCCGATATTATTCCTGACCCGGCAGCGTTTCGGATTGTCTGCAGTGCTGCCACAAGTATATTACTCTGCTCTGGTGCTTTGGCTGTATTTGTCAAAACAACTGCAGATTCCTCATAGGTTTCTCCATTGGCAGTTTTAGTAGATTCTGCCCATTCCACTGTATCGGTCAAAGCTTTTCCTGTTTCTACATCGGCTGCCTGATTACCGTTTGCATCCTCGACTGCGGCATTGACCTCTTTCTCAGTCTTGATCTCATCCTTAATATTCTGAATGACTTTATATTCCACCTTTGCTTTTACAGATACACTCTGCGTCTGCGAAGGCAGTACATAATCTGACAGTGCATCACTTGGATTCAGCTGCACGGAGTATTCTCCGGCACTGACGTCTGTCAGATGAATAATACCATCTTCATCATCATCCTCATTCTCTGATGTTTTTCCCGATTGATCTGTTACTGTTACGCCCCACGGAACACCTCTTACAAGGGTATCATCTTCATCAACGAGTTTGATCTTTAAATCCTTTTCTACTGAAGTTAACACAAGCGAAAGTACCTTGCCTGTTGTTTTTTCCGGTTCTTCGGCAGCATACTCCATCTGTTCTTCATCCATTGCCATAGCCTCTACAGCCCCTGCCGGTTCCATTTTGAACTGGCTGAGCGATGCAATTGCCTGTGCCTTATTCTGCTCGCCCTGGTAATTCGCATACACTGCTGTCGTCGTAATTCCTGTAAAGAAAATGATGACTGCCATGATAACCGTTGCCCACTGCAAACCGGAAAAATTTGAAAATTTATTAAAAAAACCATGTATTGCATCTGAAAAGCCCATGCCTTCACCATCAAGCATTTGATTTACATTATTGTTTCCAACGCCTCGGCTAATGCTCTCGTCTCTCCAGTTCAGAGACTGTTCTCTGAATTTACTTAGTTTTCGTTCCTCTTGATCTGTTTTTTTATCACCTGTTACAGCAGTCCTGCTCTTCTTTTCTTTAACTGCCTTCACTTTATCAGTCTTATCTGTCTTAGCGGTATCTGATTTCTGAATACGACGTCTGACCTTTTTCCCGTTCTTTTCCAGTTCAGCACTCGTCCGTTTTTTCTTTAATTCTTCAGACTGTATAACAATCTTCTTATCTACTGCAGCACGAATTGCTCTGACATCCACTTCTGGCTGTTCCGGCTTTGCCGACTCCTTCTGCTTGTCTTCTCGTGCATATTTCTCATAAATGCTTTCCGGTCTGGAATATGTTTCAGGCTTTGAATGCACTTCCGGTTTTGTATGTGATTCCTGTTTTTTTGCACGCTCTGCCTCTACGAGCAGAAACTCATCTTCCATGATTGTGGAATTAATGATATTACGTTCAAGTTCACCTGCAATATCATCTGCTGACTCTGGCGGTGTTTTTAATGCCGGTGTTGACTTTTTTACTGGCGGCACATCAGTATCAATCGTCCAGGACTCATCAACTAACGGTCTGTCCCATTCATATTTTTTCTTTTCTCTTTTACGCTGTTCAGTTTCTTTTTTCTGCTGAAAATCCTCCCACGCTACCGGTTGACACTGTAATGCCTCTTTTCCGTTATACTTCTTCTTTTTTTCCTTCAAATTATCTTCAGATTTTCCCTTATTAAATCTGTTCATACGTTTCTCCCTTCACAAACTTCAAGCTTGACAATGTACTCTGTCAATTCCCCCGCTTATAATCCATTTGCAACGTCTACCAGATATTTTCCATATTCTGTCTTCATAAGAGGCTCTGCAAGCTCCAGCAACTGCTCTCTGCTGATAAACCCTCTCCTGTATGCAATCTCTTCTATACAGGAAATATACATTCCTTGTCTCTTCTGTACTGCTCGCACAAAATCTGCAGCATCCAAAAGCATTTCATGATTTCCTGTATCCAGCCAGGCAAATCCTCTGCCGAGTGTCTCCACATGTAAATCTCCCCTTAAAAGATATTCATTGTTGACACTTGTGATTTCGATTTCTCCTCTGGCAGACGGTTTTACATTTTTGGCAATTTCCACTACATCATTATCATAAAAATATAATCCCGGTACTGCGTAATTTGATTTAGGTTTTGCAGGCTTTTCCTCAATGGATAATGCCATACCGTTCTCATCAAATTCGACAACTCCATATTCTCTCGGATCTCTGACATAATATCCAAATATTGTTGCTCCCTTTTCCCTCATAGCAACAGTACGGAGCATCTTTGAAAAACTCTGTCCATAAAAGATATTATCTCCAAGTATTAATGCAACACTGTCTTTTCCAATAAATTCTTCCCCTACTAAAAAGGCATCTGCAAGTCCCCTTGGTGTTTCCTGTACAGCATAAGACATCTGCAGTCCAAGCTGCTTTCCATCACCAAACAATTCCTTAAACACCGGCAAATCCCGTGGTGTTGAAATAATCAGAATTTCCTGTATATCAGCCAGCATCAGAATTGATAAAGGATAATATATCATTGGTTTATCATATACTGGCATCATCTGCTTTGACACTGCCTTTGTCAAAGGATACAGCCTCGTACCGGATCCTCCGGCAAGAATGATTCCTTTCATTTATACATCTCCTTATAATACTTCTGATAATTTCCACTTGTTACATGCTGCATCCATTTCTCATTTTCAAAATACCATCGAATTGTCAGTTTGATTCCTTCGGCAAACATTGTTTCAGGTGCCCATCCAATTTCTGACTTTATTTTATCAGGTGCAATGGCGTATCGTTTGTCATGTCCTTTTCGATCTGCAACATATGTAATCAAATCTTCTGTAACATGTTGCTTTCTCGGATCTGAATCCGGAAGCATTTCACGAATTGTTTCTATGATTATTTTGATAATCTCAATGTTCTGTTTTTCATTGTGCCCACCAATATTATATTTTTCTCCAATTTTTCCTTTCTCCATAACCATGTCAATTGCTTTTGCATGATCCATAACATATAGCCAGTCTCTCACATTCTTACCATCACCGTACACAGGAAGCTGTTTGCCCTGCAGAGTATTGTTTATTATGAGTGGAATCAGCTTCTCCGGAAATTGATAAGGGCCATAATTGTTACTGCAGTTTGTAATATTTGCAGGAAAATGATACGTATCTATATAGGACTTCACAATCAAGTCAGAAGATGCCTTACTTGCTGAGTATGGGCTATGTGGATCGTACGCTGTTGTCTCATAAAAATAACTGTCATCCTGCTCAAGTGATCCATACACCTCATCAGTTGAAACATGAAGGAAACGCTTTCCTTCCTTAAATCCATCTGCTGTTTCCCATGCCTGTTTTGCACAGTTCAGCATGACCAGTGTTCCAAGTACATTCGTCTGTACAAACACTTCCGGATTTTTAATACTTCTGTCGACATGACTCTCTGCTGCAAAATGAACAACTCTGTCAATCTCATTCTCTGCAAACACTTTGGATATAGCTTCTTTATCACATATATCTGCTTTTATAAATGTATAATTATCTCTGTTTTCTATATTCTCCAAATTTTCGAGATTACCTGCGTATGTTAAGGCATCTACATTGATAATCCTGATTTCATTATCATATTTTTGAAACATATAATGTATAAAATTGGAACCAATAAAGCCTGCGCCACCTGTTACTAGATAAGTTCTCATTTTTGACCTCCTGTTATTGCATAATCTCGTAGTATTATATCATCAACAGAACAAAAACACAACCTCTCCGCATGCTTTATCTAAATGCATTCTTTCCATACAAAGAGGACATCCGAAGCAAACCGAATGTCCTCTTTGTAAGATACTATTTTTTCTTCCGACCGAACCAGATTACAAATCCAACGACAAGAACTACGAGTGGAATTAAAAACATTACAACTGCTCCTCCAAAGAAAAATACTGTCTTTGGTATTGTCAGATTAGCTGACATATATTCCTTTACCGGAATTGAGATGCTTTTCTCATGATCCGTCATTTGTCCCACCATATTTGTAATCAGTTCGAAATTTCCTCCGGAAACAACCTGATTTGCACTGTCCGCAATCACATTTTCAGAAGTCAGCCACAAAAACCTCATTTCTTCTTCACCAACTGCCTTTGTTACAAATACACCAACAGCAAACGGTCCGTCCTGATCAGTATCCTCTTTTTCCCATGTCTGCATATTCTGCACATCTGTTTTGGAGTATGCTTTATCAGATGTTGTAAGAATCCGTGTCACATCCGGAGCATTTTCATCATCTTCTGCTTCATCTGAAACCTCCTCTACAATAATTCCCTGTGCATACGGCATATACACATATCTCTTCTGACTTGCAAGAGAATAGGTGACTGCACTTCCGTTTATATCCGGAAGCAGATAATACGGATTTTGATAATAATAGTTCTGATCAGCATCTACAACGACACCTGAGGCCAGAGACATACCATACTCTTCAAATATATTTGTAAAATTTGGTGTTCCTTCTTTTGTCCAGGAAGTAATGAAAATTGCCTTTCCTCCCTGCTCAAGATATTCGCTGACCTTTTCAGCATCCTCTTTAGAATAATCCGTTGTTGGAGCAAGCACGATTATGCCTGCTGCGTCCTCCGGAATCTTATCATATTTGAGTAAATTAATCGATTCTATATCTACATTCTCTTTTTTGATATCCGAAAGCAATGTTCCGGAAAGCTCCAGTTCTCCATGACCGGTAATCTCATAAAGCTTTGGCATCTGTTCTGCTGTTACATAGTCTATTGCACTTGTCAGCTGACCTTCTCCGTCGTAGCCGGTGACAGTTTCCGAATATGTATTGTAATCTACTTCGCTTTGATACATATCCGAATATCCAATTACCTTAAACCGCTTTTCGCTTTCCACAATCAGACTTCCTGATTCCGGCGTATCATCTGTATAGCTGCCTGCAAATTCCGGAAACAGTGACGGATCCTTATATTCTACTGAAATATGTGAGGATATCTCTTTATATTTTTCAAGTGTCTTCTCTATTACTGAATCCTGTCCATCCTCCGGCGCAAGAACATAAACAGTCACATCCTCTGAAAGCCCTGAAAGAAGCTCCTTTGTCGTATCCGTAATCTCATACAGCTTTTCATTTGTTACATCAAACTGCTTCATGGAATCCGGCAAAAGACTAACTCCGTAATTAGCAAGCACTGATACTGCCAGCACAACAACAATCATTCCTGTACTGAATACACCTCTGCGTATTCTTCTTGTAGCAACACTCCATCGTTTTTTCTGCAGAACCTGGTATGTAAAAAACAGAAAAAGAACAATCAATGTCAAAAAATAAATCATACTTGGAATATCAAATACTCCGTCAAAAAACGTGGATAGTTTTTTATTGAAACTGTAACAGGACAGAATCCTTGTTACAATATTTTCTCCCGTAAACAGCAATCCTGTAATTCCATCCATCATATACCCAAGAAACAGCATTAAAAATGTAAGTACCGCTGCAATAATCTGATTCTCCGTCAGTGATGAAATAAACTGTCCAATTGCAATACAGGCTGCACCAAAAATAAAGAAACCAAGTATTGATACAAATGTATCCAAGAACGGAATCTCACCCAATGCACTTAAAGCAAATGGATAAATGCTGACTATGATTATGGGAAACAAAAAGGTAGTGACCATAGACAAATATTTACCAACAAGTACCTGCATTGTTGAAACAGGAGCCGTATACAGCAGCTGATCTGTATTCTGTTTCTTATCCTCTGTCATAATTCGCATAGTTAAAATAGGGATTACTATCATCAGTACAAACAGAACCGATGAAAGTGCATATGCAAAATAAGGATATCCCTGTCCAAGATTATAAGCAGTAAAATACAGTCCAACAAAAAACAAAATCACTGCCATAAAAATCCAGCCTATCATTGAATGAAAGATGGATTTCAGTTCTCTCTTATAAACTGCTGACATGTTCATCCACCTCCTGGTCCGAGTCAGTTTCTTCCAAAGGCTGTTCTGAGTCAGTTACTTCCAAAGACTTTTCAGAAGTCAACTCCATAAAGATATCTTCCAGAGAAGCATTTTGTATCTTCATTTCAAGAATTGGTAATTTATGTTCAGCCATTTTATAAAACAGGCTTTCACGCAAATCAAAATTTTTCTCACATTCAATTTCCATCATAATATCAGAGTTTTCCTCAAGACTGTATTCCTTGATTCCTTCCAATTCACCAAGTGCGGTCTCTACTGCGTTTCGTTCACCGCGCACAGTAACATTCAGAGTTTCTTTTCCTTCAAACATTCGGCTTAAATTCTCAGGTGTATCATTTGCAACCAGCCTGCCTTTTGAAATAATCATTATCTCGTCACATACAGCGCTGACCTCTGACAGTATATGCGAACTGAGTATGACAGTATGTTCTTTTCCAAGATTCTTAATCAAATCACGTATCTCTATAATCTGTCTTGGATCGAGTCCAACTGTCGGCTCATCCAATATCATAATTTCTGGCGATCCAAGCAGCGCCTGTGCAAAACCAACACGCTGTCTGTAGCCTTTTGATAAATTCTTAATCAGTCGATCACTTACCTCCTGAATATCTGTTTCATCCATTACATGTTCAACTTCATCTTTTCTTTTTGTACGTTCAATTTTCTTCAATTCAGCTGCAAACAATAAGTATTCTCTTACCGTCATATCTACATACAATGGCGGAAGCTCTGGAAGATACCCTATCTGGGATTTAGCCTTTTGAGGTTCCTTGAATATATCATATCCATTAATTACAACTGTTCCTTCATTTGCGCATAAATAACCTGTCAAAATATTCATTGTAGTAGATTTTCCTGCTCCGTTCGGTCCTAAAAATCCATAAATCTGTCCAGTCTTCACACAAAAACTCAAATGATCGACCGCAGTATGATTCCCATACCGCTTCACTAAATCTGTTACTTCTATCATGTTGTCCTCCTCTTAATCAATTTGTAACTGCATGAATACCTACATTCCATACACGTATGTGTCATGCGTACATCTGCATTCCTTACTATAGAGAGTAAATGTGATAATATTTTCAAATAAATGTGAATATTCTGTGTTTCGTACATTTTTATATGGTTTCTTCACATTCACAACAATGCTTTGTTGTATGCTGTATTTTTCGCTTTCTCAGGATTGACTATTTTCCATTATTTGCTATACTGTTTTTAGTTCGAAAAAAAGGAGTATTCACAATGATGTATTTACATTTTTGTACTGCCTGCAATCAGATATTCATCCTGTGCGGACACCAGCAGGAATGTATAAAGTGCGGAGAACGTCTTATAGAATTAAAGCTTCCATATCACGCATATGTAAATCTTCCTATAGAGCAGAGAGACAGTCTATTGATCACACTAAATGAGCCCAAATCACTTGCGAGACATAAACAAGGCTATCGTTTTTCAAAACAAACGAAGCGATATAAGCAATGGAACGAAAAAAGTAAGACACGTTAATGTCTTACTTTTCTTTTGTTGAAAATCAATTTGCAACCAAATTATATTTTCTGTCAAGACGGATACGATCCGCAAGCTGAACCATATACTCAGAATTACAGGGCTTTCTTTTACAGCCCGTTGAAGAATATCCAAATATTCGTTCAAAAGCCTCGGGATTTCCACGTTCCCAAGATACACTTACTGCTGTACGAATTGCACGTTCCACACGATTGATTGACGAATCATGCGCTTTTGCAATATCAAAATACAAAACCTTTGTAATAGAATGTGCGATCTCCATATCATTTACCAACATAATGATTGCTTCACGCAAATACCTATAACCATTTAATCTGGCCGGCACTCCTAATTCTCGCAGGATTTCTGTCACATACAGCTCCAATTCTGCCTCTGCCCCCATAATACTTTCCATACTCCTTCCAATTAATTCCCCGATAATCACATTGTAACATTCTTGATTTTACCATTATTTCTCATTTTTGTAAAGTATTTTCTTTTTACCATAACAATGTGTTTTTTCTTTAGATAACAACTAACAGATGAAAATTATAATTACTGCATTCCATAAAACATTTTCCATGATATTTCTTGGCAATCATATTAATACTTTCTGTACCAAGACCATGTGCCGCAACATTTTCCTTTGTTGAATTAACTCGGTTGTTAACAATCTCTATCGTTTCCACCGCTGTTGTATTTTGAATAGAAACCATCAACTCCGCTCCATTCGAAATCTGAATTTCAATCAGACGTTTTTCACCATCAAGTATTTTATCGCATGCTTCAATTGCATTTGTGATTCCATTGTTTAATATCGCTGCAAGATCAGAGTCATTGATTGAAAGGTTTCCTAAATCTTGAATATTAAAATTGATTGTAATCTTCTTTGAGGATGCAATGATAAACATCTGATTCAGTACAGCATCAATCACAATATTATTCGTGTGTACCGGTAATGTATTCTGTTCAACTGTATTTGATAATTCTTTTAAATATGCCTTGGCTTTATCATATTCGCCCATATTGAGCAGTGAGCCGACAACTGCCATTTGATTTTCAAGCCCATGCGCAAGCTGTCTGATTCTTGTGTGAGTCTGCTGTAGGGAATTCAAATACTCCTTTTCTGTTTTTAATTGATTTTCAAGCATCTGAAATTGGCTTTTTTCTTCGTAATAGTCACCCATTCGATACATCACATAATAATTTAGTGTCCCTATCATAACAAGAAAGAACAAACCAAAAATATCCCAGTTGGTTATTTCTTTACTATACAGATTACTCATAAAATTTGTATGCAGATTCAGCATGATTGCAATTGGAACAAAAAATATCAAAAATCGATCCATTTTATATAATGATTTGATTCTGTTCTTACCAACTACACATTTCAGCATCTTTATAATAAGCATCTGCGCAAGCTTAAACGCAAGTCCCAGATAACATAAATAGATGATTTCATTGTTCTGTGATGCAAAGTCATTATTAACCAGATACTCCATAACTATATTAGGAATAAAGTCTATTCCTATGCAAACCGCGCTTATTCCAACTGCAGAAAGCAATTTTATCCACAGCTCTCCTTCGTACAAAATAAGCACTTCTACTATAACAAAAAAAATGGCCATTATGTATTCAGCAAAGTCCGTTGTTGTCACTTCTTTTGCAAAACAAAGCCATGCGAACATAATAACAATCACCAAAGTAAAATACACATGCTTTGTTTTTTTTCGTTCAACTATAATGTCAAAAAAATCTCTGATTGACAGAGATTCCAACATAATATGTACATAAACACAAAGAATCCACGGAAACATATTTACCATCTCCATTATGCATCTCCTTATCAGTACCAGTTATTTTCAAATACATTTAGTATCCAAACACATGAGACGGCATTTTTCTGAAGTAATACTCCTTTTGTGCCTGTGCATATTTTTGCCTGCTGATTGGAATATGTTCACCAGATTTCAAAATAAACTCATTCGGCTCAATACCAATGACAGCACTTGCGTTAACAAGATATGCGGCATGGCAGTAAATAAAGCCCATATCATGGAGCTTTTGCGCCAGCTCTGTAATCTTTGCATAGATTTCATAAGTCTGACTTCCCTTGCCACTCATATGTATCACAACTTTACGTTTTTCATTTTCAATATATAATATATCAGACACCTCAAGCATCACTCTTTTCGTTCCAAGCTTGATTTCCAGTGTTTCTTCCTTTGCGATGCTTTCCATAACTGCGTCCATGCAGTCAGGAAATTCTTCATCAAGCTGTGACTTCAATACATATCTGACGGCATTGAACAGATATCCTTTTGCCGCATATTGAATATAGGCAGAAATAAATACAATCACCGCTTTTCTGCTTCTGTCACGCAAAACAGCAGCCGCCTGCATGCCATCAGTTTTTTTCATTTGAATATCGAGAAAATAGGCATCAAACTGCTCTTTAAATTCCAGAAGTTCTTCTGCATTTTCAAAGGTGGTAATCTCGCAGTTCATTTCCTTTTGATTTATATACTTTTTAATTCTTTTGCATACATCTTCTACGATTGTTGCTTCATCATCACAGACTGCTATTTTTATCACTTCTATCACCCTGTCTTATTTTCTCATAATCCCTGCTGTTTTTGCAAGATAAATTTATCCCACCGCATGCTTCCCTGAATTTCTGACAAATGCAAAACAACCCATGGCGGATACACCATAGGTTGTTCTAAGAAATAAACACAGGTTGTTGAGATTTGAAATCTCTAATAATGTTTATACCATAGAGCATCCGTTTATTACAATAGACTTGTAATACTTGGTAGAAATAATGTAATAGTTGGTGTAAATTACAATATTTTTACTGTTTTTTATTTGCAGAAAACCGATATAACAGATACTGTCCATAGGTTCCTGCGTACTCAAGGTCGAACATGCTCAAATCCCAATACGGCTCCTCCTGCGTCCCAATCACTTGAATTTCAAGAAGATTTTTCTCACTAACCACAGCTGTTCTGTCTCCAACAAAATTAACATCTTCTAAATAATCATTAACATTCAAACTCTGTCCATCACCAAACACATGATATACCGAATCAAATACAATGTAATTTACTTCATTCTTTTCTGCAATATCTTTTATATAGTTCAAATCCGGTGTTGCTGTTGACATTTGATCACAGACCTCCTTTACATCAGGCTGTGCCATTGCAATACGGCCATAAGTAGCATCTTCACCATACAGCAGATTAATATGCGTTGAATACTGTCTAAAGCCATGAGCAATTTCATACGGAACAATCAGCTTGGGGTCGCTCTTTTCCGAAAGTACTGCATCACTCAGGTCTAATATAACCTGTGGTAGACGATACAAGTTTTCTGCCGGCTGAAACATTGCATCTGATAATTTAAAAACTCCCGAAAAAAAGATGACCGGAACAATCACACATACTGCAATCATACGTTTTACTTTAGTTGTAATACCCTTGACAAACAGTGTAAGGCCAAGTGCAACAACTGCAGGCATCAATAAAACCCAAAAATATCTTGCTCGAATTTCCTCATCATAAATAGGTATAATAAAATTGTTAACAAAGGGAACCGCAAAATAAACACCTGCCAGCATAACAGCTTCTGGGAACAACACTGTATCCTTTATTTTCTTCTCTTTCACATAAAAGGCAAGAAATAGAAGTGTCACAAAAAACAATGCCATATACATACCATTTCCTGTATATTCATTATTCATATGAATAATATCTAAAATGAAGTTTTTCATTGCAGGCACCTCCCGAATACAAGGAAAAAGATATTCGGACACATGCAAATCAGCATCCAGACTCCAAATTTGACCGACTTCTTACGAATGATATTCACAAATGTATATGCAGCTGTTAAAAGCAGAGAGAGCAGTACGCCCATACCGCTTAGCATTGCACAGCCAAGTAATGCCGTAACCAATAATGAATAGTCGCTCCATTTTATATCCGAAACATGTTTAGCTGTCATTTTCAAAAGAATATACCAAAGTATTGGCAGCATAATCATTACTGCAACAGATCTTCCCTGCCAGATAATCGTTAAAAGCGTATAGCCTGACGCATAAATTGTTTCAAAGGAAAACAAATGAATCAAACTCAAAAAGAACAGAAACAATCCGATACTTTTTCTATCATTTGGGAAAAAGAATTTCCCCACTACACTGTATACAAGATAGCAGAGCGGAATCAGCAACAGCGGTAATACTGCATGTGCGGCAACTGTCGGCGGCAGCCTGAACAGTTCCCCAAGCAAGCCAAGGAAAATCGGATAAGGCGAAGTAATATCCTTACGCATCTCTCCAATCGGACCTCCAAGGAACTCCCCAGTAAGTGGGTGATATTCAAGCATAGTATCTTTCTCTACAGCTTCGAGTGCCTCCGCAAGAAATCGTGAATCATCTGTATCCACATGCATCTGTCCCGCAAGTAAATACGTCTGTACTGCGATTAGGAAAATCACAGCCACCCAAATAATCAATTCTGTCTTTTCAAACTGAATACTTTTCATGCTGTCCTTAAGCTTTTTCACAAATCCCTTGTAATTTAAAAATATTGTGCATAAAAGCAGACAGACAATTACAATAAGAAATGTACTCTTTAAAACATGAAACTTCAAACGAAGCATAAGCATGGGAAATGCAAGTAGTTGAAACAGTGCAGCAATCGTCATATATCCAAATGACAGGCTTCTTGGTATTGAAATCAGTTCGGAATCCTTCAGAATACTGTCCCAAAGCTGTCCGAGCATTAGCGGAATAACTATTCCCCACAAAACAATCAACAGAATACTACTTATTCCATTCATTCTGAGTCTCCTTCATCGAATAAAAATCATATCCATTTCTGGTTTCTTCATGTACCGGCTCAATTATTTTTCCGTAATGTTCTCGTAAGTACAGTGCCTTTTCTCTCGGATAATAATTATCAACCAAAATCGTACTATGCTGTTCATTTTCTAATGCGTCAAATGGATTTGTACATCCATATCTTTCTGCAATTGATTTCGTGACCGGTGAATTTACGAACCAGCTTCCAACAGCTATCACATTATCAAGCGAACCTTCTTCATATGCATGAAATACATCATACTGATATGCATGCTGGAATGTAAATGTATCAAGAACAAACAATGTGTCCTTCCTTGTCTGCATATAGCTTGTCTGTGCATGGCTATCCGGTTCTGTCCTTAAATATGCCTGATAATTAAACTGATTTCCAAGAAACAGTCCTCCATTTAAAAACAGCAGTAATACTGCTGATACAGCAAACACATCTCTAAAGGCAACTGGTCTTTCTGACTCATTTGAATCAGCCTGATTGAAAAAACCGATAAACACAGCCAAAAGAAGCATTACAGTCAATAATGCATATACTACACGATGATTCCATCTTCCACTGTATTGAAAATAGCTCAGAATCACAAATGTAATGATACCTTCCAGACAAAGAAATACAGCATATCTTCTCTTCTCCTTCTGGCTCATGCATCTAAGGAGAAAAACAAGTAAACACAACATTCCCGGCAAAAGAGCGTTCAATGAATATATCTGTTCAAAAAGATTTGAAACAAACGCCTTCAAAAGCTCTATATTAACTTCTTTGGAAGCACCGCTCTCCAATACCGCATTCATGAAATCCGCCGTACATATCCGGTCATCACCAAACTGCCAGGTTAGATAAAGGAGGGCGTCATTTGATGAAACACCAAGTCCTTGCAGCGATTCGCTGTATTTTTGATAATCCAGAAGATCGTATCTGTAATCCAGCAGCTTCATCCTTGTATTGTTATATTTCTTAAATGCACTCCACTGTGCATCATTTGCATAAATATGAGAATCCACAACAAACAGTAGAAAAACAAAACATACTACAGGCAGAAATATCTTTCCGAATAATTCCAGTACTTTTTTTACTGCCTCCTTTTTTAATACTAAATAACGATATATCTCATACAATCCCATACATAAAGCTGGGATACACGCAAGGTAAAAAGAACTGTTACGTAAAAGTGCTCCATAGATAATCAGAACGTCTCCCACAACCAGTATTACAGTATGCCGTCTGCCTTTTTCAAGTTCACTTTTCGCTGCAGTAAACAGACAAACAAACCCGGTAATGACAGTAAATGCTGCCGTTTTTGTATATTGAAGTGATACATACAGTTCGTAAAATGTGCTTAAAATAAATAAAACAGCATAAAGCTTCCCCTGCTTTCTTTCACACAAAAGATACGTTATCATACAGAAGGAAAGAAACAGAAACAAATACTGCATTATGGAATGCCAGCGAATCATCGGAAGTATGCTCGAAAGAATCGTCATTATTTTTCCAAGTATCGTACTGACGTAAATCAGATGACTTTCATGCGCTCCATAAGCACCTTCAGATAACAGTGCTAAAAAAGCGTCATCATTTTCCTCAAAAAAGGGATGAAATACAAATATGGAAACAAACAACACTACAGCATTAAACAGTATAGAAAATCCAAGCGGTGTTGAAATCTTTTGTTTCAGTTTCATCATTTCAAATACTCCCTTCCTGTTTAATAATAAACATCGTTCAACTACAGAATAATCACTATTACTCCCGCTACAATCGGTATCACATAAATGAGTGCCATCGTCACACTCCAGACTACCATATAAACCGGCTTCAGCATTGCCTCTGTTCTCAAAAGCAGCTGGCTTGTATACTGATTTTCAAAACGTTTCCTGTTTCGTATGAGAATGACCACTGTAATAAGTATAGTCAAAACAGAAACAATAGCTCCGGCTTTCATACCTTTCGGAACATACTTCATCTGAATTTCATTATTTCCCTTCTCAAGCAAAATCACAGTAAACAGACCTGCATATTCCTTTATCTGACTGTTCTTTCCATTTACTTTTGCACTCCATCCAGCATCATACGCAAGCGGAAGAAGAAGATATTCTCCACTGTAATCTGCATTTACTGTCAGACTCAGTGAATCATTACTTGCTCTGACAGATGTCTGCGTTTCGCGATAAGCATCACACAGCGATGCAAGCATATTAAGATCCAGTATGCTGAGCTGTGTTTTATATGGTTCTGCATCTGTCAGATCCATCTCTATTTCAATATTCACTTCTTCATCAGAAAATGCGCCGAGATAAACTGCATTGTTGTTAAAATGTGCAGGATACAGCACATTGTCAGTTTCCTTAATACTTGGAACAATTACAGCAGAGCCGTTGACACGAATGATGGTATTCATTTCTTCTCTGTCTCCGCCACATCCTGAAAAGTATAAGAGCTTTTCTCCGGTAATCTTCACTTTCATTTTTTCTGTATGAACAGATTCGGCATCCGACTCATCAAGCTGTTTTATATATGTCCTGTCAAACTCATCTCCGTTTTTTATCCAGGCAGCTATCTCCTGCTTTTCCGAATGATTACTGAGTTCCTGATAAAACGCGTTTTGTAGAGAAACCATATCTGCTTTTTCCATATCATGCTCCGGCAGTCCTGACATAACAAGCCCCCACGGGAGTGTATATTTATTGGAATAAAGATTGTAAACCTTCTGTTCTCCTGTCAAATGATCAATGACAACCTCTGCAGTATCTGTATATTCATATAGCACAGAATCCTGTTCTACACAGCTGATTGTATCTGTAATTCCAAGAAGTGCATCTGAAAAAGCAGTACCACCTGCATCAAGCAAACGTGTAAACTGATAGCTGTATCCCCATGCACCAGCTCCCTGCTTTCGCTGTGGAGAAATCAAATGCGTCCAATTGGATAGTGTGGCGCGTCTGAGCACTAATCCATAATTTGCATTCAGACTCTCATCCGGATTCTTTATTCTGTTCAGGAAATCCGGGGTGAGCTGCAGCTGTTCACTCAGTTGATTGCAAATACGGACATACTCTCCCTCCTGCTCTGGCTCTTCTGAATAACCGGTTACAAAGGAAGGCTTTCCAATCAATATAAAAGCATAGAAAATCAGCTCTATCGTAATCAGACATATACTGTAGTGTCGAAGCTTTCCGCCTTTCCATACAAGCAGGAACAAATAAATTATAAACATTACCGCCATTATCGCTGATGTAATATGGAATACTGTTCTGACAGGTAATCCCGGGTTCATCTGATAGATATGCACAAGAGTCGCTGTTAAAAGTACTGTAAACAATATGCCAGCAATTATTCTGAAAGTCATTCTCTTATAATTGGCTTTTTCCCAAAAGAGCTGTCCTGCAAAAAATGCGGCATTTGCGACAACAACAAAATAAATCATAAACCCATTTCTGATTGGATACTGAATATAGGAACCAAAATGCCACATCAGATTCACATTTTCAAGAAAAAGCTCCAGAATCATCATTAAAATGGAGCCGCATACAAGAAATACTCTTTTTTTATTCTTACGATATCTGAACAGACCATACAGAACAACTGCTGCTGCAAACGAAAGTCCAAGCAAAGACCACCATCTCGTCGTATATGCGCCGTTCACCTGTTTCAAAATAGAAAGATACTGTCCAATAATACCGCCATTGTTTTCATTTTCAAATCTTGCAGAAGCAAGAGTCTGTAAAAGCTGTGGAATCAGAATAAAAAGAGAAATTCCTATTGCTGCTGCTGTTGAACAGCCAAGTCTAACTATCGAATACTGTTTACGATCCTCTTTTTTTTCAAACAAAAGCTCAGCCAGAATCCATAATCCTGTCATTAAAAAAATAAAAATCAGAATCATAAAAGAAATGTAATAGCTGTTAATTAATGCGAGTGACAGCGTTACAATATAACCTGTGACTTTTCCTTCACGATACAAGCTTTGCAGAAACAGAATAATTAATGGAAATAAAATGGCAATATCCATCCACTGATTCGTAATATAAAGTACAAGCACAAATCCACAGAAACCATACCCTACACTAAACACTGCCTCAAAAAAATAAGGTGCACGATAAGTCTTATGTAAGTAGAGGTACATCGTAAAGGTCATGCACATCATTTTCAACAGATTAAACAAAGACAAACTACTAAGAAGCATGTCTCGTGGAATAAATAGAAAAAAAAGATTGAACAGACTCAGATTACTGCATCCTGATGTACTCATCGCCATATTGACACCAAGTGCCGTATACCAGTCAAAGAAAAACGCTTTTTCTCCATGAAGCATATCAAACACATGGTAATAGAAGGCAGCAATCTGCTGCGCCATATCATAATAATCAATTGTATTGTTTCCAAATGGAAACATCTGCTTTATCGCCAATACCACACAGCCAATCAGCATTGTCGTAAGTACCGGCAATACATGTTTTATCTTTTCCTTCAGGTCAGCTGACATATTCTTACTCCATCATTATGAATTGAACAAAAGCACGCCAAAAATAATGACCGCCATACCAAGTAGCTTTTGTTTTCCTATTTTCTCTTTTAAAACAAAATATCCAAGCAACGTCACAAAAATGTAACCGGTAGACTCTAAAACCGGTCCAAACGACAACGGTACATATTTATACGCCAGTACAGTAATCAGTGTAGCGCCAAAGAACAGAGTATATGCAATGATTACCTTTGGATTCAGGTATTCTTTAATCCGCGTGTCATACTTCTGGTTTGCACTGATTTTCAGCAGAATCTGTGAAACTGACGAAATCACAACAGAGAAAAGAAAAATCAGAATATAAATCTGCTCCTTACTCATCTTTACTCGTCACCACCAATCCAATGCCGATCACCATGATTACTGATGCAGCTGTCTTTTTTACCGTTACCGGTTCTCCAAAAAACAATCTGCCCCAAACAAGTCCCCAAATGATTACAACTGCTTTATTTGCGTACGCCATTGTTAAAGGCATGACCTTCAGAACCTGCTGCCAAAGTATCGCATATACAAACAAAATCAATAAAACAACTCCATACAGGAAAATAAATGGCAGGCTTAAAAATGTCTCTTCTGACGCCAACTTTGAAAAAATGGCACATATTGAATATAACAGCATAATACCGTGTAAAAGCAGCAGCGGTTTAATCAGTTTTTTATCAAGTTTCACTCTGTCCATGAAGCAATTCCTTTTCTTTTTCCATTGGAACTTCTGTATCAACCAGTACCCCATCCGAATCATACATAGGATGTACCATAATCTCAAGCTCTTTGTTTTGTACAAATTTCATTACAGCAGCAGAATCAGACAAAAAATAAGTATCACAGTCCTTAAAGGAACCAAAATAATCTGTTGTAGTATTACACAAGCGTTTCAAGGCATGGTTATACAAGCTTTTATACAGTCTCATAAGCAGATTTCCACCATGATATAAATTTCTGCCAAGACGTATAGAGCGAAACTCATATTTGGATGCCAACGGCTTTAAAGCACGCAGTACCGGATAATTTGTATGAACATGATGATGAGAATCAACATGCCAAAGTGTCAGTCCATAGGCTTTGTACTTTTCAAACTGCGCCTCAAATTCCCGGCGAATCTGATTAATTGTCAGAGCATCCATATACAGCCTGTATTTTAATGTTTTGTGAAACCCCGCATGATAAAAACCCCTTGTATCACAAAGCAGCGGGTTATTCTTAAGCTCTACTGTAAGCGGTTCTCCCTCTGTCAGATTTAGATGAATACCAACCCGGTCTGCAAAGCCTTTCTCTTTAGAAAGTGCTACTGCAGCATCTGCAGCCGGCATATTGACCATCAATGTCGTCCGCTGTATCAGTCCTTTAGCAAAGCACTCCGCAATCGCCCGGTTTATTTCTTCACTTTTCCCAAAATCGTCTGCGTTTATTATTAATGACATAATCCTTCACCCTGACTGCTTATTCGCATTATAGTCTCCAGTAATGACAGCCCATTGCGGTAATCTGTTCTTTACTTAGGATTGATTTAATATCTATCACAACTCTTTCCTTTGCAGGACATTCCTTGAAAAATTTATTCCACTGTTCAATCGACCAGCTTCTGAACTCCTCATGTGCAACTGCCAGTACGAGACAATCCGCATCATAGGCCTCATTTATCTCAGATAACGGATACCCGTATGTTCGTTTTACTTCAGCAGGATCAGCCAATGGATCAATTAACACTGGTCTTATTTCAAACTGTGCCAGATATTTAATAATTTCCATTACCTTGGAATTTCTGACATCCGGACAGTTTTCTTTAAATGTTGCTCCAAAGAATATAACCTTTGACTGCTTTACCTGCTTGTTGGCAAGCACAAGCTGTTTGATAATCTGATCTCCGACAAATGCCGGCATATCGTCATTAATCTGTCGGCCGGCAGAAATCAGTCTGGAATGGTAGCCGAGCTTTTCAGCCTCATAAATAAAATAATACGGATCCACACCTATGCAATGTCCTCCGACAAGTCCCGGACGGAAACCCAGTGCATTCCACTTTGTATTCATTGCGTCAATAACTTCTGTCGTATCTATTCCCATTTTATCAAATGCCATTGAAAGTTCGTTAATAAACGCAATATTAATATCTCTTTGCGAATTTTCTACAACCTTTGCCGCCTCAGCAACCTTAATACTGCCGGCTCTGTGTACACCAGCCTCTATCACAAGTTCATAAACACTTGCGATTTCCTCTAATGACTCGCTATCCATTCCCGATACAATCTTTTTAATATTTTCAAGACGATGCACCTTATCACCCGGATTGATTCGTTCCGGTGAATAACCGACTTTAAAATCAACACCGCATACAAGTCCAGATTCCTCTTCAAGAATCGGAACACAGATATCTTCTGTCACTCCCGGATATACAGTTGATTCATATACAACAATTGAACCCTTTACAAGATTTTTTCCAAGCAGCCTGCTTGCTGATTCCACCGGCTGTAAGTCCGGAGATTTATCTAAATTGATTGGGGTAGGAACAGCTACAATATGAAACTTTGCTTCTCTCAGTCTGCTCTCATCCGAGGTGAAAGAAACTGTTGTCGCTGCTATTGCCTCATCTCCTACTTCCATTGTCGGATCTATTCCGGTCTGATATGCCTTAATTTTCTCCTGATTCAAATCAAATCCAATCACATCCGCTTTTCTGGCAAATGCAACAGCAATTGGCATGCCAACATATCCAAGTCCCACAAGAGCAATTTTTTCCTGCCTGTCCACAATTTTTTTATATAAGCTCATCTTCTCTTCCTCTATCTCCATATATATATCACAAAAATTAATACAGAAGAACTCTGCATCGAGTTGAAAACGCACGCAGAATACGCTATACTAATTTTTGATTATATCACACTTTATAAAATTATCCAACTAAAGGAGTTTCTATGTCATTCAAAAAATTTTTTACTGCATATTACCCTTATATCATACTTTGTCTGGGGTTTCTTCTTTTGCTTTGTAAGTGTATTTTCAGTTTCTGCTGGTCAGACGAAACTTTCTATTTCTCTACAACATATCGTTTTTTTCAGGGCGACAGCATTTTTCTGCATGAATGGTTTCCTACACAGCTTTCATCCGTGCTTCTGCTTCCTCTTTTTTCCATATATATGTTTTTCACAGGCTCTACATCTGGCATTATTCTTTATTTTCGAGTTTGCTTTGTCATATTCTCCGCTGCATCCAGTCTTCTTGTTTTTCGAATCGTAAAGAGAAATACAAGAGAGGTCATTGCATTGTTCTGTGCTGTCTGCGTTATGTTCTATACACATCTGAACATCGCAACTCTTTCATACTATACGATTTCTGTCCATTGCTTTGTTATGTCTATGCTTTTAATTTATGATTACTATCAAACAAAGCAAAAGAAGCATCTGGTTTTTTCCGGTATTTTATTCGCGCTTTGTGTATTAGCACTGCCTACTATGGCTGTTGCTTATTTCATAGTAATTGCCGGCATTCTCCTGCTCCTGTTGATTTGCAGGGCTTCTGTATTTCCTTCATCCTGGAGAGAGACTGTCAAGCAGGCGGATTTGATTACTATTTGTCTCTATACACTGCTTGGGATTTGTATTCCTGCTGTTCTGTTTTTTATCTATCTGCTATCGACTGTATCCATTCCGGATTTAATCAATGCCATTCCCTATATTCTGTCTGATGAGGAGCATGAAACAAGTCTGATTTATCCTCTCAAGAAATTTTTTATAGGAATTAATGACGTGTACGGATATGCTGCATATGCCGGCTATGCGCTGATTCTTGCGGCCTTTGCCACTGGTCGTTTTCTTTCTTCGTTACTCAGAAAAATCGCTGTTGGCTTGGATATGATATTGTTTCTGTTCTATTTCATTTTCAGTCTGAACCATACCGGCTATATTCAGACCGCCATCTGTATGACAGCTCTTCCGCTGTTCTTTCTGACAAAAAAGAAAAACTGGAAGCTGTTTTTCTTATTGTTTGCAGGCGGCATGATTTTCTCAATTGTATTCAGCTATTCTTCAAATGGATATTTATACATTCTTTCCATGGGGCATTTTATTGCTTCCATTGCTGCAATCATTTTTATATATGATTTTTCAACCGAGCAGATTAATACTGTGATGATACAGAAAACAGGACATGGCGCCGCAATGCTGTTAAGCATTTTATGTACAACCGTCATCTGTATTACAGTTGTTCAGACAGTTACACTCAGAGTTGTCAATATATACCGCGATGCACCCTTGCAGAATCTGACCACAAAAATCACAGAAGGTCCCGCACGTGGTCTTTATACGACACCTGAACATTTCTCCATGTATAAAACAGTATACGATACAATAAAATCCTACTGCCAGTCTGATTCAACAGAAACGCCCGCACAGACGCTGTTTATTACAAAGCTTCTTCCGTTTGGATATATGTGCTCTGATTTAACATGTGCAGCACCAACTACATGGAGGACAGCCTTTGACAGTAAACGTCTGAAACCTTATTACGAAATGAATCCTTCTCGTTTTCCTGATTTGATTCTTGTTCTTGACGAGGAATACGGCTCCTATGACACATGTGGAGATGTTGAGGCAGACCCATCTCCCAATCAAAATAAAATCGGTGGATATCTGCTTGATTATGTAACAGCACACAATTATGAACAATTATCTGTCCCATGTGGAACGCTGTATCAAAGGCAGAAATAATGAAAAAACTTATTATATTTCAAAACATCATAGAAACGCAGCAGTTCTTTTTACATGAGATTGCTAAGACATTTGAAACACTTGGCTACTCTGTATTATGCATGGACGCAAAAAAGCCTCAAAAATCTATATCTGCTTTTTTGAATTTCCATATTCCCGGTGAAACACTTGCAATAAGCTTCAATTTTCAGGGAATGCTCGCCGAAGACTTGTCCGGGCATAATCTCTGGTCACATTATGACATTCCCTTTATAAACATTGTTGTAGACCATCCACTGTTTTATTATGATATGTTAAATGCTGTTCCATCCCGCTATATTCAGATTTCCATTGACCATAATCATGAAGTATTTATGCAACGTTTTTTTTCTGATATTCAGCTTGGCGGCTTTCTTCCACTTGGTGGAACAGCACTGGCCAAACCGAATTGTGCAGCTTTTTATGAAATCACTGAACGTCCTGTTGATTTAATTTTTTGCGGAAACTATACATGCGAAGAAAAAATGCGTTCCTACATCAAAAGCATGGATTCTGACTCACAGAATTTCTACGAAGAAATGATTGAATATCTTCTAACACACCCCTCTCTTACAGTAGAGGCATGTGCCGAACAGTTTTTAAAACGTGATATTCCTGAAATTACTGAAGCTGAAATAAAGCAGATGATGCCATATATGATGTATGTGGATATGTCTGTTCGAAACCGTATGCGTAGTGCCATCATCAAAACAATTACTGATTCAGATGCCGGCTTACAGATTCATGTCGTCGGCAAAGGATGGGATACGCTCACTGTTAGACATCCTGAAAACCTGATAATTGAACCTTTCACGAATTCTCTGACATGCTTAGAGCTAATCAGCAAAGCAAAAATCTCTGTTAACATTATGCCCTGGTTCAAAGCCGGCGCTCATGATCGCATATTCAATTCCATGTTAAACGGCGCAGTCTGTCTCACAGACAGCAGCAGTTATCTGGACACTGTTCTTAAAAGCGGCGAAAATGCCATGCTGTACTCTCTAAAAGAAATACAGTCTTTACCGGAGCTGATTGCCAGTCTGACACCTGAAATGTGCATAAAAATATCCCAGGCAGGACTCATGAGTGCAATGGAAAGCCATACCTGGGAATCAAGAGCAAATCAGCTGCATAAACAGCTTATGTCATTACTAATCTAGAGCTTTTCTTTTTCAATCGTTCCAAGCCACCAGATTACCTGCATAGTCAGTGCATATACAACAAGCGGTACAATCTGCAAAAGTACCCGGTTTCCTGAATCACCGACGCCTTCTCGTAACACGCCATCCCGTGCCCAGCATACAGCAAGTGTAGTCAGCAGATATCCAAGCCACAGCAAATCTGAATAGGCAAACGAATACCCCTTCTTAGGCAACAGTATCCATACTGCAATGGCAAAGCACGGCAGTAAACCCCAACCGCTCTGATTGAACAGATTCTTGGCAAATGCCTGCAGATTTCCGACATACAGAGAGGTGTCCAGAGAAAACAGTCCTATATTACAAAACAGCAGTCCGCCCATAATTATCCATTGAATATGCCTTTGTAATTTTACGAAAAATCTTCCTCTGATTACAAGAAAATAAATTGCCACCATACCAAGACCGACCATCTGTATAAATGCCTTTTTTTCTGTTAAAAACGTATATGGTGCTATGATATCCATGGATATGAAAACCCGAATATCATATGCAAGCTGCAATAGAGCAACCGGCAATAGAAAGCTGCAAAATAAATCTCTATTTTTGTATGCAAGCATGGAAATACACAAAAGCGTAAATAGGACAAAAATAGTTCCTTCCATTCTGAGAATGGATAACATCGCAATCAGAATGCCCAGCGTAAAAAGAATGCCCTCCTCACATTTTTCGCCAATTGGTTGAAAACGATATGCCAGATAGCAAAATATAAATAGATATTCCATAAAATAAACATTTGCCATTGCCCATTTAGATACAATCAAAAACGGCATGCTACTAAGTAACACTAAAATGGAGAAGCCTGCAATCATCTCTGCCTTATGGCGTGTACATAGCCCTGCTTTTTTAGCCTGCTCAAAAACCGCATATGCAAATATACAGATAAAATTCATATTAAAAAATTGCTGAATACCAAAAGTCTCATTAAATCCAAAGAAAAACGGAAGTGTTCCAACAATTGCCGCACCCTGTCCGACATCTGTCAGAAATACATTAAACTCTCTACGGTACTCACCATACTTTACAAGAGCTCTTGAATACATGGAATAGTAGTACATCGAATCATTCGACAGACTTACTGACAATATTCCTGACACAGCAATCACTGCTAACAGAACCACAGTAACAGTGACTAAAAGCAGCTTCCACCTGTTTTGCTTCCATTCTGATTGTAGACACTTAATCGGTTTTTTCCATAAAAGCAACAACATACTGAATATAAAAAGTGTTAATAGAACACTCCAGGTTTTATACGGAATATGAACAAGTAACAGAAAAAAGGAAGCGAGTACAAAAACAGCCAGTCCTATCGGATACGCAAGGAGAACTGTCCAGCAGTCGTGGACTCCCCTTCCAAGACAACTCATTACAAATAATCCAAATGCAAACAGTATCAGAATTGTCAATACTTGATTCAAAAAAAATGTTCCTGTAAACTGTTGAAGAAAATAAGATATCGGGAGCTGAATCATTTCCATTTGGACACCTCTCCTTCATAATATGCTTTCGTCATAATGTACAGATTCTCTGCTTCATTTTCCGGACTTCCATCCCATAAAACAACAAGCTCATCTGCATTAAATATATTTCCGTATTTCTGTGTATCTGTTGTGTTCAAATACACATGAATTTCAGGCAGATAATCTGAGTAATACCAATAGTACGTAAAATAGTTACCCAGCTCTTCAAAAAAATCGTTGCACAAAAATGAATAACGGAACATGTCATTGGCATATCCAAGATCCTGAAAGTCCTTTTTTCCTTCTCCATCAACCATCGTATCATTCAAAGCAGTATCAGGAATGACTGTTGCACCTGACAGTTCCATAAAATTGATTGCATTTTCATTATGATAATAAGCATAGAGCCAGTTTTTCCCTTCAGCCACAGACTCATCAATCGTCATTCTGTCATCCTTTGTGTAAACTATCCTGTTTTTAAACAAAAGCGTTAGAAAGCTGTCCGGATATTCTCCCTGTTTCAAAAAATCAGTCTGATAAAACGTCTGATTAAAGGGCCTGTAAAACGGTACAACAAGTGAAGCCACCTTCACATTATATGCAATGCTCAGCATGACCATTGTAAGAATAAACGCAGCAAATATTCGAACACAATATTTTTTTTTCCAATGCATCAGTATGAATGCAATTACTGTCAGCACAGCTACCGCAATATATTTCATCATTTTCTTCCTTTTAGTTCCTTATCAAGCAGCTTCAAGGCAAATTTCATAAGATCCATAAATGTTCTGCGATTCCAGAATATGTGCAGCACAAGCAGTATGATTCCAACACCTGCACTCAACCACTGATTCTTTGTAAAGGTTGCAAACGCCGCATATACACAATAAAAACAAAGAGACAGCACAAACTCCCGAAATTGATACTTTACAGGATAACATTTTATGGAGAAAAGAGTACCGAGAATAAAATAAACAATATAGGTAACAGCTGTTGCAATTGCCGCACCTATTCCACCCATTCTCGGAACAAGCAATGTATTTCCAGCGAGGTTACAAATGATTGCTGCAAATGATGCATAGTTAAAATATTTGATTTTTCCTGTAAACTTGACTCCCTGTCCGGTCATTTCAAACAAAATGCTTAAAATTGGCATTAATGTCAAAAAAGGAATTATTTGGATAGCCTCACGATATCCTTCTCCCAGTATTAAAACGATAATTCCTCTGCATATAGTCAGCAAAAATGCTGCAGTCATACATAGAAACTGCACCTTTGAGAACATATCTACAAAACAAGCCTTGCAAACCTCCTGTGGCTCCTTTTCATACTTTTCCATTGCAACCGGTGCCCAGAATGCTACATATGTAATTTTAAATGTCAGCAGAATGGTCATGATCTGCATCGCAGCAGAATAGACACCTGTTTCAGCAAAATCGCTGTATATTTTGATTGACCATTTGTCCATGGACGACAACAGCCATTCCATAAGAAGCATTGGAATGAAAGGTATTCCATAAGTAAGCAGTTCTTTTTGTGTCACAGCATGCTGGGCGATTTTTTCTTTTCGCTTTACAATCAGATAACGAACACCAACTATCAATGTTACAATACCAAGCGGTAATGTCATTGCATAAAGAACGACTCGAAAATCATCTCCCAAAACAACATAGAAGAGAAAAATAAAACCAATATATAACACTTTGGATAAAATATTCAGATTTGAATACAGCTTTCCATTCTGTTCCATTCGGATATTCAGAAACAGAAACCGTTCAAACACAGAAATAATTGTATACGCAGTTACAAGAAGTGTAATATCCCAGCCATTCCTGCCAAACAGGAATCCATTAAAATAAGCGGAGCCTATTGTATATAGTCCAGCCAGTAAAAAAATCAGAAGAACTGGAAAACGTAAACACTGAAGCAGCAGCTTCTTCCGATTAATCCCGTCCTTATAAAAAAAACGAATATAAGACTGATCCAGTCCTAAAATGGCAAAAATATAGATAATGGAAACAGCCGAGGTAAACATAGCAGTTCTTCCATATTCATCCGTAGTCATTACATGCGTAATCAGGGGAAGTGAAATAAATCCCAACAGCAGTACAATGAAATTACCGTAAAAATACTGAACGAAGCTCTGCAGCAAGCCTTCCTTTTTTTCTTTTTGTTCCATTATCCATGCTCCAAACTCTATGACTTGTCTGTCTGCTGATTTCTACACTCATTAACTGAATCTATCAGAAACGGTGGTCTATTGCGACTCGCATCCAGCGTTCTCCACAAATATTCTCCTAAAATACCAAGCGTCAAAAGAATCATTCCTGCTGAAAAAAGCACAAGACACATTAATGATGCCCAGCCTTCTATTGGTGTTCCAACAATTAACCGTTCTAAAATAACCTCAATAATCCATAAAAAGGAAATGACTGCACAGACGGCTCCTAGTCCAGACATAAATCGTATCGGGAAATATGAAAAGCTCATCATGGAATCCAATACAAGTTTGAATTTCTTCGCAAATGTCCATCTGGATTTGCCAACCTCACGGTCTTTTCGATGAAAATAAATTTTCTCTGACTGAAAACCTACCCATAACACCTGTAAGGTCAGGGCCGAGTTCTTTTCATCCAGCATCTGTAATACACTAATCACCTGTCTATCCAGAAGATAACAGTCAAATCCGCCAACTGGCATCTTTTTCTCTACAACTTTTCGAATAATACTGTAATATAGATTTGCAAAAAACTTCTTGATTGCGGAATCATCCCGTTGTGCACGCACTGCCAGCACAACCTTATTTCCGCGTTTCCAGCTTTCATACATTTCCAATATCAGCTCAGAATCTTCCTGCAGATCTGCCTGCTTTGTCACTGCACAGTCACCTGTACAGCTGGATAGACCGGCAAGAATCGCTGCATGCTCACCAAAATTTCTGGAAAGCCGTACACATTTTACGTTTTCATCCATATCTCGGATCTGATTCATTACTTTCCATGAATCATCCTCAGAGCCATCATCCACAAATACTATTTCATAGTCACCCAGTTTATGAAGGATTTTTTCTTTCATATCCTCATACAACATCATTAATGTATCGTCATTAAAATAAACCGGTACGACAATCGATATCTTACTCATGCCGTGTGCCTCCTACTTCCTTCAAAAATTCTTCATAATTACGTATATATTCACTACCGTCGTAATGCTCACTTGCTAGCACAAGCAGTACGGAATCTGCTGAGAAATCATACATATCCTTCCAAAGCATACTCGGAAGATACAGCCCCATTCTTGGTCTGTCAAGCAGAATCATATCCGTTTCAAAACCATTATCCACTTTTACTTTACTGGAGCCGCTGACATTGATCAATACAAATTCTGTTCGTCTGTTCGCATGGCATCCTCTTATTACGGTCGTATCTGAACCATACATATAGAACACCCTTTTTACATCAAACGGTACATCCATGCCGCCGCATTCAGCAACAACCAGATTTCCTCTTTCATCACCGAATTCGCCAAATTCCAGCACCTGATACTGTTCCTTAATATTCATATATGGCTTCTCCTATCTATTTACCATTCTGCATAATCTCAGCAATTAAAATCATTAATTGTTTTGATTACGTAATCCAGTTCCTCATCTGTTATTCCGTTATAAATCGGAAGTGACAGCACCTCTTTCGCACATGCTTCGGTAATCGGAAAATCACCTTCATGAAATCCCAAATACTGATAGGCCTCTGCAAGATGCGGTGGTATCGGGTAATGAATAATCGTTCCGATTTCATAATCTTTCAAATACTGCATCAGCTGATCTCTTTTCTTGCAGCGCACTACAAACTGATGATAAACATGATCAGCGCCCTGTCTGACCTTCGGTAACGTAATCAGAGGATTACAAATACCGCAAAGATATTTTTCTGCAATCTGCTTCTTCTCTTCTGTCAAATCGTTAGCATGCTGTAGTCTGATACGCAGCAAACCGGCCTGCATCTCATCAAGTCTGGAATTTGTTCCAATCACCTTGTTATAATATCTCTTTTCGCTTCCGTAATTTCGATACATGCGCATATCTTCTGAGATTTTTTCATCGTTTGTAACAATTGCACCACCATCACCAAAGGCACCAATATTCTTTGATGGATAAAAAGAAAAGCATCCGATGTCTCCAAAGCTTCCTGTCATCTTACCTTCAAAGCAGGAACCATGTGACTGCGCGCAGTCCTCCACAAGACGCAGGTGATGTTTTTTACAAAGTGCCTGCACAGCATCCATTTTAGATGCCTGTCCATATAAATGTACAACAAGTACTGCCTTAGTCCTGTCTGTTATCTTCTCTTCAATCTTTTCTGTATCAATATTAAAATACTCATCCGGCTCAACAAATACCGGTGTTGCTCCATTGATTGTAATACCCATTACACTGGCAATATAGGTATTTCCCTGTACAATGACTTCATCTCCTGCTCCGATTCCAAGCACACGAAACGCAAGCCAAAGTGCGTCCAGTCCATTCCCCAGACCAACACAATACTTAGTTCCAATATATGATGCAAATTCCTCTTCAAAGGAACTGACTTCCCTGCCAAGCACATACCAGCCTGAACGCAGCACATCAAGTGCCTTCTGTTCAAATTCTTCCTGGTATTGATAAAACCCTCTGTCCAGTCTGTTTGCCAAAACATTCATGTCTCATTCCTCCTTTGGTTCATATAACTTCAAACCGCTTTGACACAATACGGATAGTATACCATTTTTATCGCTTCAACTCAAGAGAACCATTCTCCATAATATCCGTGTATAATGCTGCATGTCGTTCAATATTGATTTCTTTCCTGTATAAAGAACAAAATCTTTGATAAAAGAATTCTCTGTCACGACTAAGTTCCTGAGGATCCTGACAGAGTCTGTTTATTCTGTCTGTGAACTTCTTCAGATTGTCCTTAGAATAGAGATTCTCTTCTTTTCCGATAACCTCTGTCAATCCGCCAACACTCGTTGAAACAACAACACATTTGCGGCTCATGGCCTCAACTGCAGCTTTGCCAAACGATTCAAACATCGATGACATCACAAATACATCTACCATATAATAATAATCTGCAATCTCCTTCTGTGATAAATCCTGCATGTAAATCAGATTCTCTTCACCGATGGATTTCATGATTCCGGATTTAATTTCTTCTACAAGTGCCGCATCCTGCTCTTCATATACAGAAAGCACAAGTGCAACCTTGAATTTCAAACCACTGTCTTTCAGTGCAGCAACGAGCTGCTCTACAAACGGCCAGTCTTTCTCCTCAGAAATTCTTCCTGCAAAGCCTACTACAAAATCTTCAGGACAAATACCATGTGCTTCCCGTTCTGTTTCTCGCTTACCTTCTTCGAATACATCAAACGCCTTGCTGATTGTATTTGGAATGACAATAGTTTTACATGGAACAGCTGCCTTTGTCCATAATGTCCTGTTATACTCTGTTGTACAAATCATGCTTGCTGCATGTTTCATTGTCTTCATAATACAGGCTCTTGAATGACGTCGATATCCATAAAACAATCCCCTGTCTGTATATACAAATGGAATGTTTTTAAATATTCCAAGGCAACGTAAAAATCCAAACGTAATCAGAGATTCTGACATGGAAACATGTATGATATCCGGTTTTTCGGCACGAATAATTCCGTAAAAGGATCCGATTCTTCTGATAAAATTCCATATTCTGAACAGCTTGTTTTTCTCTCTGTTTTCATTAGAGCGGTATTCTACAATACGAAACGGAAAATCAGAAACACTTTTTGAAAGAAGCTTAGGACAGACCACGACCGGTTCAAATTTCTTCCCGCATAATCCTTCACATAATGTCCATGTAGACATTTGTCCACCGCCGGGCAGATCTATCGGAAATTCCAACAGGAATAACACCTTTTTTTGCATGTTTCTACTTCACCCTTTCCGCATCAATCATGAAACCAATGATTTGTCAAATATCCTGCTCTGCTGCATGGACCATCCTCTATACTGCATTCTTTACCATTTTTAAGGCATTCTGCGAGTTTCAGTACATTGGCTGCTGCTACTTTCGGATTCCACAGCTTTTCCATCTGTCTGTATGCCGCCGTTCCATATTTTTTTTGCAAAGATGGGGTCTGCAAAAGCTTTTCCAGCTGTCTTGTCAGACTTTTTACACTTCCGCTTCTGTATACAAGCCCTGTCTCCTCATTACGAACAAGCCACGGAGTTGCTCCGCATGCATGACTGGCCACAACAGCACATCCAGCATTCAATGCTTCATAAATTACAGATCCCCAGCCTTCCCAGAAATTGCTTGTCATCACATATATTTTGGCATCCGCCATTCTTTCTCTTGCAAGCTTTGGTGAAAGAAAATTTTCAAATGATATTGTATCTGTCAAATCATACTCTTTTGTGAGCTTCTCTACATGCTCACGCTCTTCACCTTCTCCAATCATCGTCACATGAAAGTGATATCCCTTCTGCTTCAAATCCCTTGCTGCCTTAACGACAAGATCAGGTCGTTTCAGCTTCAGCATTCGACCCTCCCACAAAATAGTTGTAACATCCCTTCCTCCGGCCTGTTTGTCTTTTCTTTGCATCAGTACATCTATGTCATAGGAAATATGTGTTGGAAAATATCCAAACTTATAGCATTTTCCGATATAGCTGCACATTTTCTTATAATCCAGCGCAGTATAGGCACTTGCCCCAAGAATATACAGCGGCTTTTTCCGATTTCTGATATGAAGATGTATATATTTCTTAGTAAGTCTCGGAATAAAGAATTTAATAAATCCCTCTTTTAATGGACGTTCAGAATATCGAAAGGTTATCTTTTCTTCCTGCAGACGTCGCTCAATATATTGTTCCGGTGCTGTTCCCATCACAACAAGATCACTCTCCAGACCAAGCTGCAATGCCTTTTGATGTGCCTCATCTTTCGTATATGTACGCAGCACATAAGATGGAATCTCTTCAGCGCCCCATCCCATATCTGCACGAAACCCTTCAATCGGTTCTGTTTCAACAAACGTAAATCCGTCACCTAATAGTGTATACCACTCGTCACATAGTGCCTTTTGATGATGATTGAAATAATTTGAAAAAAAAGTCAGTGTCTTGATTTCCATTCTATTCTTCCTTATCAGTGTTTTCCTTCATTCAGCCAATAAAAAGCTTTGCAGCCTCAACAGCCGCACATTCAAAAAAGTACAGTGGAGAGTATCCGTTATTGCGATAAATACCGTACTTGATTTTCACTCTCTGCCACGCTTTTTTTATACTTCTCTCATGACTTGTTCCATTCATTCGAAAATTTGCAAGCACTTTATTTTCAATTTCAATATGTGCACCTGCTTTTTTTACACGCAAAATCAAATCATAGTCATCATGTATTGTATCGTTTTTATACTGAAATCTGTTATAAAGAGTCTTTGTTGCAAAAGTCGTTGGATGATTCCAGTCTCTGCTTGTTGCATACTTTCTGTTTCTGGAATGCTTAATAAATACAGCTCCACCGGGCATATGCATTCTTAAATCCGCAAAAAACAAATCAAATCCCTTTTCCAGGTATACTCTGCTGACTGTTTCCAGTGCACACGGCTCATACCAGTCATCACTGTTAATCATTCCTATCACCTCACCTGATGACAGCCTGATTCCTTTATTCATTGCCTCATAAATTCCTGAATCAGGCTCGGAAATGACTTTATATATAATTCCCTTTTCTTCAAATGCAGCACGAAACTGCTCTGCAACAGCAAGTGTGCCATCCTTTGAGCATCCATCAATAATCAGATATTCCTTAGGAAGATATGTCTGATTCAATACAGAGTTTTCAGTTTCTGCAAGAGTTTCTTCACTGTTCATTGTCACTGTGATAATACTGATATCCAAATGCTTCAGATTACTTTTGTTCATGTTTCTGCTCCTGCTCTTTGTCTGAAAAAGCAGCTGTACTGTCTTCTGCTTTAAATATTACAAGAATTGTCTGAAACAAAAGCTGTATGTCCTTCAGAATACTGTAATTTTCAATATACATCAAATCAAGCATCAGCTTATCTTTAGAGCTTGTATTATATTTACCGATAATCTGTGCATATCCTGTTAATCCTGCCTTCATTCTGAGCCTGTACCGAAATTCCGGCAGTTCCTTCGTATAATCCTCAACATTTTCAAGCATTTCCGGTCTTGGACCAACAAGACTCATATCTCCCTTTAAAATATTGAAAAACTGAGGAAGCTCATCAATTCTGTATTTCCTCAAAAACCTTCCAACAGGTGTTACTCGGTCATCATCCTTTGTAACAGAATAATTCTCTACATTTTCCCGCATTGTACGAAATTTATATATTTCAAACACACGCCCATGTACGGTTGCTCGTTTCTGTTTAAATAAAACACTTCCTCCGTCATGATGTTTGATACAAACAGCACTGCAAACCAGAATTGGACTTGTGAGTATAAGTGCAAATGCCGAAAGAAAAATATCCATCAGTCTCTTAATTATTCTCTGTTCAAATGTAATCATATGAAACTGAGATGCAAAAAATGAAATATCATCCACTATGACTGCTTTCGAATTTTGCTCAAGAATATCCGCAATATGTGGATTAAAATAAATGTTTTTCAAATTCTGATAACAAAAATCAACGATTTGTGTTCGTATTTCTACAGGCACCTCATAAAGCACGACTGTATCGGCTTCAAGCATTCTCTCCTTCAAGTCAGATGCCGTACAGCTGATAATTCCACATACATGATATCTTTTTTCAAAATCTTCCAGAGCGCTTGCAACTCTTTGCGAATCCTGCACCTCTGATGTAACAATCACGCAGTTCTCTACTGTATTAATCCAGAAATAGAATGCTGTTCCCGCATGTGTCAGCAAAATAATAATCAATAACTGAATCAAAATAATCAGGAAAAATATTCCTACATTCTCCAGCTGAAATTTTGTATTGTTGGCCTCGTTGGTTTTCATAATCGTCAGCTCAAAATACGTTATCAAATCAGTAAATATTGCTGCAAGTGACACGGAGAAAACAATTTGCTTTTTCTTGCGCATTCCAACATCATATTTTCCGTAAATTCCAGTCAAAAGAAACAGCATGATTACATACGTAGACAGTGTAACTGCTGCTGTTCTTGACAACACAATGATTTCTCTGTTATCAATTGCAAACAGCAAAAAGAACGTCGCAAAATTTGCGCCGTACATCACGAGTTCCAAAAATAAAATAATACTTTTTTCAAATTTAATACATAAATCCTTAAAGGTATTCTTTTCCTTCATTCAGATCTCCTAAATCAGTCTTTTGTTCCTACATTTCTTCATATGCTTCCTGTACATACTCCATAAATCGGTTGTTTTTATCATAAAGACGTGCACGCTTCATACAAAGTGCCGGTGTATATAATTGATTTCTCAATGCAATAATTTTGTCAACAGCGGCGATAACTCCCTGCACACTGTTTCTCTCTACAGTAATACCACAGGTGTCATCAATGCTTTCGGGACTTCCACCAGCTTTATACGTCACAACTGGAGTACCACAGGCAAGTGCTTCTATATTCGTAGTTGGGAAAGTATCCTCCAATGTAAGATTTACATATATATCTGCCAGCGAGTATAATGCTACCAGTTCCTTGACACTGTCCGTTTTGGCAAGTCCGATTATTGAGTTCGGAAGCTGTGACAGCTGCTCATCACTTAACCCAAGAAGAATGATCACATATTTGTCACTGATTGCTTTTGCAAGTGATTCGAATTGTGCAAGTCCTTTTCTCTCTCGCCATGGATTTGCCACACCAAGCAACACGTATTTTCCCCCAAGGTTCATCCTGCTCCTAAGCTGATAGGTAAGATTGTCCTCTGTTCTCTCTTCAGATGCAGGAGCAAATTGATCCAGATCAATGCCTGTCGGTATTACTACCGTATGATAATTCTGTAAAAAAGACTGTTTCACGCGTGCTGCAAGCCACTCAGACGGAGTCACGATAGTCATATTGTGGAATCCGGTGAACAGCTCTTTTTTCTGCTGATAATTCTTTTTTGAATTATCCATCATCATAGATTTTGGATATTCCTGAAGCTGTTCACAATGATCACAGCAATTCTGCCATTTTTGACAGCCAATATACTCAAAATGTGTGCAATGTCCCGTAAAACTCCAGCAGTCATGCAATGTCCAGATAATTCGTCTGTCAGACTGTTTCAAATACTCGAATAAAACTTTTATATTAAGATAATATCCGTGTACATTGTGCAAATGTACAATGTCAGGATCAAAGTCTTCAATAATATTAATAAATTCCTTTGTTGCCTTTGTAGAGTAAAATCCATGCCTGTCAGTAAATCTGCTCAGTCCACCATGAATATAGACACCGGTGTCATTGCCGATTCGATAACTTCGCATATTTTCAGGGGGTTCTCCTCTTCCATATGCTACAAGACACTCATATCCGTGTTCCTCCAGTGTTCTGTACAAGCCACTTACAATTCGTCCCACACTCCCTGTCCCGACAACTGTATTCACAAGCAGAACACGACGATACTCAAGCTTATCCATGGATGCAATTACCTTGCTTGCTGCCTGGCTGATAATAGGTTCCTCTATTTCTGCCTCGCTTCCCTGTCCTATGAACTCATTTTCCATGTTATCCTCAAGAGAAACGGCTGCTACATCTTTTATCGGAGGTACTATGCGCTGTTGATCCAGCTCCTCATAATCATCTATCATATCAAATTCTTTCATGAAATCCTCTTCTTTCTAAATTACACAAATGCCCGATCTGTTACTCCTCATCATCCAGATCATTCAAAATCAGGTGAATTACCCGTTCCTGTCCTCTTGAAAAATCCTTTGTCAGCTGTAGTTTTCGCATCTCCTGTCTTACTTTTGGTGTTGCAATCAGCCAATTGACTGTTGAAATTATCGTCAATGCATCCTGCTCCCTGCCTATTCCGAGATTAATAAATCCATTCTGAATACCTGCGAACACATGCTCTGCTTCACGTTCATTTTGCGCCAAAACAACAGCCGGCACTCCCATACTTGCCAGTTCAAAGACAGTTCTTCCCTGAGACGTCACCGCGAGATCCATTTTATTCATATATGCACTCACACGTCTCACATCTGAATGTACAAAAATATGATTTTCTTCATCTGTAACAATTTTATCCTTGTGCGGATAAGCAAACCCAAGCAGGAAATGAAAATCAATACCGGGGTTCTTACTATGCAGTACCTTGCAGATATCATACAGTCTTCCTGTCAAATCAGATGGATCTGCACCACCAAAAATAATCAGGATGTTCTGTACTTCTTCTGAGAATTCCTTAGGCTCTTCTTCCAGAAATTCATCTCTGATACAGAAATATTTAGATCCATAGAATTCGTTATGAAGTTTGTCACCTTTTTCGTAGAGTGCATTAATTACTGCATCCGCATACTTTGCACCCGGACCAACATCTTCAAAATTTACAACTCTTTTGGCGTATTTAGTAACCATAGTCATATATTCAACAGATGTATCCAGAATATCATTTACCAGAATATCCGGCTGCTCTTTAGAAAGCAGCTGCTCAAACTCGGTTTCATTTGCAACAGGCTTTATTGGAAAATTTGCTTCTCGAATTCTCTCAATACCGATATCGCTTTCTGCGTCAGCCACAAACAATATTTCATGTCCTGTCAGCTTATATGCAAGAGTCAGACAACGATACACATGGCCCATTCCAAGCTGCATTTTTCCAACTGTTCTAAAGATAACTCTCTTTCTGCGAAGAATATTCTCGCAAAGAACCCAATCAGAATACGTATCAATATCAATGGCTTCTTCTTCTGGAATCTCAAAAATATTAACCTTCTCACCAATTCTTCCATGCTCAGTAACACAAGCTCTTTTTGTAATCAAGAATCCACCAGTTTCCAGATAGTTTGCCGGTAATTCTTGTGAATTCAATCTTTTCTCATAGTTCTTAGTAATCTTTCCATCACGAACGCCCCATGATAAATGTGGCTTATTCATGGCACTCAACACAGTATCCCACTCTGACTCTTCAAAAAACTGAATTGCTCTTTTCACAGTATCAAATTTCAATGTTGGCGAGGTTGCCTGCATAGTGATTACAGTATCATACGTACATTTCTTTTTGTTCTCCATATACTGAACAGCATGAAAAATAACCGGATCAAGCGTGACCTTGTCTGTTGCAAGCTCCTTTGGTCTTGCAATCACCTCCACACCACGTTTCTCAACGATACCGCCAAGTTCTTCGTCATCAGTGGATACTGCAACATCCACATCCATATAGTCCCTTAATGCATTTGCATTTTCTATTGAATAGCAGATCAATGGCTTTCCACACATGATTCTGACATTTTTCCTTGGTATTCTCTTTGAACCGCCTCTTGCCGGTATTACAATCAACGTTTTCATATTATACTCCTCACTGCCTGTTTTTCTTCAGATACTTCTGCTTTATATATGCAAGCAGTAACATTATATCACGTCTTTTAATAATTGCAAAAACACCCAGTATCACTACTGCTGCCACATATCTTGCAATTACAGTCTGCAGTCCATCCCTATATAATACACTCATTCCTATGCCAAGAATACAGCAAACAGTCATCACGGTAAACATATAAATGTTTGCATATACCTTTTCCTTTAAAATAAATCTCGTTGCAATATAATGAAACAACAGCAGGAATAAGTAACTGAACAGTGTCGTATAGGCACCTGCAATATACCCATAAGGTGGAATCAACAAACTATTCAGCACATAATTAACGCATGCTGCAAGAATGGAGCTGACTGCGATTAATGGCGTCTTCTTGTAAAACAGTTCTACATTAACATAGTTGGTGTAATAATATTGTGCAAGCGTTCCAAGTGCTACTGGAGGAATTACCCATTTTGCCTGCCAATAGTCTGCCGCTCTTGGCGACAGTATCATAAGTGCCTCCGGTGCAACTGTAATAAATCCCAATGTTAAAAAAGCACCAAGCAATACAAGCTTCTTTTGAACACTGCGAATCTGCACTCGGTTACCTGCATGTAGCTGTTCGTTAAACCACGGCAGCCAAGCCTGTCCAATTGCATTTGTGAAAATAAACAGAAGCGTTGCAAAGCTGTAGCCAAATGTATAAAGACCTACCTCCGCATCTCCTCTGATATTCTTTATCATGACCCTGTCAATCTGTGCAAGTACTACTAGCGCCAAGGCGTGCGGTATCATCGGAAGTCCAATTTTCAGTGCATAACACCAGTATTCCTTATTATAAAATTTCCGGCCTTTTCTGAGAAGGCGAATATAAAACCAAATACCCATTAAAAACGTTGTTATCAGTGTTCCAAGGATTTTGCCAAAATAGCGTTTTTCATTGAATAACAACATTAATACGATAGAAAACAGAATTGTTCCAAAGCAGGAGAGTAAAGAAATTACGATATTTTCAATATACCTATACTCATACCTGCATTTTTGCTGCATATACTCCACAGAAGGAGAAATTACCAGATATGCAAACAGAACAATCACAAGCGGCACTTCATATTTGATCCATGCTGAAATCTGTTCTCTGAATATCGTTGCTACAATTAATACAGCAAATGCAAAAGAACTGGACAACCCCTGCAACGCTGACATATACTCATCGAATCTGTCTCCAAAATCGATTTTGGCTCTTCCAATACTATATACAATACATAAACAAGTCAGGATATTAAAAATATCTATCCAGGAATTAAATGTGTTGGCACGTCCATAGTCGGATGTAGTCAGCATGCTTGTGTAAATCGGCGTTGTCACAATTGCAACTGCACGAATAGAAATACTGGATATGGTATACCAGATTCCAGACTTAATTACACGGTTTCCTTTTTCCTTCGCCATTATTCAAACATCCTATCCATTAAAATAGAGTCTTCCCTAATTAATACCTTTGCAGTCCTTCCAATAATCTCTTCGATCCTGGCAGGTGAAATACCGGTTCCGGGACGTTTGAATGTCAGCATTTCTTCACGGATCGTTTCTCCGCTTTGAATGTCAACAGCTGCCACAATAGAACGTCTTGCATTTTTTCTTGCCGTCATTTCTGTCTCAAGACAGCAAAGATCTCCTTTTCCGCGTATAACATCAAGAGCTTCTATTCCCTGTAAAATGCGTCCTGCATCTGCTGGATCCATAGCATGATAATGATCATTGCCTTTTAAGGTTTTATCGAGTGTAAAATGCTTTTCTATACAAAGTGCTCCGAGATTATATGCAGTCTTTATGACATCGCAGCTTTCTGTTGGCTTTGTATGATCAGAATATCCAATATATAAATCAGGAAACTGTCTTTGCAACGCTGCGATTTTGAGCAGATTCGCATCAGCAAGCGGTGTCGGATACTCCAATACACAATGAAGCAGTACAATTGGTTTGTCATTGTGTCTTCGAATCATATCAACTGCTGCCTCAATTTCATTAAGTGAAGATGCACCTACAGATAACAGAATTGGCTTATTCTTTTTAGCCTGATAAGCAATAAACGGTAAGTTTGACAAATCTGATGAGGAGATTTTATATACCTCCATCAGTTCATCCAGATAATCAGCAGAATCAAAATCAAATGCCGTAGAAAGAAATTCTATTTCAATCTCATCCGCATATTTCTTTAATTCCTTATACTCTGCATATCCAAAGCTGTCAAATTTCTGAAACAATTCATACTGTGAACCGGTTGGCTCCTCAGTTCTGTCCCAATAGGAAGGCGATTCCTTTGCTGCCAGTGTACCTGCCTTATATGTTTGAAACTTCACGGCATGGATTCCTGCTAAAGCTGCTTCACTGATCATTTTCTTTGCAGCATCCATTGGCGATATGCCTTCTTTTGTTGCAATATCATAATAATTAACACCAATTTCTGCAATCAGAACAAATTGTCCATTTTTCAGACGTTCCATGATTGTACTCATCGTTCCTGCTCCTCCTTATATCTTGCATAACCGGTTTTATAAAATTCCATCAATATTTGAAGCTGCTTTTTGAATTTATCATCTTCAGACTCTTTGCCTGCAAGAATTTTTTCTGCCTGACTCATTAAATAAAACAAATCTATTTCAAATCCAACATCCATTATCGTCTGTAAATAGGCTGCACAGGAATGAATATTATCTATATCCCCAAACTCCTTTATGAGCTGCGGTAAGTCCTCAAAGCTTCTGACTCTTGTAATACCATCAATCAATTCAAATGGTACATCACCAAAAATCAAGGATTTTCGTCCAAGCAGAGCCTCCTCGTATGCAGTTGTACCTACAATCGTAATGACTCCCTTTGCATTTGCAATCCATGGTTTTGGATCATGATAGTAATTCACCTGTACAAGTCTGACATTGTGAAGTTCCTTCACCTTTTTGTAAAACTTGGTACTTCGCTCGCCGAGCATTGCCTGATGTTCTTTCACATAGAGCTTCCAGCCGACAGGAAGGGACTTTGAAACCTGTTCAATCAGATTGCATTCATCCACATAGTAGGACGCCTTTACAAACACTGTTGATTCCGGTATTAAATGAAGCGGCATATATACATAGTTTTCACCCGGCACCGGATTTTCAAAATATTTATTCTTTCCCATAAACCTTCTTCTAAGCAGCATAACCTGCAAATAATGAAAGAAATAAGGTACACTTGGCGCATACAGAATCTTGTTTGTTCGTTTAAGCTTCAGATTTTTTCTGGTAATATCCATATTCCAAAAGTAATTCCACTTTCCATGCATCACACGCAGTATCCAAATCAGACTGTCTCTTTCATACTGACTCGTCACTGTGCCTGCAAATTCCTTATTCATAATAGTTGTCTTACTTCTGTAATCCTCAATATATGCATATGCATCAGACAGTTCATCCTTTGTCTTCAGCAGATTCTTCTCGTATGCTCTTTTTACATACGCATCTATACCAAGCGTATTTTGAAAAGTCGGATATTTATAATACCCAAACTTGGAATATTCCACTGTAATGTAAGGAATCTTCTTCTTATATGCAATTTCATTAATTATTGTTCTCTGCAACTCTGCATTATCAAAATCAAGAATCATGTCAGGATTAAACTCATCAAAAATAGAAAGTATCTTCTTATAGTTCAGCTCAAGCCAATACATGTTTTCATCATAATTTGTCAGAGACCAGTAATATCTGAAATGATAGTGCCTTGTATTTTCCTGAGAACTCATCAGCTGCATATTCAAATTCTTAAAATGCGTAAATTCTTTTTCAACCCACTCAAGATAATTAAGGTCAACGGGAGAGTCCTTTTGCTTTAACCCCATTGTATACTGTTCGCAAATATCCTTTACATCATACAGCCTCACATCTGTCAGTTCTTCTTTGAACTTGTAGTATGTATTTTCATTATAATAGCATTTGTTATAGCTGCATTCGGTCGACATAATATAGAATGCTGCCACCTCATTATTATTCTTCAGTTCTCTTGCAAGAAACCACAATGGCATGGAATAAGTTTCCCTGCACACAAATAATATTTTTTTATTTTTAAACTCCTGCACCTGCATGCGTTCTGCTCCTTTATCCATTTCCGATTACAAGCCCTGCTTTTTATATGTCTCTGTCCAGTCATTACCTGACCGATAAGAAATATGTGTTTTCAAGAATTTGTTCCTGCGGTAACAGGTTACTCTCGCAAACAGCCATGGACTGAAATTACACAAATCCATTTTTATTTTCAAGCTGCGAGAAACACGTGTATCCTTTTTTACTGCACCTGCATGGCGTTTCACGTATTCAAGATATTTTCGGTCATGTTCCTTTGAGAATACATGAAACAAAACACTGTTCTGAATCACACTCAGATTCTCATTAATTAAAAAGAATGCAATTGCCTTTTGTAATGTAGGAAATTGCTTTTCTAACTGCTCGCAAATCTCAAAATCTGATTCCAATGATAAAATCAAATTTTTTTCAACGCGTGATCCACTGTCCTCACTTACTCTGAAATAGTATTTTGACGCAGTATGATATACAACTTTTTTTGCTTTTCTTAAAATCTGATGGGCAATCAATCTGTCCTCTACGAGCTGTCCAACAGGGAAACGAATCCCGTCAAATAATTCTTTTCGATAAATTTTATCCCATAAATGAAGGAAAAATCCTTCCTGATAAAGTATCATTGCAAATGTCTGCTCTGTATCAAGTACATATTCCTGATCTGCATCTGTTCCTTCAATACAATTTTCATAGGCATAGTATTTCCCGGTTACCGAAACATCTGCTCCATGCTTTTTGGCAGCAGTAACCATACCTTCTATCATATCCGGATCAATGTAATCATCACCGTCAACAAATCCAATAAAATCTCCGCTTGCCGCATCCAGTCCCTGATTTCTTGCAACTGCAGCTCCCTTTGGTTCTTCCTTTAATACTATGATTCTGGAATCTTCCATAGCCGCTTTATCACAAATCTCCTCACAGGCAGTATCTCCCTTGCCCACAACGCAAATAATCTCAAGATTCTTGTATGTCTGATTTCTCACACTTGTGATGCACTGCTCCAGAAAACGTTCTATTTTATATATGATAATGATGATGCTGACCTTAGGCATTCTAATCCCTTTCCTCCATTACCTCTTTAATTGCTTCCAAATATGCATGTTTCTTATTCTGATCTGGTTCAAGCACAGCTCCCTCGCCCCACTCATTCCATGCATTAATAAATACAAAATCGTTCTGTTTTCCATGAACCTTCTTCTTCAAAACTCGAAGTACCTCTCCAAATTTCTTCGGAGTCGTTCCTTTATAGATTAATCCTTTATAGCTTCTTCTTGGCGTATTATCCCAGTCAGGTATCAGCCCTGGAAATTCATTTTCAGCGTAATCTCTTGCTGCAATGCTGTCAAGTATCCAGTGGCTTGGAATGCTTCTCTCCAACAGCTTCCTTCGTCTGCATTTATTAATCAGTGTCTTTGCAAATACAGAAAGATTATAGCAGTATTTATGCACTGCTCCGAAATCATGCTTCAATGTATATCCTGGTTCAAAATAGTAAAATGCATCTACCAGATTCGTTCGTTCCTCCTGTTTTGCTGCAGTTTTTCCGGCAACTACATATATTCCAGAAAACCCTGCCTCTACAGCCCATTTTTGAAAACAGTTAAGCATTTCCTTAAGCTGTTCAATTTCAAAGCTTCGATAAATCTGTATCATTGGTTTTCCATCAACCTTGATATATCGTTCATCACGAAAAAACTGCAAAAGATAAGCAAAATGTATGTGCCAGTCCTGCTCATTTCCATAATCCTGCTGTATCAGTACCTGATCTGCAAGCTCATACCAGGTCCTTGTCCATGTTTCATTTGCCCAGCAAATACAGTAATGAATATCAATTTCAGGATGCTCAAGCAGTATTTCAAGTGGCTTCTCCATCAGCTGATGACCTTTGAACCAATACTGATAAACACTGAATCCATAAATGCCATATTCTTTTGCCAGTGATGCCTGCCATTTCCATGTCTCGACACCCTGCTTTACAAGATCATAATATCTTTCATCAAGGGGCACACGCGGCTGCACATGACCTTTAAACAAAGGCTGTGCCTTTTTTACTGCTGTCCATTCCGTATATCCCTTTCCCCACCATTCATTGTTTTCAGGGAACTCATGGTATTGTGGCAAATACATGCACATTACTTTCATAGCCTGCTCTTACTCCTTTTGCTTTGTTTCTGTTATCAGCTGCGCACATCTGCCGATGGCAAACCAGAACACAGGGGCAGCCAGTTGAAAACAGATAATATTAGAACCAATCGATTGCAAAAGAGCAATAGAAATGATTCCAATTTCTACATAACAGTTTTTAAGATTTCGTCTGCTCTTAGAATATAACAGAATTAATATATATACAAAGATAGAGAATCCAAGAATTCCTTCCTCGCAGAACATTTTAACAAGTCCACCATCTGCTATGACATGTGTTCCGTCAAAATCCAATGCCTTATGTCCGTTTGCACCCAATCCGTTTCCAAGCCAGTAGCTGTACATATTATTAACCGCAGCTACCCATTGCTCACTTCTTTGTCCGATTGCGCCCGGAAGAGAAATCAAACGTGCATATACTTTCCTGATTACATCAAACCAGACGATACACAGGCCTGCAAATGCAGCAATCATTACCCCGCCTTCTACAGCCAGATACTTTTTAGCAATCAACTTTAACTCAAAAAACAAAATATAATTGATATATAGTATTACAAGTACCGCAACGACCATTGCCGATCTCTGATTACTTAATATGGCAAAAATAAAATTTAGCACAAAAAAGATGATTCCCGCTTTTCTCTCTTTTGCATCTTTCATAAAATAGGAAGATGCCAGCATTCCGCACACTGATAAAAATCCAAGAATCGTACTTCCGATTACCGAATGCATCCTAATATGCATAGTAGGCGCATCTGCTTTTGAAATATAACTCCATTTCACAAGATAATCCAGATAAAACTGCGGTGCGGTAATATATAGAACCAAACCAGCCACGCAGATTAACACAACTGCTGCAATGAATTTCTTATAGAATTCCTTTGTTCTATCTGCTGCCGTCCTTCCTGCCATATAGAATACAACAGGCAGTATGGAGTTTGAAAACTCCTCCGCATATATCTTTACAGGAAGCCCACTTTTAACAAGCCAGATGACAGACAAAAGATTATATACTACATAAGCGACTGTCAGCCAGTCAAGTGTATGTTTAAGAACGACACGTTTTTTAATAACCAGTTCCGCTGCTACACATAACAGTAAAACTGCTCCAAGTACACCGGGACGCATACCTGAAAGGATTAACGTCAGAAGATATCCAAACATAACGAATGGATAATACCATTCAGACAGATTCCACTCTTTCATTTTTTCAATAACGGACGTCCTACCTGCTTCCATCCCTGCTACCTCCTGCAATCGGCTGTTGACAAAACCTCATTCATCACATGTGTCCAGCTTGTTTTCCCTATACTGCTTTTTGCTGTGCAGCTGTCGTTTGAAACAGAAATGTTCCTTTCATTCGACTTTGTAATCTCGCCGCGAACTGCTTTTTCCATAAGCTCCGCCAAAGCAACTGGATCAAATGGGTCAAAATAATAGGCATCTGCATATCCATCAAGTATCTCATGGCAAAATGGACAATTCGAAGCAAAAATAATTGTTCCTGCTTCTCTTGCCTCTGCCGGCGGATATCCAAATGTCTCTATATATGATGGAAAAATCAAAATTTTCTCATAATAAAGCGCTTGAACCTCTTCCCGTGAAAGCCTGCCCCTGCATGTGACTCTTTCATGGCATAATTTCATACTGTCACGACTGCTTCTGTTTTGCTTGCGTACTGTTTTATAGATTTCTGCTATCTCTTCCTCTGTCAAAGTGAAATCAATATTAAAATCCTCTATACCTCTCTCACACAGCAAGGCAGCCGCTTGTAAAATACAGCTGTGATTTTTATATATAATATTTCCTGACGGAAAAAAGAATTGGTTTGTCTGTAATTCACCAACTGGTCTTGAAACTAGAGCTGGCTCAATATCCGGTAGAATTTTGACAACTCTTTCGTCCTTTACATGCGTTTTTTGAATAATTGCATCACGCATCCAGTCAGTCTGCACAATGGTCTTATCCGCATGCTTGATAGAATGATTAATCATTCTTCCAATCATATACTGATACACTGCATATTCTCGTTCGCTTGATTTGAAAAATGAAAACTTCTTTGCTTTTTGAAATCCCAGAGGCTGGTGAACATAGACAACCTGTTTTCCCTGATATCCTCTTGTCAATGTATTCTGTAAAGAAAAAACAACATCCGGATTCAAGGCATGAATATATGTCGAGCCTGTCAAATAATCAAATTTCAGCCTCGAAAACCAGCTTTTTTTTACTTCAGACAATATATGTACATGAATATTCTCTGTCTCCTCTACGTACCTGTCCCCAAGTAAAAAAATCCATTCATTCTCATGATCAAATGTCACAACGCAACGGTAAAAATCCTTCAACACAGAAAGTGCTCCCGTTGTGCTGGCTGCAATATCATTTACAACGATTCTCATGCTTTACACCAAACAGTTTTATTGACAATTTCAGTATAGCTCTGTATCAGCTTTACTACCTTAACAGACACGTTAGTATCTGCATAGTCTTCGGCCATAACGATTTCTTCCTTATTATCATACATCGCCACCGCCAGTTCTGTTGCCTGCTCCACATCACGACTCGAAATACCACCAATTACAACCGTTCCCTTATCAAGCACCTCCGGTCGTTCTGTAGATGTTCTGATCAGTACTCCTGGAAAGTGAAGCATTGCAGATTCTTCTGATAATGTTCCGCTGTCAGAAAGCACACAGTATGCATTCATCTGCAGCTTATTATAATCAAGAAAACCAAACGGTACCATGTTTTGTACAAGTGAATGAAACTTGAAATCTCTCATCTCAATATACTTCTTTGAACGTGGATGTGTTGAGTAAATTACCGGCATCTGATATTTTTCCGCAATATGATTAATAGAATTCATCAGACTAATAAAGTTTTCTTCCAGGTCAATATTTTCTTCTCTGTGAGCAGATACAAGAATATATCCTCTTTCTTTTAAATGAAGACGTTCAAGAACATCACTCTTTTGAATATCTTCCATATGATCACGCAGAACCTCACGCATTGGCGAGCCTGTCACAAATATTGTTTTTCCGTCAATTCCTTCTGAAAGAAGATATCTTCTGGAATGCTCTGTATAGGGCAGATTTATATCTGAAATATGATCAACAATTTTTCTGTTTATCATTTCTGATACATTCCAGTCCCAGCAGCGATTTCCCGCTTCCATATGAAAGATGGGGATTTTGAGTCGTTTTGCAGAAATTGCAGATAATGCAGAATTTGTATCTCCCAGCAACAATACCGCATCCGGCTTAACTTCCTGCAGCAGTGCATAGGATTTTGCAATGATATTTCCCATTGTTTCTCCAAGATTGGCACCGACTCCTTCCAGATAGTAATCCGGTTCACGAAGCTTCAGATCCTCAAAAAAAATCTGATTAAGTGTATAATCATAATTCTGTCCAGTATGTACCAGTATATGATCAAAATACTTGTCTGCACATTTAATTACAGCAGATAATCGAATAATCTCTGGTCTTGTGCCTACAATTGTCATAACCTTTAGCTTTTCCATTATGATTCTGCCTCCACTTTTTCAAAATACGTATCCGGTCTGTCAGGATTAAATGCTTCATTTGCCCACATGACCGTTACCATATCTGTATCGCCTTCATTCGTAATGCTGTGTGTATATCCTGTCGGAATATCAACAACCGTCAGCTTTTCACCTGTAACATGATACTCGATAATCTCTGATTCATCCACTTTTCGAAATCGGATGCAGCCTTTGCCACTCACCACAAGAAATTTCTCATTCTTTGTATGATGCCAATGATTACCCTTTGTGATACCCGGATGACTGATGTTTACAGAAACCTGTCCTCTGTCCTCTGTTCTGATGAATTCAGTAAATGACCCTCTGTCATCAGTATGCATATCCAGTAAATAAGAAAACGCATCCTTTGGCAGATAGCTCAAATATGTGCTGTACAGCTTCTTTTCAAATTCATTTTTTAAATCCGGAACAGATAAATTGTTTCTGCTTTTTTTAAAGGAATACAAAAGCTCGGCAATTTTTCCAAGCTCAATCGTATGAACGGTCGGAATGGCTGCATATTTTCCTGCCATGTTTTCTTTCCCGTTTAGTGCAGCAATAAACTCTTCAATTACATCATCAATATATACAAGATTCATAACGACCTTCGGATCATTAACTGTAATTTCCTGATTATTTGCAATATGGTCACAAAAGGTTGCCACAGCGCTGTTATAATTTGGACGGCACCATTTACCGAACACATTTGGAAGCCTGTATACAATTGCTTTTGCACCTGTTTGACCAGCATAAGAAAAAAGCAGCTCCTCTCCTGCACGCTTGCTTTTTCCGTATGGATTGTCAAGCTCAGCCTGTATGGATGATGTGATGAGCACGGTCGCCTGATTATGATGTTCTTTCAGCTTATCAAGTAATATGGAGGTAAATCCAAAATTTCCCTCCATAAACTCTTTCTCATCCTTTGGACGATTCACACCAGCCAGATGAAATACAAAATCACAGTCTCTTGTATATACATCCAACAGTTTTTCGTCTGTCTGAACATCATATTCAAATATAGAATCAAAACCCCTGTTTTTCAGTTCCAAAACAAGATTCTTTCCAACAAATCCTTTTGCACCCGTTACTAAAATATTCATAGTCTACTCCTCTATTATTCTATAAGCAGGAAGCTATTTCTTCCTTGATATAATCCAGCTGAAGTAATTTCTCCTTGACCTGTTCCACGTTCAAAATCTGGGTGTTATTGGAGTTGAACTCTGTAAGCTTTGTTCTCTCCTGATTTCCTTCTTTAAAATATTTATCATAGTTCAAATCTCTCTGGTCAGCAGGTACACGATAGAAACCACCCATATCAATAGCACGGGAACATTCCTCATTTGTTAATAATGTTTCATACATTTTTTCACCATGACGTATTCCAATGATTTTAATCTCATTATCTGCATGAAACAGCTCCTTTACTGCCTGGGCAAGCACTTCAATTGTACAGGCTGGTGCTTTCTGTACCATAATATCTCCTGCAGAAGCATTTTCAAATGCAAAAATGACGAGTTCCACTGCTTCTTCCAGACTCATGATAAATCTTGTCATTTTAGGTTCCGTTACAGTCAGAGGATTACCCGCCTTAATCTGCTCAATAAACAGGGGAATTACGGAACCTCTTGAACACATAACATTTCCATAACGTGTTCCACAAATCAATGTATTTTCAGGATCAACTGTTCGTGACTTGGCAACAAACACCTTTTCCATCATCGCCTTGCTTGTTCCCATAGCATTCACGGGATAGGCGGCCTTATCTGTTGACAGACAGATAACCTTTTTCACTCCGGCTTCAATTGCAGCGCTCAGCACATTATCCGTTCCGAACACATTTGTGCGGACAGCCTCCATAGGAAAGAATTCACAGCTCGGTACCTGTTTCAAAGCAGCTGCATGAAAAATATAATCCACACCATGCATTGCATCCTTCACGCTTTGCTTGTTTCTGACATCTCCAATATAATACTTAATCTTTGGATTATTATACAAATGCCTCATGTCATCCTGCTTTTTTTCATCCCTGCTGAAAATGCGGATTTCTTTAATATCTGTACTTAAAAAACGATTTAGTACAGCATTTCCAAATGAACCGGTTCCTCCAGTAATTAACAGCGTTTTTCCTTCAAACATATCATTCACCTTTCAATCCATATTTTTCAATCAGCCCTATAGAAACATCAACATTAAAATGCTGTTCCAGATAGACTCTTCCATTATGTCCCAATTGATTTCTTAGCTCCATACTTTCACAAAGTCGCTCTACACAGCTGCAAAACGCCTCCAAATCATCAGATGCACACCATAGTCCGCATTTTGCCTCCTCCGTCAATAACTCTTTAATATCCGTATTTCGATCCGTGCAGGCAAGCATTGGCTTTGCATTTGCCATATACCCGAGTGTTCTTGACGGATAATTTGGAATTGTAAATCGCGCATCGAGTGAAATCAGTCCGATATCACAGCTCTGCATCAACCTGTTATACTCTTCTACAGGCATGAATTCCATGAATTGTGCATTTGGACTATTCGAAAATGCCTCTCTGACCTTTTCCTGTTCACTTCCGTTTCCTACGAACAGAAACTCGGCCTGCTTACATGCACGCACCCGGTCAGAATTAATTGCACGTATCAAAAAATCTACTGCCTGTGGTTTCCCGAGGTTGCCGCCAAATACAAATCGTACCTTGTCTTCTGTTTTCGGACTAACGTCTTTTGCAGGAATTGGCTGTACCTTTATTGTATTCGGAAAAATAATCAGCTTCTCTTTATCAAGGCCCGGATTATGCTGCAAAATGTACTCTTTGTTTTTTGCTGACATGCATCCGATAATATCCGATACTTCATAAAGTATCTTCTCTTTGTTTCTGAAAATACGATGCAGCAGTCCACCATCTGAGAATAAACCGATATCTACCGCATTTTGTGGAAAAATATCCTTTAACATTAGAAAAGATCTGCATCCGTATGTTTTCCTGCAATAAGATACAACACCTGCAAATGTAACAGGTGGTGTAGCGTAAAGAACAAGATCAAAATGTGCCTTTCCAAAATATTTCTTTATTGCCGCCTTAAGACAAGGCTCGATTTTCAGAGTGCTTAATCCTTTTTTTATAAAATTGACACCAAACAGTTCCCCAACACGTACCTTAAGCAGAGCAATTCCATTCTCGTTAACAAGTGTTGTCTCTTTTGTATTTCGGGGACTGTCAGCAAAAGCGATTGTAACATGATGTCCCTTTTCATGTAATCCGTTGAGAAGATCAGCATAAATCCCATCAGAATTCAGCTGGGGATCACTCAATGTCAGATACAGTATGTCCATAGCATTGCCTCTACCTGTTTATCTATTTCATCCTTACGCTTAATTACGACACTGTCATACATCATCATCAGTACATCTTCCTCGTAGTTACCAAATACCGGCTCATTTTTTACACCATTCATATTGTTCTCAATCAGCTTAATAAAATTCACACCACAGCCAAATGCGTGCAGATATGCACCGCCAAATCTCGGATTGATTTCAGACAGATAATACTCTCCATCAACGTAAAAGAAATCCATATCAATCGGTCCATTAAATTTAAATTCTGAAACAATCTGCTCAATCACTTTAAACAGTTTTTCATCCTTAAAGGATATCGTTTTGTTTGCTCCTCCAATTTTAGTTTCAATCTTCTTCTTTGTAAAAATACTGACTGCCTTATGACTGATTGTATCAACATAAACATCTGCATCAAGATCTACACCCTGCATATATTGTTGAATAATCAGCGTTTTATCAGCACTGCAGGCAATTCTCAATTCTTCCAGTGACTCAATTTTTCTGGCACCGACACTACCACTTCCTGTACGCGGCTTAACAAAGACAGGAAATTTAATTCCACCGGCTTCATGTGCTTTAGTAAACGACTCTATCGTCCCAAAGGTCATGGCTGTTTTTATGTTATTCTTTTTCAAAAACTGATACATCAGAAATTTATCAAAGCATAAACTGGCTGTTTCCGAATAGGGTGCCAATACTTCCACACCAATTTTCTTAAATTTTTCCCTGTTCTTTGCAAGAATCGCAATCTCAGGATCAATTAACGTCGTTACGGCTCCAACATTTTCTTTTTTACAAATATCAAGAATGATTGGAATATAATTATCTTCTACAATTTTGGGTACAATATACTGCCTGTCTGCAAAATAAAGACCGGGTGCTGTACTCGTATTATCTGTTGCTATAATTTTTGAATTAATATCTAGAGATTTCTTAAAATCCTTTACAAGGTCGCCTCGTCTGCCGACGCTGCAGAACAAAATATTTTTGCCCATTTTATTATCCTTCCGATTTATTATAGTCTGTCCTTAATCCAGATTCACCTGTGGTACAGAAACATAATAGTTTTCTTTTGCGGGTGTCATATAATTATCACCATAATTAATTTTCAAATAAATGTCTTTATTCTTTGGCGCGCACAGTATCGTATCCTCAAACGAAATGTCTTCCGTTTCACGCCAGTAATCTCTCGAAAACTCATAATGAATAAATCGATAAAGATCATTGCTCCAAAAGCATTTAGAAGCCGCCTTGTCATTTCCGTAGATGCTCATTTTCTTATACATCTCAAGGCGCTTTTTCTCAGAAAAAAATCTGCCAATTGTCGAAGTCACGCCAACAAGAATTTTCCCCTTCAGACTATAGGCACTAAGGTCCACATTTTCCTTTGCCATTCCTTGTAAAAACTTCAGCATGAAAATCTTGTATTTCTTCTTTAGTTTATGATCAGGAAGGTAATCTATAATAAAAATATCAACCCTCGCATCTGGTTCTGTTTTAAGACAAATCTTAGGTACACGATCTGAGTAATTCAGATAATATCCGACCCTTTCCAAATATGATGCCGCACACATCTCAAACTTTTGAAAATCCTCGCGATACATCATAACATCAGCATCATCATCCCATGGAATAAACCCTTGATTTCTGACGGCACCAAGCAATGTCCCACCTTGAATAAAATAACTGATCTTTTCTGTTCTGCAGATTTCGTCAATGACCTTTAACATGGAAAGATCAATTTTATGAAGTTCCTCCAGATTACTCTGCTCTGATAGCTTTCCCATCTGTTATTCCTCAACAAGCGAAAGCAGTTCAAATAAAGAACTGATTTCTGCCTTTTCCTTTACATCATCCAAATATCTGCGCTCAAGATAAACACCCTTCTCACGCTTAATTCTGACTGTAAGAATCGGATATTCCATTCCAATATAAAAATCTTTTTCAGGGTTATCTCCTACGTAAATCATCTCCTGAAATGATACGCCAAATGCCTCCCGCATCATAAGAAATGACCGCGAGTCCGGTTTCCAATAATCACGTCCAAGCTCATCCGTCAAAATAATTTTGTCAAATAAGGATTTCAATCCTAATTCAGCAATCTTATTTCTTTGTGCATCTGAATATCCATCAGAAATCATACCGATCTTAATTCCCTTATCACGCAGGCTGTTCAATACCGGCAATACATCATCATAACAGGAAATGCTCGGAATATGATTTCTGTAAATCTGTACTAACTTTTTAATATCCTCAACCGTATAAGATATTCCCTTTGCATCCAGCAGCTGATTAAATACATTTGCTGCTTTATGATGATACAGGGTATACATCTGCGTATATAATTCTTCTTTTGGAAGCAAATACTGCGCTGCAAGATATTCCGCCACTGCACGGTATCCGCTTTGAATATATTCATCCTCAGCTGTCAGCGTATCATCCAAATCAAAAATGACTGCTTTCTTCATGTTCAGGCTCCATATCTTCATTCAGCATAATACAGCTGTCAAATCTCAAAAAGGTTACATTTTCTCGATATTTCTCATTATATGAAAGCTTCTCACCTCTCATGAGTCTATATAAATTTTCACAGGAATCAGCTCCTGCCTTGATAGACATCGGTGCTCCGCCGCCAAATCGTGGATTGATTTCAATATATGCAATCCCTCTGTCTGTTTTTTTGCACTGCACTGTAATATGACCAACCGGCTTCAAAACCTTCATCAGTCTCGTCACGTCAGTAATGATTTCTCTGTCCTTTACAATTTTTCCTTTTGAAATTTCACCGCTTCTTGTTGCAATTCGAACACGTGGAACAACAGAAATAATCGTAGACTCAAAATCCAGAAATACATCTACTGTATATTCTTCTCCTGCAATGTACTCCTGCACAATAGGTTCTTTAATCAGCTTAATATAGGTATCAAGCTCTTCACGATTATTAACCTTAAAAGCATCAATGCTGGAGCTTCCATCTATTGGCTTCATAAAAAGTGGAAATGGAAGATCGTCATTCATCAATTCTTCTGCCATAAAAAGCTTTGGCATCAGAAACCCGTTTTCCTCCATAAACTTCTGTGTAACAAGCTTATTCCTGCATATCTTAATAATTTCAATATCTGATACAAGTAATTTTGCACCTGTCAGACGCTCTATTCTGTCCTTCTGTTCAGCAAGAAGCAAGAGCTCTGTATCTATTGTCGGTACAACAAGCGTTACCTGCTCCTTTTTACAAATGTCTATAATTGCTTCAACATAATCTCCGGATTTGATTCTTGGAAGCATGATTCCTCTGTCGGCAAAATACAATGCAGGTGCTGTTCTGCTGCAGTCCACAGCTAACACATTTCCTTCAATGCCAAGCTTTGTAGCTGCTGCACGGAAGCAATTCACAAGCTCAACCCGTCGTCCGGCACTCAAAATCAATACATTAATAGGATTCATTCTTTTCCTCCTGTAAAATACTCCATCGTTGCACCAGCCTCCGGTCCAATACCCTCATGGCTAATTACATTCACGACTGTTTTTAAAAGAATCTTCACATCCAGCAAAAAGGACATCTTCTCTGTATATTCAACATCATATTCAAATTTCTGTTCCCAGCTGATGGCATTTCTTCCATTTACCTGCGCCAGCCCTGTAAGTCCCGGTCGGACATCATGACGATGCTGCTGTCGTTCATTGTATAAGGGCAGATACTGTACTAATAACGGGCGCGGACCAACTAGAGACATATCTCCTTTGAGAATGCTGAACAACTCAGGCAATTCGTCCAGGCTTGTCGCACGAAGCTTTTTTCCAAACGGGGTCAGCCGCACTTCATCCGGCAGAAGCTCTCCCTTCTCATCTCTTTCATCAGTCATCGAACGAAACTTATACATAGGGAAAATCTTTCCATTCTTGCCGGGCCTGTCCTGATGAAAAAGAACAGGACTACCAAGCCTGCATCGCACAAAAATCACCAGCACAAGATAAATCGGTGAAAGAATCACTATTGCAAGCAGGGACAGTACAATATCAAATAACCGTTTTAAACATTTTTTATAAATCATCTTCCAAATAGTCCCCTAATGATTGAGATAATACGCTGCATGTCCTCAGGTGTATTTTTAATGTCAGATGGCAGACATACTCCGCTGTTAAATATCTTTTCTCCAACACTCATACCTTCCGAAACCTGCACAAAACCATTTTCAGCATATACAGGCTGTAGATTCATCGGTTTCCAGATTGGTCTTGACTCAATATTATCATTTTCCAGAGCAAGCATGATATCTAAAGGCTTCACATTGCAGTCAGTATCAATTGTTATGCAGGACAGCCAGAAATTTGGCTCTGTATTCTTAAGGTAGGGATTTATGTGAATCTGTGGAATATCTGCGAAAGCCTCTTTATACTTCATATAAATAGACTTTTTCTTTTCAATATGTTCAGGAAGATATGGCATCTGTCCACGGCCAATTCCGGCAACAATATTAGACATACGATAATTGTATCCTATTTCCTTATGTTCATAATGCCGTTCTGCCTCTCTTGCCTGAGTGGACAGAAATCTTGCCTTCCTGACAACCCCCTCATCAGCAGAAATCAGCATACCGCCGCCTGATGTTGTAATAATCTTATTTCCATTAAATGAGAAAATGCCAATGTCTCCAAACAGTCCTGTCTGTTTTCCATTCACAGTTGCTCCAAGAGATTCCGCTGCATCCTCAATGAAAATCACATGATGTTTTTTGCAAATAGCTGCAATCTCTTCCAATTTTGCGGGTGTACCATATAGATTTGCAGAAATAACTGCTTTAACGTTCGGATACAGTGAAAATGCTTTTTCAAGTGCTTTTGGATCCATATTCCATGTCTCTTCTTCGCTGTCAATAAATACTGGCTTTGCACCTAAATACGTAATCGGATTCACGGTAGCTGCAAATGTGAGTGAAGATCCAAATACAATATCATCTCTTTTGACACCAGCAATAACAAGTGCCAGATGAATTGCGGCTGTTCCTGCACTTAATGCAGCTGCGTATACGCCATTACCAAGATAAGAAGCAAATTCTTTTTCAAACTCATTTACATTTGGACCAAGAGGTGCTACCCAATTTGTATCAAATGCTTCTTGAATATACTTCATTTCCTGTCCGTGCATTGTCGGACATGATAAATAGATTTTGTTTCCCATACTATTTTCCAGCTTTCTTTATTTGATAAGTAGGTACCAATTTTTTTACCCACTCTCTGATTTCTTCACCACTGATTTCTTCTTTGGATTCTTCCTTCAGCTCCTCGAGCTGTATAAAAAATTCCTTTTCATCAAATTCAATCGGTTTACCTATATGAATCAACTTATTGGCAGTTTCCTGCATGCCTTCTTCCTTCATCAGCATCTCTTCATAAAGCTTCTCGCCTGGGCGAAGACCTGTAAACTGTATCTGAATATCTTCTCCCGGAATATACCCGGATAATCGAATCAGGTTCTTAGCCAAATCCAGTATTTTGACCGGCTCACCCATTTCAAGAACAAAAATCTCACCACCATGTGCATAAACCCCTGCCTGTAATACAAGTGATACCGCTTCAGGAATCGTCATAAAATATCGAATAATATCAGGATGGGTAACAGTAACAGGACCTCCTGATGCAATTTGCTTTTTGAACAATGGGATAACGCTTCCGTTGCTACCGAGTACATTTCCAAAACGAACCGCCACAAAATCTGTTGCAGACCTGCTGTCATATGCCTGCACAATCATTTCACAAATTCTTTTGCTTGCCCCCATAATGTTTGTCGGATTTACAGCCTTATCTGTAGAAATCATTACAAATTTCTCTGTTTGATACCTGACTGCTGCTTCTGCAACCTTCCATGTTCCAAGTACATTATTCTTAATTGCTTCATTAGGGCTGTCCTCCATAAGAGGAACATGTTTATGTGCTGCTGCATGGTAAACAATATTAGGGTGGTAAGTTTCGAAGATGGAATTTACTCTGTTCGTATTTCTGACAGACCCAATCAAAACCTCCAGCTTTAAATCCGGATACTTTTTTTTAAGCTCCTGTTGAATATCATATGCGCTGTTTTCGTAAATATCAAAAATAATCAACTGCTTTGGATGATGACTTGCAATCTGTCTGCAAAGTTCACTTCCAATTGATCCACCTCCACCAGTTACAAGAATCGTTTTGTCACACACATATCCCATAATGGAGCGAAGATCTACTTCTATCTGTTCTCTGCCAAGCAAATCTACAACATCTACTTTTCTCAACTGACTGACATTTACTTCTCCGTTTACGAGCTGATAAATTCCCGGCAGTGTTTTCAGTTCACATTTTGTCTGCTTGCAGATTTCAAGAATTTCTCTTACCGCTGCCTTTGATACAGAAGGCAGTGCTATAATAATTTCATCAATATGGTATCGTGCGACGTTTTCCAGAATATCTTCTCTTCCGCCAACTACTTTTACTCCATGTATATAATTCCCTATTTTTGATTTATCATCATCAATTACGCAAAGTGCATTTTTTTGAATATAGCTTGAGGATTTCATCTCTCTGATCAGTGAGTTTCCGGCATCTCCGGCACCAATCACCATTACATTCACACTCTTAGCCGTATCTGTACGTTTTTCAATAAAGGTGCGAAATGCTCTGTAGAAAAATCTGCTCAACGCGACAAACATTAATAAAAATCCGCCAAAGAACACATAAGAGCTTCTCGGATATCCCCAATGCAGAAATGCATGTACAATAACCATCTGTGAAACAGCAGAGGATACACATGCCAGCACCATGTTAACCACTTCAGGTGCGCCAGCATACTCCCAAAGGCTTTGATACATATGGAACAGCCAAAACAAAACAATAGTAATTATAATACTGAATGGGAGATAGCTCCATGCTGTTTCAATAAAAGCGTTATCTGCAATATCACCATAGCGGAAATCAAATCTTGCAATTAATCCCAGATAAGTTGCTCCGGCTACTGCAAGTGCGTCCCATACAAGTAATGCAATTCTTCTGATAAAAAGCTGTCTATTCTTAATAATTACCTTTTTCATTTTCAATCCCTATTCTGTCAAAATTCATATCAAATCATTATATCAGATATCACATTTTTGTTCAAGTTCTACGCACTTTCTGATATATACATGCTGCTGTTATGGGATGTAAGTGAATGATTGGAAAAGAATTTCAGACATGAAAAATTTCAGAAAAGCAGTTACTATTCACTCTCTGTGCGAGAACGTGTAATCTTTTCTATCCTGTTATTCACAATTGCAAACAATACTAATAGCAAAAGTGAGAATGGCGGCACAATAATATAATTTTCCAGGAATGCAGTCATCAGCATTGTCATAATTCCTGCCATTGCGCATCTTGCTACCATATCCTCTGATGCTGCCTTTCTGATTCCAAACAAGCGGTATATAAGAAAACAACAGGCAACAATAAACACAACCAATCCGTGTATGATTAGAATATCCAATAATCCATTGTGCACTTCGAGCATTCCTTCCATCCATTCTACCTTGATCACATAGGAAGAGCCGATCCCCGTAAACGGCTGTTTCAAATATGCATTCCACAACTCAGACCATATCTCTTCACGACCGGACAAAATATCCTTATAGAAAATCCGTATCTGAAATTTCTCTCTTAATACTCCAAGCCAAACGTATAGACCGGTAAATGCAATCGAGCCAACAGATGCACCTAAACACAGCACATAATAAACGGGCTTACATTTCCAAACCTTCTTTGGGATCAATAATAGAATTCCAAGTACAAGCAGTCCAATCAGCGCACATCTGGAGCGATACCATGCAATAATTTTATACGCTATAAAAAACAGAAGTACCTCTGCAATCCACAAATATTTTTCATATTTCCAAGGCTTAACATTCTTTAAATAGTCCTTGAGATATTCCATAATCAGAATTGTAAATACAAATCCGGTAATTAGAACAAGTCCACCAAAATTAGTATTATAGCCTTTAAAGTAACCCTTTACATCGATAGTCCAATAAAAGAAAAAGAAGCCGGTAAAACCTGCCACAATGAGTAACAACCGGTCAGACAGCACAACTTTATTTGCCAGATATAAAATCAGTAGAAAATCAGCAACTACAAGAATTGCGCCTTTATGAGATCCAATTAAAAATAAATGCACAAGAGCCAATATGTCTGCTGCTGCCATTAAGTAGAAAACTGGATCCCTCAAAACATCCTTTATGTTCACATAACAGAAAAAAGCAACCATAAGAACAACAGCAGCTACAAGTGTTCCATAAGGTGCTGTTGCCTCATACCATGTATAGAAGTTCCAGCCGGCTGTAACTAAAATAACTATTCCAGTAAGCAATGCTATATTTCCAACCCATCTTCTCTTTTCTGAAACAGGTTTTTGATTCTCTTTTTTATTATCCTGCATTTCTAATTCCTCCACACATTGATTTAGCTTTTTTAAATATTTCCGCAATCTCTCTGATATACATCATAATCAACCCCGCAAAAAGCACTGTATTAATCAAATATACAGGGTTTATTGACTGAATAACTACTATAGCCTGCACGATCAAAAGAATATAAGAAACATAGTCTCTTATTATCCGATTCTTTATTGTTACATATTTTTTTACAACTGCATATGCAATTGCATACATAATAAAATAGGATATTGCCGTTGCTATGGCAGCTCCCATCGCTCCAATTTTCGGAATCATGATGAGATTTAATACAATATTAAGCAGGGCGCCAATACCTGTAGCAAAGCCCATTGCACGACTATCCTTATGTGCCAGACAGATAGATCCGAGAAAACCTGTCAGCGCACCAAATATAACTGAAATCAAAAGAGGAGGCACCATATTCCATGCCTCGTAGAAATCCTTCTTAAATAGAAACCATGCAATCCATCGTACAAATAAAATCAAACCCGAACAGCCAATTACCATAAAAGCATGATATGTCTGATACATGGTTGTAAAAAACTCATCACTGTTTTTTTCTGTATAGCTCTTTGTAGCAGACATTTGCCATGCCTGTGCAAACACCCGTTGAAAGACCATCAGTATCGCCGGTATCTTATATGCCACACCATAAACACCGTTTACAGCTGCTCCGCAGATTCCGGCAACAAGATAACGATCTGCTGCATTATTAATCCAGCTTGCGGTAGAATAAACAATCAAAGGTTTGCTGTAAGTAATCATTTCCTTTTCAAGGTCATTGTCCACAAGAAATTTATTTCTATTCTGCTTTTTGGATAAAATAAGCATCAGACATGCGGCCGATGCATAGGCAACCATCTGTGAAAACAAATAACCATTCAATCCTATCCGAAGCACAAGCAAGAAAAACAAGTTGCATATTATCGTAACCAATGTAGAAAACACACTGCCCACAACTACAATATTAACACATTCACAGCCTTGAAAGTACAGAACAAGAAATTCATAGCATGCGTTTGCTGCAAACAGCACAATAAACATAAGCAGATACCAGCGAATCTGTTCAGATACAAAAAAAATTGAAACACCTGCTACCAAAGCCACAAAAGCACTTCCTCTTGCAGTATATTTCAAACCAATTCGAAGAATACTGCCTCTCTTTTTCTCACGTTCTATCCCATAACGCAAAGCAGCCTCACCAATATTCATTGTCATAGCAGGAACAAGCAGCAAAAGGGTTACCTGAAAAATATCTGCAACACCATATTCCTGCGTTGAGAGAACATTTGTATATAGTGGAACAAGAAGAAACACCAGTATCTTAGATACAAAATTACTGATAGAAAATAATGCAATATTTCCGGCCAGATATTTATACTTTCCCATTCGCCTCTTCAACCTTTTTTACATCATTATTGTAATTCACGACAGCAAGTAAAAAAATCAGATTCAAAGCATAGTCAGCCCATATGAGATCCACGTCAAAATACGATTCAAAAAACACTGCAATCACAGCACTCAATGCACAAAGTGCTAGTCTGTTCTTAAGAATCTTTTTTTGAAAAATATATAGTCTTTTATATACAAAATACAGAATTCCGGCAAATACAACCACACCATGCACTACAAGAATATTATACATTGCATTATGAACATTAAATTCCCAAAAAGATTCCAACGTCACATTTGTTCCGATTCCCGTAAGTGGTTTTTGTATAAACAACGTCCAAAATTCATACCAGATTCTGTTTCTTCCCGAAAAAACCGGTTTGTAGAAAAAAGGTATCTGGAAATTAACACCTGTTGTTCCAAGCAAAACATAAATGCATACAAATGCAAGCGAGCCCAATGTCGCAAGCAAACAGAGAAACCCAAACAATCGTTTATTTTCCCACCATTTCTTCGGTGCAATAAAGTTAAAAAAAACGAATGCAACCAGCATAATGAATGCGCCTCTTGCACGATGCCACAAAACCAGCTGAATTCCTTTCAGCAGGATAATTACCATAAACAAACCAACAATTTCATGTTTTTCATAAAGCTGCTGTAAAAGAATAAAAGCACAAAGTAATGTAAACACTGTAAATGTGGCGGCTGTATTTGTATTGTATGAATACGTTTCAAAATTGCTGAACATTTGCGGATACGCAAAAAAAAGCCAATATAGTAGGAGAAGCATATATAATCCAGCTATTACCGAAATCTGTCGTTTGGTGAGCGCAATTTTATCCGATAAATACCAAATCAATACAAAATTTGTTGCTGAAAAAAAAGCACCTTTTCCCGAATTTACAACTAAAAGATTAACACCTGTTAAAAAAATAATACCAGCAAGGAGAAATAACTCCTTATCCTTGTTTTTTATAAGAGCAATCAGGTTCACATTGTTCAGACACAGCATGACACAGACAAAAAACACAAATACACCAACATAGGAATCCGTTGCCCCGTAAAACTTCGGAACCATAAATGTCAGTGTATACCCGATAAACATAACAATAAGCAGTATCCAATTTACTGTTTCTTTTCTTTTTCCAATTATTCCTGTTATTTCTGTATTAGCAGTAACAGCTTGTCCATCAGCTGATTGGTTCTCGCTTCCCATGAAGTAGACTCCTTATCAATTTCATTCATAAGCCTTTCTGCATTTCCTTTGTGCAACAGGCCATCTATCTTTGCGGCAATTTCTGTAGGATCCTCACAATCGCAGATGATATCTCCATCCTCAAGGTGATGAAACAGCTCCAGCGCACCCACATGCTGTGATGATAATATGCTGCAGCCACACATCAGTGCTTCCACAGGTGCCAGCCCAAATGTTTCAAAGCAGCTGTTTTGTACAAACAGCATAGAGGAATTCAAAAGCCCTTCTACCTCTTTTGAAGACACCAGTCCTCTGTTTTCTACAAATGAATAGTTATTTATTACTTCCGTATCCAGTCCTCTTGCTCCAACAACGACAAGACTTAACGCTCTTTCCGGATTATTCCCATTCAACTGCTGTATTGCATCGCAAATATACCGGATTCTTTTTCTTGGCATACCGCCTCCAATGGTAACAATCTGCTCATGCTTTCTGTAACCGGCATTGTCAAGCTTCAAATTCATTCTGTTATCTTTACATAAACTGAAATCTATTCCATTGACTGCACTGTCTATTTTATCTAAATACTCCGGATACTCTAATTTCAGCCAGTTGGCAAACCATTCCGACACCGCATATATTCGATTAGCGAGTTCCATTGTTCTTCGCTCCACATGGTTCATAGTCGTATCCATAACGCCATTAATTGCATTCTCATGTTCTACACAGCCATGCATCAAATATGCTGACGGCCGTCTCAATATTCGTGCAAGCTTCAGACCGAGCAGATTCTGCCTGGAATATCCGGAATACAGTACAACATCTGCGCATATTGTTTTCATAATAATTTCCGGAATACGCAAGAGCTTAGATTGTGCTTTTAAATAAAGTGTGTTTTTTGGCAGTCTATTCAAATATTGTTTTGTTACATTTGCGGGACCCGTTCCCGTTCTATAATCTCCTGCAAGAAAAATTCTCATGTGCATTTCCTTTTTGAATCCAGAAACTCTCTTCTACCCTTCAGCATAAGTCGTATCGCAGCAGAACAGTTTACAGATTCACAATATAACTTATATTTTCTGAGTGCAAACTGTAAAATCAGAAAAAATGATAATCGTTCCGTCATTGCACAATAATTCGCTCCTCTTGAAATAAAAAACTGCTCATCATAACCCTTAAACCAGGTAGATGGTTCTTCTCTGAGGCTTGCAATCTGAACCGGGAGATAAATAATCTTCTTTTTCTTTCGCAGACAGTCATATAAAAAAATATTTTCCTCACCCATAATATACTTTGCGCCCGCGCCAAACAGTTCATTAAACTGAATATCTGAAACCGCTTCTTTGCGAAAAGCTATTTCCGGTGAGAAAATCTTTAATACCGATAAATAACCCATCCGTTTTTCTTTTGGAAAATTAGGTATCGGCTTCTCTTTTCTCTTTATATAAAAAACAATGATGTCAGCATTAGGATGACTGTCAAAAGCCTTACAAATCCGCTTTTCATAGTCTTCCACATATTCTACATCATTATCACAGAGAATGCAAACCTCAGCCTCGGCATGGGCAATTGCCATATTCCTACTCTTGCTCAATCCGCGCTCTGTTGTTTCAATATATGTAATTTTTTGTGTACCGCCTGATAATGACACTCTCTCAAGCTTTGTTTCATTTGTTCGATCACACTGATTCACGATTACTGCATCAGATGAGATATGCAGCGTATCAGCATACGAAGCGTCGTCAAGAAACATGGCCGACAACAATACCTGTATTTTCATTCATTATCCTCTACATTCTGCGGATAACCGCTCTGACAGCGTAAAAGAAAAAGCAGAAGCAGCTTCTTGGCACTGACAGATGTTCAATATTTCGATATAGATTCCAAATTCTTTTTACAGCAATCATTTTATTGGAGGATAATGTTCCCCTGCCCCGCCTATATAGAGTTAATGCTTCATCCAGTCCATATGCTGTATAGCCTCTTTTCAAAATCTTCCACCATGTAGCTGTGTCTTCACTCGGGACATTTGGCATACTGATTGTTTCTTTGGATATTTTTGAAAGGTCAAACATTACTGTACTTGTAAATATCGTTGTATTTTTCAAAGCTGCCCTGTAATTCAGCTTGGCAGGAACAGTTACAATCTTCTGAACACCCACTCCATCAGCATCGGCAAACTCATATCCAGTAAAGCTGAATGCAATTTCCCGCTCACGCATAAATTCAATCTGCTGCTCAAGCTTTTCTGGATTCCATAAATCATCCGCATCAAGAAATGCAAGATATCTTCCTTTCGATTCCTGTACACCACGATTTCTTGCAAGTGCAGCACTTCTGCCACCTTCCAGACGAATCAACTTAATCTGGTCATTCACAAACTCCTGAATAATCTCTGCACTCGAATCAGTAGAACCATCATCAACAAGCAGAAGCTCCCAGTTTTTCCATGTCTGGCTCATTACGGATCGTATTGTATCTGTAATACATTTTGCTGCATTATAAACCGGAATTACGATGCTGATCAGTTCCTCATTCATTATTATCATCCTCTTTTCCAAGCGGTGTAATGCTCCCGTCAGCGATTCCTTCTGTACTTTCCAGCGTAAACAGTATTTTTACGGTCTGGATAATCAGCTTTAAATCAAGCCATACAGAAAAGTTTTCAATATAATACAAATCAAGTTTCAGCTTATCATATGGAAGAGTATTATACTTTCCATAAATCTGGGCATAGCCGGTCAATCCGGCTTTCACCTTTGTTCTATATGTAAACTCAGGCATGGCCTCAGTATACTTTTCAATAATTTCCGGACGTTCCGGACGAGGACCAACAAAAGACATTTCACCTGATAATACATTGAACAGCTGCGGCAGTTCATCAATACGCACTTTACGAATGATTTTTCCGATAGGTGTAATTCTGTCATCATTTTTTGTAGCAAGTCTTGCCACGCCGTCCTGTTCTGCTGCCACAATCATACTTCTGAATTTGTAAATCTGAAATTCTCTCCCACCTCTTGTACACCGAATCTGCTTATAAAATACAGGACCACCATCATAGCATTTTACAAGTAATGCCGTCAGAAGCATAAATGGTGAGAGTACAATTAACAGAATCAGTGAAAACACAATATCAAACAAACGCTTGGCAGCCAGCTGCTCTACTTCAATAGGAGAACTTTTAGTAAGTAAAAGCGGCGTATCAAAGAAATGCAGCGTTTGTGACCCACGTAGAATAATATCCATAATTTTAGGCATTACATATACTTCAACGGAACGTTCATAGCAGTACTTAAAAAGCTTGTTTCTCACAACCGTTGATACATCCCACATCATAACCGCTTCATGTCTGTCAATTTCATCATAGATAGACTGTAGATCCTCGTTTGCCTGCATTGTGGCAGCAATTGTAAACTGGTGTCTGCGTGTTTTTACCTTATCAACAAATAAATCCTTTGTTTTTCCATCATATACAAGCAGAATATCCAGTGGTGGAAACAATGCTCTGTAAATATAAGTTGCAACCAATATCCAGATTCCAATAAAGATACACTGAATTATCATACCGGCAATTAACGGCAAGACAGAAGGAAAGTGATAAGCAAGCAGACATACAATTACATAAAACAATACGTTTGTCATCAGCGTGGAAAATCCCTGCGAAAACAAAAGCTCCAGCATACGGTACGAACCGATTTTCAAACCTCCATACATAGCTGATACCATAAACAGAATCAGCATATATACAGCTGCAATCAAAATATGCCCCCAGAAATAATATGCTTTTGGAAGCTCTGTATTATAATAGCATACCCAGACATAAGTCATAATTCCTGTTTCTACTGCAACAATCAGGAATGCCATTAAAAAACTATATATTCTTTTCAGCATCTGTTTTTTATTCAAAAAAACACCTCATTCTCTGCCTGTCAATTTCAAAATGAATGCTCCCGGATAACCCAGCATCACAAGTAATGGCGACATGGTAGTAGCTTTACAGAATGATTTTTTGCATCGTCCTGCATAAATAACATAGTAAGCAAGATATTTCAGCTTTCTGACCGAAAACGGTGTAATGCGCGCCCGCTGCTCATAATATAAATACCAGGCATTTTTGTTTTCCTGTTTCAGTCTCTTCAAGGAATCTGTATATCCCTGTGAAACAAGTTCGCATACCGTAATAATCCTTGGTAATACACCGAGTACATATTTCGCATCTATTTTATCATAAATGTAATCTTCTGGCACATATTTTTCTCCATCAATCTCAGGAAACGGAAATTCTCTCAAAATTTCTGTTCGAAATATGAGTGTTGTCTCTCCTTGAAACCCATGCAAATACAAGCCAAACAGCGTTGTCGTATGCAGCTTTGGAAAATCAACATCATACAAGAGCTCTGTCTCTGATTTTCCTTTATGTGCAACAAGACCCGCAAGATTTCCAAATCCGTTTCCCTCTGCTTCCTGTTCATGTGAAAATGATTCCCAGTTTTTCAATATTTCTTCTACTGCAGTCTGCACAAGATAGTCATCTGAGTCAAGGCACAAAAACAACTCTGTTGCACAAAGCGCAACGCCTCTGTTGTGTGCACGCATTTTCCCGCCATTTTGACAGTAATCATATTGTATATGCAGTTTTCCTTCATTCATCCATGTCTCTACCTGCTCTCTTGTCTGATCGGTCGAGCCATCATCTACGATTAACCAGCAGAAATCATGGCATGTTTGTTGAAGCAGACTTTCATATACTCTTTTCAAAAGTGTTTCTCTGTTATATGTTGGCGTAAATACAGTTAAAAGCATTGATGTTCTCCAAGTCTGATTGCATATGGCTTTTTGCATATGCTTTAATAAACAACAGAATAATCTACAAGTTCAAAAATATCCGGGTTCTTAACATCATATCGAAATACAACATGATGTTCCGTTGAACCTACTATCTTAAGTCCGGCTTCCTTTAGGAAAGGAACCATTCTGTTTTCATCCGATATTGCAATATAGGAAGTGTCCGTGGCTTCAAGCGCATCCAAAAAAGCTTTCTGTTCTACAGACTGATATCTGATTATGGATGCAAGAAGACGATATTGGGGATGTTCATCATCGTGAACCATATCATCTGTATAAGAGTTATTGACAGCGTACAGATAATCCTCCCTGTCGATTGTCAGCAAAATCTTTGGATCATATTGACGCATTTGCATGTTATACTCATATTCCAAAAATGCTTTTGGATATGTTTCTTTTGCATCTTTATGAATAATTTCTGATATCTGCATCATTTCCTTTGGCATTTTATATATATTATCAGCGGGCACATATCCATTTTTATACAGAAAATTTCCAGAAAATATGCCGATTGTTATAAGCAATATCACTGTTACTGCCTTCTGTTTCCGGTTTTGACATAATCCAATAATGCGCACAGCAATATATGGTACTAAAATAATAACCGGTGCAATCCAGAAAAAACGATAATATTCACTGTTTACATCAAATATTTTATCCAGCACTACCGGTGTAACAGGATTATAAACCGTCAAAAGAAGCAGAATGGCACCAGGAATGAATATTTGTTTTTCCTGCTTTGTTCCTTTTACCGCAACAAAAACAAGAGCTGCAAGGTACAGCATAAAGTATGCACAATTTTCTGAATAGTAGGACAGACAAGCCTCCAAATATCCAAATCCCTTTTCAAATACGCGTAACGTCTGCATTTCAATTTACCTCATGATTAATGTGGAGCAGTATATAACACAAAATAACCCTTTACATAAGCAACATATATCACCGCCATAACAAGACCTGGCAGCATGCATGAAATGTATTTGGGAATGATTTTCCAATCTTTCTTCATAAATACAAGCGGAATAAACAGCACAGACAATTCAGCCGGCAGCAGCATATTGGCTGACGAAGAAATTGTCATTGAACCAAAACATACGAGAAAGAGCATTGCCCAAAGATAAGGGATTTTTTCGCACTTCAATATACAGATATACAAATAAAAAACAGCAAGCAAAGACAAATTTCCGACAATTGCCTTTCCTTCATATGTTCGTGTCATCAAAAATAGCGAAGACGTATAGATTGTAATAAACATCATATTCAAAAAAAACATGATACCAAGCATCGCCAGTACAGACTTGCTGTTATCTGGATACAATGTTTTTGCAATCAGATAATAAAGAAGATTTGTCGAAATGATAATGACTGCAGCCATAATTGTTTTTGTCTGCAGTAATGCCGGAATACCGGTAAGTTGACAGAAAACTGCATCATTCATAGAATAAGTAGCAAAGAAATATCTCATCTCATAATGATCCTGCCACATTCCTGTAAACGGATCGTATACGTTCATCATATTTGTCTCCACAGACGTTGCCACATTTGCTACATAATAAGCAGCATCAAGTGTAAAATTATATGACCGTGTCACTATTATTACCTGGATAAGCACAAGGAAAATCATTGCTGCCGTAATGAACGGATGCTGTTTTACTTTTGTCAGAATACTTTTCAGCTTATCATACCAGGCTTTTCCATTGATAACGCAGGAAACAAGTACAATCACGCATACAATTGGCACCCAAATTTTTGTCAGCAGCGACAACGGTCTATATCTGACCATGATTGGAACGCAGCAGAAAAAGAACAGGCTGTAATAGAGGAAAAAGCCCATCAGAATACTAAGTCCCAATGACCATTCTCTTCCACGTCTACGAATAATCAGCGACCCAAATGCCAGATAAATAATAAAATTGACAAGCACACAGCCTATTTCTGTCAGTACCTGTAGCATTAGTTTACCTCTTTCATTCCTGTCAGGTAATAAACTTTCCCAACAGGTATTTCTTTATCCTTTACGCAATACTCATATGCGCCCTTTTCTTTATCTGTATCTCCATACAAATACCACTGATCAAGGTTAGCACCGTATTTAGTAAGAAATGCATATAATTCCTCACCATTTTCTTCCGAACCGCCACCAATCATCACAAGACTACCATCACTTTGCTTTAACAGATAACCTTGAACTGCTCCGTCATTCTTGGGTTTAAACTCATACAGACTGCATTTCTCATCCATTGCAATCTGCAGATTTTGCGTTGCATTATGAAGACTGTTAATTTTATTATTTAGTATATATATGGCACCTGCTGCCAGTACTACAAAAAGAACGAGAGCAATTCCTACATTTCTGGCATTTACAATTCTATGTTTCTTCATATCTTCTTCCTCCCAATCTTCTTCTGTTCCAGATGCATTTTTGTCATTAATCTGTTCCCCGGGTGGCATACTCTCACGAATAAACAGCACTAACCAAAGTACAAGAGGGGAAATACCCTGCAGTATAAAGGCTTCTCCTGAAAAATAACTGAACAGCAATGTTAAATTGAGTGCGTATCCTGACTGAAATCCAAAAATATGCAGAATACACATAAATAAAAGTAACATAAGCTGTCTGACTTTTTGTTTTTTGCAGAGCATGGTTGCTGTAAGGGAATAAACCATATAAAATAATGGTAATGTCATAAATGGTGAATATGACAGAATCACAACTAACGGATGTTCGCAAAGCACAATTGACATTCCTGCCCACAGCATCATAATTGGTGATTGAGCAGTCAGCTTACCTGTCTCATATGCAAGTGTTGCGCTATAAATCTGGCGTGTCACATTAGGCTGGTGAAAGCTATAGGCTGATGTCGTATAAATCTGCAGTATAATTAACAGAAATACTGCAACTCGAAAAAACCATACTGTTCTTTCTCTGACTGCAAAGAAATCCCGTACTGGTACCATTAGGAACTTATGCAAATCAGAAAACACTATCTGTCGACAGCAAATAAGCGTAATCGCAATGAAAGCGCATAGCAATACTGCCCACACGGTCACAAGCCAAAACAACCCGATTCCAGCAAATGCAAAAACAATACTGCAAACAGAAAACATACAGATACAGCAAATGCATCCGGCTGCTGGAATCAGCAGATGGCTCCATTCATTATCTTTTAACAGCTTCTTCTCCATTTTTGTTGCTTTTAATAATGCGTAGCCATTCAGCCAGCTCATTAACCAGAAAATCAGGAGAAGCAACACCAGTTTCAGCCACACTATCATATGCCGTTTCCTCTCTCTTCTCGATACACTTCCCAATCACCCGCTGTATCAATCAATTCATACCCAAACATGGTTATTGGAAATTCTGGATAATATTTCTGAGAATTTAAAATAATGTATTCAAAATTGTTTTCTTTCGCAATATCCGCAACTTTTTTCATATCTGGTATGGAACCCGAGAGCTGTTCATACACAGTTCTTGCATCCTCATCCAAAAGTGAAATATCGCCATTTGCCGGATAATCATACATTGTTATAAAGCCTGAGCTGTACATTTTTAGGTAAGGTGCCAGTCCTGGCGGTGCAATGACCCTTGGCTCACTTGTCCTCTCAAGTATTGCATCCATAACCTGCACATATTCTGTTCTGATATGCATGGTATTCTGTGCTTTTTCAAAATAAGAATTGCTGATAATTCGTGTTCCATTCAGGCTTAACACGACGATACAGAATAAAAGCGCTAGGACGCCTGGTACAGATATCTTTCTCTTTTCTGTTTTTTCCGTATTCTTTTCGTTCAAAAAGAAAAAATCCGCAATCGAACTTGCAGCATAAGCAATACCCGTCCATATTGAAAGCAAAAAGAAAGCCGGATATACCTGCTGCCTGCCGTTCTGATCTCTTTTTTCTGCCAGATATATTACTAAAACAGCCACAAGAAAAAGTATAAGCAGCTTTCCTGTTCCGCGATAATGCTCATATACTGTTGTTAATTGCAGATACAGTTCCTTCATAAACTCTGTCCTTCTAAAACAAGCATCTTATCAGCATTGTTTTTATTAACTGGTTATAAACAACTATCATTATACTAAAAAAACATGTACACAACAAGACCTACATTATTTGGTTAGTTTGCCTGTGTAATTGTTTTTTGCAGTTTTCATCTTATTTTGTCGAACACTTCTTATTTTCTCTCAACCCAAATTATGGTACGATTATCTAGTCGTTGATTACAATTGCGACAGGTATTTTCTAATGGGACATTTCAAAATAGGAAGGAGGAACTTTTCATGCTGTGCGGGTAGCTATCTCCAAGAGGCAGCTTTTACCCTTGTGGACCTTATGGACATATCGAACTTGCGAATGAACTTGCAAAAGAACACTATTCTGTTTTATCAAATTCTGTATGTGAAGACGATTTTCTTTTGCAAAAGCAGTGGATGAAATTATTTTGTGATGGAATTGTTGTTGGGGACTTTTTCCACATGAATCTTTCAAGACCGGCTAAGCTAATAACAAATGAGCAGATACATTTTATTACTGACAAGCACACGCATCTGTCGAGGAAACAGGAACGTTGTCTAAGCATGTATCTCGAAGCAGAAGAACTCCTTTAAAAAGGAGTTCTTCTGTTATACATATTTTATTTACATATTCTATAATTTTGCTTGTTCTATGTTCTTGGCAAACCAGTCATATGCCAATTTTACGCCTTCTTCCAGGTTAACCTTATGTGTCCATCCGAGTGCATGAAGCTTTTGTACATCTGTCAGCTTTCTTGGAGTACCGTCCGGCATATTACTGTTCCATACAATCTCACCTTCAAAACCAACTATTTTCTTTACGGTTTCTGCCAGCTCCTTAATTGTAACCTCTTTGCCTGTTCCAATGTTTACATGCTGTTCACCACTGTAATTTTCCAATAAAAACACACATGCATCTGCCATATCATCTACATATAAGAATTCTCTCAGTGGACTTCCTGTTCCCCATAATTCTACGCTTTCTGCATGATTGACTTTGGCTTCATGGAATTTTCTTATCATAGCCGGCATTACATGTGAATTGTTCAAATCATAATTATCATGCGGTCCATACAGATTTGTTGGCATACAGCTGATAAAATCATCTCCATACTGGCGTTTGAAGAATTTACACATCTCCAGTCCTGAAATCTTAGCAATTGCATAAGCTTCATTGGTTTCCTCCAAAGGTCCCGTCAGCAGAGCATCTTCCGGTATTGGCTGTGGTGCCATTCTCGGGTAAATACATGTGCTTCCAAGAAACAGCAGTTTCTTTACGTCATAATCATGTGCACTTTTTATTACATTACACTGTATCTGCATATTTACATAAGCAAACTCCGCCGGCGTAGTATTGTTTGCATTGATACCGCCTACCTTTGCAGCTGCAAGCACCACATATTCCGGTCGTTCCTTACTAAAAAAATCTCTTACCGCCGCCTGATTGGTCAGATCCAGCTCCTTATGAGATTTTCCAAAAACATTGACATATCCCTTTTTCTCCAGGTTTCTGACAATCGCAGAACCGACAAGACCATGGTGTCCCGCTACATATATTTTTGCATTTTTATCCATATCTCTACTTCCATTCCTCACTATTTCTGTTTTTCACTTTTTCTGTTTGTGTTTCTAAATTCTTGTGCTCCAACTCCTGCAATCGCTTTCATATCACTGTCAACCATCATGGAAACCAGACCTTTAAAATCAACTTTACGTTTCCATCCAAGCTCTTTTTC
>CAZOHM010000002.1:0-109867 GCA_964579795.1 uncultured Lachnospiraceae bacterium | reverse complement strand
AAATAAAATCGAGCAGGCTCACTCCTACTCGATTTTATAAAATGTCCATCTCACTTAACGGCTCAATGCTCATTCGTCCATATACTAAGTATCTACGCTTACAAAAGTGTATCTACTTCCAGACCCTTCAGATCCTCTTCTGTCAGTTGCATTTCCTCCATCAACTTCTCCAGCTCCTTCTGAACGGCGTCCTTTGTTGTTGACAGCTCTGTCAGCAGCTCAGTTGTATCGTCTACAGAACTGTGACTATCTGTCTTTGGCGCTTGAATTGTGCTTTCAACTGGCTTCTCCGGTTCCATTTCTTCTTTCTTTTTCCGGGTTTCCTCAAGCTGCTCTTCGAATTTTTCTTTCTCTTCCTTTGTTTTCTCGGCTTTTTCCTTTTCCTCTTCGTATTTCTTATCAAGCGTATCCTTGGATTCCTGTAAAATCATACCCTTCACTTCATCAGAAGCAGCCTCCATCACACCGTCTGCAGCCTGTGTCACATCCAGCATCGGTGCTGATTTTAGTCTGGACTGTCTGATTGATGCAATTGTATCACTTTGCTCAGCAACTACCTTCTTTGCAGCATCAATTTCTTTCTGATAGGTCTCTCCTATTTTATCAAGTTCAAGCGCCCGGCTCTGATACTCTGTCAACCCGGTCTCATTGATTTCACGAAGTCTCTTCCCTTCATCCGCTGTAAGCAGTCCCTGTGATTTCACCGGATCCTTCATATCACGGCGTTTCCTTAAAAGCTCGAGATCCTTCTGCTCCTGACTGTCAGCCGTAATCCCATAAGTTTTCTTTAATTCATCCTGAGAAGCTGCAATATCCTTCAGACCATTATTTGCAGTCTGCATATTCTTTTTTGCATCAGAAATTTTCTTTCTGCATTCTGCAACGGTATCATCAATCTCCCGCTCTTTGGAAAATGCACTGGAAATTATCTTTGCAGCCCGTTTTCTTGCCTCTCGTTTTTTCTTTGTAATTTGATCCTCTGGTAAATTCAGATTACCGGCAAAAATACTGCTTTTTTTTGTTTTAGCATCAGTGCCCTTCGACTGCATGTTTTCATTACGCTCAGCTTTTGACGTATCACCGGCAAAAAAACTGCTTGCATGCCGTACAACCCTCATATATTCAGCCTCCAATTATCCGGCAGAAGGAATCTGATATGATACTGATTTCATCTGCTCTTTCTGAAATATATATCGACTATTCCAATTAAAACATTAGAAGATTTTAGTTTCCATGAGAAAGTGGTGGATTCATAACATCAATCTCATCATCCGGAATCAAAACTCTTCCTTCATAGTACTCCAGACTGCCATCTGCAGTATGATAAGTTACTATTGTATTATAGTTGTCTGACAGTTCATTATTGATGAACATCTTCAGATAAAAATCAACTGCTCCATCCTTTTTCACACGAAATCCACCCAATTGTGCATGATCATAAGAATCACCATCATAACGGTTCTGATAAACAGCCTCCACTTTTTTTAGCAGCTCTTCTTCTGTCAGACCAGCAAGCTTCAAACCATCTTCATTTGTCATTGGGCTATCGTTCTTCAAGTCGTAATTGTAGGAATATACATCTCCGTCTGTTGCATAATTAGGATAAATAATCGCTGTACTGACTACCTGCAGATAATCCTCACCTGTAAAAAAGTAGGAACAGATTTCCGGCCAGCATCCTTCATTTTCGTTAGAAGTTTCATCAACACTTTCCAGTTCAGCAAATATCCTGTCGTTTAAGCTTTCAATTGAAGACCTGTCATCCCGGAATGTTCCGAAGTATGGAATTTCTATAATAGAGCTTTCTTTGATATCATCCTCTTCATATATGGAGGAACCATAGAACTGCGTATAAATATCAAGGTACGGTATACCGGCAAGCTTATTTTCTGTTTTCTTATCTGCCGGAACGCCTGTCGTTATTTCATAGGCAAATAAATCGTTATCATGTGTACTTTCACGCAGTGTATACAGGAAACTGATAATTTCATTCTCATCCATCTCGGCAGAATTGAGTGATACTTCTATTGAATATGTCCCGTCTCCGTTATCAATTGCACGATTTACTCTATAATCACTCAGTCCTCTGTCTCCCAAAACAAAATAAAAATCTCCGTTTTCATCTGTATGTATAGAGGAATCATAGGTTTCACCGGCTATCATAATATGCTCAGGAAGCTCTGGAAGCTCCTTCACTGTTCCAAACATCGCATATGCAAACTTCTCAGCAGTTTTCTTTGGAACAATAAGTCTATCTCCCTCATCACTCACCTGAAATCCGTATTTATCCCAGTCTTGTGAATTGACTGCTGCAATCTGTACGCTGTTCCAAAACAGCTCTGCATTTTCGCAGTCATATTTTGCCTGATAACTACAAAGATTTAGATTTAAGGCATCCATTAATGGAACCATTTCCTGCAGCTCTTCCGGAAGATTTGCTGTATCGAGCTCCTCTGTCTCGGCTGTCTCTGCTTTCTCTGCCCCGGCATCTGTATCCGGTATGACTTCTGCGTCAGTATCCTCTTTTTCTGCTTGTTCTCCTGCATCTGAAGCTTCTGCTTCCTGCTTAAGAGTCTTACTATCAGTAGCCCCGCATCCCGCTAAAAGTCCAATAACTACGGCTGTAATTGTCAGTATCTGTATCACTTTTTTTCTTTTCATTTTACCACTCCCATTCATGAAAAAGTTGTTTTGTCGGTTCCTTCTTATCCTGCTTTTTACGATATTCATTTGTAGCTGCAAAAACAATCAGTAGAATACCTGCTGCCAGTAAATAAATCCACCAGGCAATGCTTTTCCAGAAATCTCTGGACAGATATATCACAAGTATAACAAGCGTCATAGACGATAACAGGAACCAGCGTCCGCTCTTCTTGATAAAAGCATACAACAAAATCAATAGTACGGCAACAGCAAGTATCAAAGTATCTGTCAGTTTCTGGAAGCGAATTGTATCCAGACTCTGCCATAATACACAGCAAACGGATCCTCCAAATAAAACCCAGGAGCAGACAGCTTTGTACTCTTTCCATACAGCAAACGTAATTACAGACAAAAAGCCAATCAATCCGGCTATTTTCCACTCAGTTTTTAAAAGTGTTGGAATATTCAAAAACGGCTGTGTCCACCATGCAATTGTAATAAAGCATGCAGCAATACTTGCCAGCCATCTGTTTAATTTTTGACTGATTCGGTCATGGAAGCATAATACATAGACGGCAAGCAGCATCAAACCACAGAATCTCCATCCTTCTGCTTTTGAAAACAGCTGTATTATCGGTGAGATAATTCCCGAAATACCCATCCAGTCTATCATCAAATGTTTTGAAGCTCCACAGTCTCCTTCAACCGACTCATGTATTTCCACTGTTTTCTCATGTAAGCGTCTGCCAAGCATAACCATCAGTAAAAACATCATCAGCCATAATAGATTTGCACTGGTCTCTTCCAGCTGCAGGTAATCAATTACACTTGCCAGTATGTAATAATAGATAATGACCGGCACACAAACAACACAGGATTCTTTCTCCCTGTACATAAGAACAGGAAGCAGAATACACATGCCAGCCATAAGCAGCACATTGAGAAGTGTGAATATACCGGCACAGGTTATAGCCGGCTGTATACTGTCAGTAAAAAACGCTGCATGCTCTTCAGACATAATGGAGTCGAGCGTCAGATAGGCGGCTGCCATCAGCGTGCCTCCTGTTAATAGCATATAGCGAAGCTTTGCTTTTCTAAATGCGAATACAAGCAGTACACATACAACAATCAAAAATACAGTCAGTTTATATACTCCCGGTTCTCCAGCATATGCATGAACACCTTTAGCCTGCTCCAGCAAAAAGACTGCAAGCAGTGCATATCCAATCCAAGCACCTGCCTTTGGTTTCTCCTTCCAGACAAATCGATACAGTACAAACCCACAACCAAGCAGAATCAGTGCTCTACATTCATTCCCGCAAATTTCAGGCAGCGGAATCATCTGCTGTGTCATCCACGCAAAACAGCCGCAGACACAGGCTGCACTGTATACATACGGTTGAACCATACGAGCACATCTTGATGCTGTGTAACAAACATAGAAAAGCAGCAAAAACCACATCTGTGCAGCGGATAGTCCTCTCGAAGAACCATCTATTGTTTGAACAGTCAAAATCAATATCATTAAACTCAGCGTGACATAATTCCAGTCAATATGAAGACCTGTAAATGTGTTTTTATCTCCCTTTATCAGCTTTTTCCTGTCGACAAAGCCGGAATACAGGAAGCTGCTGGACAGTATGAGTAACAGGCACACTGCAATCTTTATATCAGCTGTGCAGATGAGCGCAGCTGCTTCATCACCGGTAAATGCAACAGCAGCCTCTTTCAAACCAAGCATTGATACAAATGGGAATAACAGTGCAGAAAATATACCATAGAAATTATGTTGCCTTTTGTAATAAATTCCCTGTAGCAACAGGATAACAGCTAAAAGACAAAAACTCATCCAAAGTGTTCTCTGTTCAGTAATCAGACAGGTAAAAGCAGCAAAAGTAAGCGAAATATGCTGCCAGATTCGTAATAATCTGCCTGCAAATACTGTATCTGTAAAAATCTTCTTTATATAGCTTCGCGCAACGATACCAATTAAATACAAAACTGCAAGAAACAGCATTGGTAATATCATTTTCCATTCATCCGACTGCCAGATCAAAAGCTTGAACACAAGTGCATACAATGCAGACATTCCCATTACAGACATAGAAGCAAGCAGACTTTGTCTGAACCATTTGTTCTCGTCTCGAAGACTGAGCAGTAATATGACCGCTGCTGTAACAGCAGCCAAAACCCACTGAATTATGCAGGCCAAAACATCAGCCTCACCAACAACCTCATTTTGCATCTGCATACTCACACAGGCATAGAAAGACTGTATTAAAATTGCAAACGTGAATATCCAGTCTGATACAATTGTTCTGAACACTGCCTTTTTCCTGAATCGAATCAGTGTATATATAAGAAAACAAATCAGACAGGCAATTGTAAACACCATCTGATATATGGCACCCTCTGAAACATACAGACTCTCCCATTTTGAACTGCAAAGCCCTGATACTGAAAAAACAGACAGCATGCTGTACAAAGGAAGTATCCAATTAATCCATGCCTGTTTATAAATGAAGGCAAGCATTAAAATTGCTGCATGGGACAAACAAAGGGCAAGGCAGATAAAGACAGATGTTTCGCTTATTGAAAGTAGAATAATTGTCAATACAATATATGCCACATCCAAAATAATCACCGTAATTCCAAAGCTTTTTTTCCACTTTTCCAAAAACATCAGACAGGTAAATCCAAGCAGATAAATTCCCATAATGCATAGCATCTTGCCCGCATCCGGTGTCACATGTCTGCAAAGAAATACGAGTGACGCAGACAGAAACAGACTTGAAAGTATGAGAAATACTCGCATTTTGTAAAAGAAATGGCCAAGTAAAAGCAGGATGCCAAGTAAAATCAAGCTGATAAAGCAAAGTAAAAATCTTCCCTCTCCAAAAAGTGAAAAGCTGCTGCCAAACCAGGAAAAGTAGCCAACAGCAATTACCACAAGCGAAGAGAAAAAGCTCCCAAGCATATAAAATGTCACGCTCGTCTGCTTTAGATGCATCCATTTTTCAAGTATAAATGAACATGCAAAAAACAACAAAATGACCGCTGACAGAATCAAAAGCTTTCCTGTCGACGGTATGAGTCTCCATGTAGTTGTTGCAAAAATCAGACCTGCGACAACTACAAGTAGTGTTCCTATTCCAAACAATAAGTGAACCGGTTTCAAGCCGGTTGAAGAAGTCACAGCGCCTGTTTTTTGGTTTGCTACAGGACGCATCTGTGGCGGCACCGCTGCTGGTCGCTGCTGCGCGACTGTGGGCTGTGGCTGCACGGCTGTGGGCTGTGGCTGCACGGCTGCGGGCTGTGGCTGCACGACTGCGGGCTGTGGCTGCGCGACTGTGGGCTGTGGCATAACTGGTCGCTGCTGCACTTGTGTCGGTTGTGTTTGTCCGGAAAGTCTCTTGAGCTTTGCATTCAGTTCGCTGTTCTTTGCCGCAAGCACAACGACTACTGGAATCAAGGCAAGCGGACTGATTACCCAAAGTACTGCAAATAGAATAATGACACTCATATGCTACCTATACCTCGATTTCCTCCAAGGTATCCCTTTCTTCTGTTCTTTTCTTATTTATATTCTTTCTTCTGAAATAAATGATTGCAAATAAAATAGCTGCTCCTGCCACTACTGCTCCTGCAATATACCAGATGTACTCTTTCCATGTATGCTGGACAGACACGATGGCAATTTCCACATAACTCCCTTCTGCCATAAATGTACGGTAAATACCCATCTTGTCAGTATCAACCTTTTTCCATTTATTATTCTGATTGATGTATATTTCCACGTCAATCTGCCCGTTTTTAGGAGACAAATAACGAAGCTGATGCTCAGAAGCATTATCATTCGGTATTTCCAGTTTCCAATGCTCCAAAACATTCTTAAGCGGAATATCCGTCGTTGAATAAAGTGTTGAGTGAAGCTCATCCTCTTCCTCAAATTTACCGTCAACAAGAAAATCAGATTGTGAATTTTCTCTCACCTGACTGCCTGCAAGAGTTGTCAGATAACGCTTATACTCTGCCGTGACATCCTCATCAAATACGATTCTGGAAAGTTCCTTAATATCCCACTGTGCATAGTATCCATCCTTTTTTGGAACATCCGGATACTCCTTAGAGGAAAGCATTTCCATATAATTGCAATTTATTTTTTTAACTTCTCTGTCATCAATATAGAAGGATACTGTCAGCTGACGAAATGCAGAAGGAATCTCCGTCATTTGAAGCAGCTCCTGATATGTAATCGGCTCTGCCTTTCCACTATAACTGATTCGGTCTATTCCCGCAAGTTCTCCTCCAACAAACACATTGTGATGTATCTTGCTTTCTTCTCCGATTTCACCTGCGATTGCTCCTGCAAATGCATCTGCTTCCTCTACCCTGATCATTGCACAGCAGTCATTAATATCTGTTCCAAAGCCGGTAATACCGCCTATATTTTTCCTGCCTGACAGTCTGCATTTTGCATAGCTTTGCTGAATGGTTGACAAAGACTGTCCTGTAATTCCTCCGATATAGTCTCCGTCAGTACTTTCTATCCAGCCATAATTCTCGCATAACAGAATTGTACCCATCTCCTGAAGACCGCAGACTCCTCCGACATCACTCTTTTGTGACTGAATCATTCCTTGATTTATATTATGACGAAGCACACATTTTGTCTGGTAGGTAGAATTGGCCTTCGCATCCTCAATACCGGTTACATCACCTTCCAAATCAAAATCATATTCAATAGCCATTGTCCCGGCTATTCCGGATACATCCAGATTACCCAGCACCTCTCCAATATTTGTACATTCTGCAATCGTGGCATCTGTACATTCCATAGCAACTTCCTGCGAATTATCCTCATACACATTTGAATAATCCATATCCAGTGCACCGTCGATAGCGTCTGTGTAAAGTAGCATAATCACATTGAACTGGTCATTGACCGCTTCAATATCCGCCAGCAGCACATCACTTGCCGATGCCATTTCTCCATTCAGATATCCCATATTGTCAGACATGCCCTGTAAATTTGATACAAGACTGCTTGTTTTTGCGCGATACTCTGTTCCAAGCTGCGGTAAGACAATATCTGATTTCCCGTTTACTGTAGAAACAATACTTTTCACCTGTGAACCTGCTGTTTCCAGATTTCCCGCTGCATCCTTCGCATAATTGACCGCATTTTGTGCATCATTTTTTGTACTTTCAGACATCTGTGAGGTATGAGCAAGTACAATACCCGCCATCGTATCTACATTGTTTGCAACATCTGTAGAATAGGAGGAATGATGGTTATCATAATACTTTCCATCCGCATAGCTTATGGAATCAGTATCAATTGTTCCTGAATTGGATGCAATTTGTGTATCTCTGTCAGCAATCAGCTGTCTGTCCATTGTTCCCTGATCTCCTGCTGACTGAGGGAAAGCTGTTTCGACAGCTGGTGACTGAGTATCATCATAATGCACCCACTTGTCAACAGACGGATCCAGATAGTTTCGGTATGTATTGGAATCACTCCAACTCCATGTATTAACTGTATTTCCGGATACAACCGGCTTCATATTAAGTTCATTTACAGACAATGAGCCATCATTATACGGTGAATTGGTGGATCTTACTTTATCAAGATAGTAATTCTGATATGCTGTCTTTGCTGTGCTGACATATCTGTTATATTCTGCAGTTGCATTTTCCAGATTCTTTTTGCTGTTATCATATCTTGTTCTCTCTTCCTGTGTCATATACTGATAAATATCCAGGTCATTAACTACCTTTACAAGATCTGATGCTGCATTCTTGACATTTCCGGCTGCACTCCTTGACTGGTCAATTGCGCCACCCCCTTTTGCTGCCTCTTCCATTATATAATCCGCTCTGCTGACAGCTTCATTTGCAGCACCTACTACGCCATCTGTCCATTCCACTGTCTTATCAGACAGATAGGAGGTATCATCCAGTGCTTTATCCGTAAATGACTGAATAACTGACAAACGGCTGGAAATCGTATCGGATTCAGAGCCGGCATCATGAATTGTCTGGCTAATCAAATCGTGCAGTTTATTAATATTTTCAGAAAGCTGGTACACAATATCCTGTGAAAAATCAACTACTACATAAGGCTCTGCCTGTCCAGTAATACCTCCGACATCCTTTCTGCCAAGAATCTCTGCTTCATTTATACAGCTGTACAAATATCCCGACTGGCGCCCTGCAATCCCGCCAACATTATAGCCAACATGCTCATATCCAACCTTTCCTCTGTTCGAGCAGTATTGGATCACACCAATAGACAGACCCGCAACACCACCGGTATCTACTGTACCATTCGCATCCTGTGTTTTATCAGATTTGGTTGTGTCATCCAAATTCAGAAGAGCCGACTTGTACTGTTCAAGGTTGATATCCTCCAGTGACATCCCCTTGTCCACATTTGTCGTATTGATTTCTGCAAGATTAATACATTTCATAATATTTCCCATATTTTCTCCGGCAATGCCGCCTGTAAAATGGGAACCAAGCACCTGGCCTTCGCAAATACAGTTCACTATATTTCCGGCCAATTCATTAAACCCTGTAATTCCACCGGAATAATCTGTTCCTTCCACGATTCCGGAAAATGTACAGTTTTGAATCGTACCGCTGTTATCTCCAACAATTCCTCCAACTACGACCTGCTTTCCAGACGGACGGATATTTCCCTTGACTGTCAGATTTGAAATGACTGCTGTTTCCTGTGTATAACAGAACAGACCCGTATATGATACGGTATCATCAATATGAATTCCTTCTATTGTATGTCCCTGTCCGTCAAAATATCCGCCAAACGTTGGAATGGAAACAAATTCACTGTTTGTAACATTCAAATCACAAGTTAGAAATACACGCTTATTTCTTGACCATGTATCGAGCCAGCAGTTTCTGGAAAGTGCGACTAAATCAGCTGTTGAGTTTATTTGAATATCCTCCCATTCCGTTATGGGCGCATTTTCCTCTGTATCCGCCTCATCATCTGCATTTATATCATCCTCTAAAAGTTTCTCTCTTTTTTCTTCCTTTTTATCTTTTTCTGTTTCCTGCGTTCCGGTTGTAACTGTAATCTCTACAGCTTCTTCAGCCTGTACCGGAATGGATGTTGAAATAACAAGCAGTAATATCAAAAGCACTGCTGTTCGTTTTTTGAAGGCATTAAAAATTTTACTCATTTTCTTTCGCCTCCTTGTTTCCATTTAAAAGCTTCTGATAATCCTCCTCAGAAATCTCCTTTACGTCTCCGGCCTCTACATAAGCACTGACATTACCCTTTACAATGGCATGCATTGTACCGGTTACGGTACCATCGATTCTTCCTCGAACAACACCATCCACACGCAGTAAGCCTGCTGCCGTCTTTGTACGAATCGGCATATTCATTATGAACGCTGTCTTTTCTATTACCTTATCACCAACAAGTAAGATCTGTGGCAATACAAACATCGTGATAAAAATAGAAATCAATGTTCCACGTCCAAGGCACTGTCCTATTCCGTAAATTGCTCCGTCAGATGTCATCTGTCCTATCAAAATACCTGCAACAGCAAGCATTGTTCCTGATGTGACAATTGTCGGGAAGGAAAGGTTCATCGTATCAATAATTGACTGCTTTCTGCCAAATTCCTTTCTAAGCTCCGTGTAACGGCTTGCAATGACAATGGCATAATCAATATTGGCACCCATCTGTATTGAGCTGACAATCAAATAGCTCATAAAGAAAAGATCATTGTGCATAAGTGTCGGAGCAGAGAAATTAATCCAGATACTTCCCTGAATAACCGCAATCAAAAGTATTGGCATACCGGCTGATTTAAATGTAAACAGCAGTACTACAAGAACTGCCAGAATAGAAACAATATTAACAACATTATTATCTGTAGAGAAGGTCTTTTTCAAATCATACTGACTGACAGATTCTCCGACAACAAGACATGGGTCTTCATAATACTTTCCAACAATATCATGCAGCTCATCAATAAAAGCAAATGTTTCCTCACTTTCCTCTGGAAGTGTCAAATACAAAAGCATACGGCTGTTGTGCTCACCCTGCAGCTGATTCTTTGCAAAGGTCATCTGTCTGTATGCATCATCCAGCTGTTCCTTCAGGTCACTGTCCAGTGTCACGTATCCCTCATCCACCTCCTGATGCAGGAACAGAAACATATCAATCAGAGGCACCTTATATGTATTCAGACCGTTGACTGCCTTCGCATAATCTTCGTCATTAACTGCATAAGCAGCATAAATCAGCTCTGCAACTTCATAATCCAAACCCATAAGCTCAGAAAACTGTCTTGGACTCAACTTATCTGTCAGCATATATCCGTCCATTGCCTCGATATTTGCAAGTCCCTTAGCTGAATCCACTTCAGGACAGTCCTCCAGTTCCTTGAGAAGCTTTTTCTCTTTTTCATAGTTACCGGCGGGAATCACAAGAGCAACCATATTTGTGGAAGGGAAATTGTCCTCCTGCATTTGTTTTGCAATCTGCACTCTGTTCTGAATCGGGGTTGAAAGCTTACTGTATCCAAACACATAAGGACACCGATTGGAAATAAAAAATCCGATAATAATCACCACAACAAATAATGGTGCTATCACATATCTGGATTTGTAAGCAAATTTACCGACAAAAGGAATATCCGGAATAAAGTTCTTATGCTTTGTTTTGTCCATCAGATTTGCAAACAGCATAATGATACCCGGCATTAAAAAAAATACGGAAAACAGACTTAAGATAATTGCCTTAATCAAAACAATACCCATATCCGGACCCATTTTGTACTGCATGAATGTCATGGCAATCAGACCGCCAATCGTTGTCAGCGAGCTTCCCGATATTTCAGGAATCGCTTTGCTGAGTGCAATGATTGCTGCCTCTCTTGAAGGCATGGAGGCATGTTCCTCTTTATATCTGTTCAGAAATATGACTGCGTAATCAACAGATAACGCAAGCTGCAACACAATCGTAACGGAATTGGAAACAAAAGAGATTGTTCCAAATACAAAATTGGTACCCATCTGGATAATGGCTGATGAACCAAATGTCAAAAGAAGTACCGGAACCTCTGCATAAGCCTGGGAGGTCAGGAGCAGTACAGTAACAACTATAATTGCAACAATCACAGAAATAACCTGCATCTCCTCAGCAATCAGCTCTGACTGCGTATCTCCAAGACTTGTTGTAAGATAAAGATCATACCCATCCAGTGATTTTTTCAGCTCATCCAATGCTTCCAGACAGTGTTCATCTTTCTCATCATAATCAAATGTTACATCATATAACGCTGATCCATTATTATAATGATCCCCTGTATCATCAAATGTTACAGAAAAAACACCATCTCTGCTTTCAATCTGTCTGCAAATCTGGTCAGCCTGTTCATAGGAAACATTCGCAATCATGACAGTACATGTACCGTATGTTGTAAACTCCTTTTCCATTAAATCCAGACCCTGTTTGGTTTCAGTCTTCTGGGGCAGATAGTAAGACATGGAGTTTTCTACTTTCACCCAGTTTCTTGCGACCACAGAAAAAATCATCATCAAACCGAAGAGCAAGAAAAACAGGTTTCGTTTATCAACGATAAACCCGCATATTTTTATCATGGCAGCATTTCCGCCTTTATTCTGCTGTTCTTCATTTTCCATATCTTTATCATCCTCTTTTGTTTCACATACTTTTAATAATTAAATTGGTTTGCCGGCAAGTACTTCCTGATAATCCTTATAGTTCTTTGCAAGAAGTGTCGGTGTGTCCAGACTGTATGGGCACCTTGAGCTGCATCTGCCGCAGTGCAGACAGTCTTCAATCTTTTTCATTTTTGCCTGTGCTTCCTCTGTCAGCTGCAGCTTGGACGGCGATCTTCTCAAAAGCAAAGACATTCTTGCACATGTATTGATTTCTATCCCTACAGGACACGGCATACAATATCCGCAGGCACGGCAGAAATCACCGGAAAGCTGCTGCTTTTCCTGTTCGATCAGCTTTGTAAGACTGTCATCCATCGATGGCTCTTCTTCCACAAAAGCAAGAAACTGTTCCAGTTCAGACATACGCTGGACACCCCAGATTGGAACTACCTGTGGATATTCATTCATAAATGCCGCTGCCGCCCTCGCATTAGTAATGAGTCCGCCAGACAGTGCTTTCATCGCAATAAATCCCATCCCTGCCTTTTCACAGGCATTGACGATTTCTATATCATTTTCAGTGGCCAAATAACAGAACGGGAACTGTAATGTTTCATATAATCCCGACTCAATTGCTTCCTTTGCAACAGAAAGTCTGTGATTTGTAATACCAATGTGTCGGATTTTTCCCTGTGCCTTTGCCTCGAGCATTGCTTCGTAAATGCCGCTCCCATCATTTGGCTTTGGACAGAAGGAAGGGTTGTGGAACTGATAAATATCAATATAATCAGTCTGCAGATTATGTAAGGAGGTAGCAAGATCCTTCCAAAATGCTTCCGGGGTTACTGCTGCTGTCTTTGTTGCAATGAAAATCTTTGATCGCATGTCATGAAACGCAGCGCCAAGCTTTTCTTCGCTGTCAGTATAAAACCTGGCTGTATCAAAAAATGTCATTCCACCTTCATATGCACGATGCAGCAGTGTAACTGCATCTTCCATTGAAATTCGCTGAATCGGAAGTGCTCCAAATCCATTTTTATTTACCGTAATTCCTGTACCTCCGAGTGTTACCTGCATACGTTTACCCTCTTTTCTGTAGTCTGAAAATATTGTTTCAAAAGACTTCGTAATATTTGAAACTGCTCCATTGTTGTATTGTTCCTTGATTGAAAAGCAAGCATTCTGTCAAGATATCCCTGCTTTTTTACAATCTCTACGCTAATCGGATACACAAGTTCATATACAAGCGAGATATGTCCAACCAGATGATCGACCGCAGTCTGCTTCAGGCTTCTGAGTGTTGCATGATGCTCAGAAAAGCTTTGCATGACTGCTTCACTGACCTTTGCCTGTAAAAGCTCTTGTGTGGATACATTATATATTTCTTCTATTGGTATCTCGACATTGACCTTTAAAATGTCAATCTTATCAGCATCCCTCAAAATATCTGAAAATGTTTTCTCCTGCTTTGTCAATGTTTCCGGCAGTCGATATACATTATGTAAACGGATAACCTTCTCAAGCAGCCCTCTCTCATGCTCGGAAATCTCTGTCACATAGTCTGCAAGCTTTCCGTCCAGGAACAGAATATCAGCTCCGAATTGTGCATGATCGACTGACTCTGCATCTTGAAATGTATCATAAATTCTCAGCTGCTCAAATCTTCCGATATCATGCAGTATTCCTGACAGCCAGGCAAACTCTGTCTCATCTGGCGAGAGTCCCTGGGCATTTGCTATCTGCTCGCAAAGCTCACTGACTCGATATGTATGATCAATCTTTAACTTAATTTTCTCATTACCTGCATCATACTTCTCTACATAGGAAGTAAACGCCGCTTTCACATGTTCTCTGTCTATTTTCATATACAAGTCTCCTTGAATTTCGTATAATCAGTTTTTCTGATTTGCTCAGTAATCTGCAGGGCCTCAGTGATTGTTTCATCAAGATTATCTAGAAGCTGATTGTACCAGTTAATCTGGTTATCTATAGAATCCTGCATGTATTTAAGTGTTGCACTCTCCATTTGATGAATGTATTCCTTGCGATTCTGTCTGTGCCTGTATAATCTTGTCTTTTTAATATCCAGCTCATCCATATGCTTTTTGATACATTGTACAAGCTCAGGTTTGGAAAGATTCACTGCAATGGGATACATGACAAACTGTTCTGATAAGATACCCTGTAACGGCATGCTCAGTTCATGATGCGCAAGCATCTTCAGCATATCCTTTCCTTTTTGTGTAATTTCATAAATCTGCTTTTTCTTTTCCCCGAATTTTTCCTTTTGAAATGGATGGATACATCCATCCTTTTCCAGCTTATTGATTGCGTAGTATATGGAACCGGACTTGATTGTATTTAAGCCATTCATCTGGTTCAAGCTGATAAAGCGCTGAATTTCATAACCATGTGTTGCCTTAATGCTTAGAAAATATAGAATTAGTAATTGAACCAACGTTCTCCCTCTTTTCTGTAAAATATGCATAACAGGTTAGACTGTTGTGCAATTGTCACAATGATTATGGCAAGTATATATCCAATGTTGGATAGAGTCAAGTTTATATTTACAAATCGTCAAAATTACGATAGTATTACTATCATAATATAAAAAAAAGGGATTGATACTTCTATGGGAATTCGTGAACAAGCAAAAGAAGAAAAAAGACAATTAATACTTCGAACTGCACTCAATCTGTTTTCAGAACATGGCATTGAGCAAGTCAGCATGGAGCAGATTTGTCAAAACGCAGGCATCGGTTCTGCAACAATATACCGCTATTTTCCTACCAAGGCTCAGCTTAGCTGTCAGACTGCCATCATGCTCTGGAATGATATGAAAGTTAAATATCTCCCACAGCTGGAAACTGCTGCGTTTTCCAAAAAGAACGGAAGGGAGCAGCTTCGTACCATTCTCTTGATTTTTCCTGCCATTTTTGAGGAATATCCTTCTTTTCTTCGCTTTTTGTCTGATTTCGACAGCTATATTCAAAGTGAAGAAATAAATCAGGCAGAGCTTTCCGATTATGAAAGCTTTATTGAAATGTTAAAATCCTATGCTGTTTCTTCTATTCAGGCAGGAATAGAAGATCATACAATTTCATGTACCGTATCAGTCAATGAACTGTATTTCACAATTTTTCATTGTATGCTCAGTCTGACACAGAAGCTTGCTCTGCATGGCGATTTATTGTTCATGGACAAGCTTGTTCCTGGCAAAACACAGCTGCTGCTTATGATTGACCTTCTGCTATCAGGTCTGACACCATAACAGTTTCATAGGATATTATTATATTAGATACTATTATTAAGAAAGGATTGGATATTAATTATGAAAGAAATTACAACAAAAAAAATCTGGTGCTTTGCGGTCGGACAGTTTGGCTGGGCACTGCTCTCCGGTCTTATTTCCAATTGGCTTGTCTATTTCTATCAGCCGGATGAAACTGCAAAGGCTGCAGGTCAGACACTGTTTATTCCACAGGGACTTGCTGTTCTTGGCATCGCTACCATCATTGGTGCAATCACAGCCTTTGCACGTATCTTTGATGCCTTTACAGATCCGTGGATTGCCTCTCTATCTGACAAGTGCAAATCAAAAAACGGACGCCGGATTCCATTTTTAAAAATAGCCTCAGTCCCTCTGGCACTTTCCACATTTCTTGTTTTCTGTTCTCCGACTGCTTCGACCAGTTGGGTCAATGCCGGCTTTCTGTTTCTGACACTTCTACTCTATTATCTTGCAATTACATGCTACTGCACACCTTATACTGCTTTGATTCCTGAGCTTGGACACAATCAGAAGCAGCGTATGGATATTTCAACAATCATCTCCTTTACATTTATTGCTGGAACTGCTGTTGCATATATCGCTCCCGTCATTTGGGGACTTCTGGAGCCATCCTTTGAAAGAGTATCAGCAATGCGCATAACCTTTGCGATATTATGTGCGGATGCATTTCTTTGTCTGATTGTTCCGGTCTTTACAATTCACGAAAATGACTATGTGAAAATCACTCCTTGTCAGGGTACTGCCTTTTCTTCACTGCTCAAAACATTTAGAAACAGAGATTTTCGCATGTTTGTCTGTTCTGATATTACCTATTGGATAGCCCTGACTATGTTTCAGACCGGTCTTCCTTTTTTTGTCACAAGTCTGCTTCATCTGAACGAAAGCATGACTACGATTTATTTTGTGGCAATGACTGCACTCTCTCTTGTATTTTATGTTCCATTGAATAAATTTGCACTTTCTATCGGGAAAAAGCGATGCATCCTGGCAGGCTTCTGCTTTTTTGGAATTGCCTACCTTTACACAGCCTTTCTCGGGCAGCTTTCTCTGATTCCACCTGTTGTACAGGGTGCCCTTCTTGTTGTGCTTGCGGCATTCCCCATGGCAATCTTCGGCATTCTTCCACAGGCAGTTGTTGCAGATATTGCTCAAAGTGATGCAGCAGCTACCGGTGAAAACAGAGAGGGCATGTTCTATGCAGCAAGAACCTTCGCATTTAAGCTTGGTCAAAGTGTCTCCATGCTGATTTTTACAGCTGTTTCAACTATAGGAACAGGGGATGGAAAGGGCTTTCGTATCGTTGCTGTTCTTTCTGCTTTTTTCTGTATCGCGGGCGGACTGTTTTTCCTTCTCTACAATGAAAAACGAGTACTCAGTAAAATTTCAGGGGAGGCAGACTTATGACACAAAAACAAACTGTTATTCATACAGCGATTCTTGCTGACAATGTATTTGACGCAGCAATGACTGAAAACGTCGAGCCATTCCTGCAAAGCATCTGTTCCTCTGGTCATATTCAAACGCCGGATCATGCATCCATTTATTATGATTATTACAAACCCGTCGGTTCTGCTGATTCTTCCGGTTCTGCTGATAGTTCTACTGATATTTCTGCTGCTATCGGTGTCATCGTCATCAGCCATGGCTTCACCGAAACTGCTGAAAAGTATAAAGAAGTCATTTACTATATGATAAAAGCCGGCTATGAAGTTTATGCTTATGACCACAGAGGACATGGTCGATCTACGAGGGAAAGCAAGCACATCAACCGTGTTCACATCCACCATTTTTCTGATTATGTTTCCGATCTGCACAGCTTATTTTCACAGATTGTCATACCACAGTCGAAGGATCTGCCGGTTTATCTGTTTGCACACTCCATGGGTGGTGCAATTAGTGCCTTGTATATGGAAACATATCCCTCAGATTTTAAAAAGGCCATACTCAGTTCTCCAATGATGCGCATACGGCTCGGAATAATTCCGGAAACGGCTGCCATGCTTCTTGGATGGCTTCAGACAAAGCTTGGTCATGGAGACACGTTTGTTGTGGGTCAGGGAGCTTTTACACCCCCGGAACGATTTGAAGACAGTGCTTCCTCCTGTCCTGAGCGATTTCGTTATTACAGCAATAAAAAAGAAGCCACTCCTCTGTTTCAACTAAGTGGCTCCAGCTATCAATGGGCATATGAATCTATTCATACCATCAGACGTATTCGCAGTAAAATGCTGAGTTCACGCATTCAGTGTCCTATCCTGCTGTTTTGCTGTACAGATGATGCCTTTGTAGATCAAAAAGGTATCCTTGAATTTGCTTCCCATACAGCGTCCTGTCAGCTTGTTAACATGACATCCTGCAGGCATGAAATTTACAACAGCTCTGCTGCAGTTCTGCAATCGTACTATGACCGAATTTTCAGTTTTCTAATCACAAATGACTAGATCAATCCGTACGAAGCAGTGAATACAGACACTGGTCATGTACCTGTCCGTTCTTGTAAACGCTGCTTCGCATCGTTCCTTCATTTGTAAAGCCGGCTTTCTTTAAGACTCCTTTGGAGCCCTCATTATAGGCAAACGGCTCTGCATAAATTCGAATCAGATCAAATGTTTCAAATGCTTCTTTGCAGATTTGCCGCACAGCAGTCGACATAATTCCTTTTCTCCAATACTCTTCTGCCAGCCAGTATCCAAGCTCAGCTGTCTTTTCTGCAACATCACATCCAAGGAACACACCGATGCTGCCGACAGCCTCGCCCTGCACTTCTATTGCACGAACAAGACGTCTTTCATCCCCTCTGTCTACACAGTCATAGACATATTCCTTTGCATCCTCAAGTGTATATGGATAGGGAAAGACATTTCTCAGATTATTTGCAACTTTCCTGTTGTTTGCATATTTTGCTACGCTTACTGCATCACTTTTTTCCCATTTTCGTAATTTAAATTCTATCTCCATCTGATTTACCCCTTCTTCCTTCTTTTTTAATTGCAATTCGATATCCGTAATACAGCATTAAATACATATCCCAAAACAAAATCGTTCCCGGAGCATATGCTGCTCCTGCAAACTTCATGATATAAGCAGTCAGAATCAGCAGCAGATTTGCAATATTCAAACAGACAAAAAGCTTCTTTTCCTTCCGGTCAATCAGCTGTACAATGACAGACAGAATAAATCCGTAATCCATACACATGACCGCCGCTGTTAAAAATCCTGTATACTCCGCTCCTGTCAGACTCTCGTATGACATAACGGCAACCGTCATAGTTGCTCCAAAAAACACGATCCAATCCATAATCATGGATATTGTAATAATGATCTTCTCTTTCAACTTAATTCCTCCCTTTGCTTATATTTCTGATTTTCAATTCTGCTCCTTAGCTGAGCCTAGCAGCATTTCCTCCACAGCTTTAATAATATGATCTGCTGTATTCTCCTGCAGCTTAGTCACACGGCTCCACATGCGGACCCCCTGATAGGAATACAAAATCACATCAACTGCCTGCTCAATATCGACTCTCTTGAATTCCTTACGCTCAATTCCGTATGTCAAAAATCTTTTCCATTTTTCGATACCGACTCGGTTAAGCTCTGCAAACAATCCGCTGTCCACTGCATTGGAATACTCATATATCGCAAGACTGAGTGCATTTTTCGAATCAAGGATTTCATCATGCAATGCCAAAAGTGTCTCGTGCAGTATTGTCACAGCACTTACTCCATCAGCCATTTTCCTTGCAAACTCATCAATGCTGTTATCTGACATTTCCCGAAACAGCTCTTCAAAAATTGCTGCGGTACTGCCGTAATATCGGTAGAGGCCGCCTCTGCTCAGACCTGTTTCCTCACAGATGTCCTTCATCGTCACTTCCTTAAATCCATCCCTTGCAAATAGACGATATGCTGCTTTTTTAATTAACTTCTTAGTTTGATTTCCTTTTTCTCCCATACATGAGACCTCATTATTGTTTAGCGACACATGTGTCGCTTTTTGTATTATACGACACTCGTGTCGCTTTTGTCAATAAAAAATATTTATGTCCGAATTTTTGCATTTTAAGACTGTTGTGTAGACTCTTTGCTTCCCCATTTCCGATTAAACACAAGAAATCCAATTGCAAATACGAACATAAAAATTGACAGGAACTGTGATGTAGACAGCATACCGACTGCGCCTCTTTCATCATTTCTAAATATTTCAATTACAAATCTGCCGATGCTGTAAAAAAGCAGATAACATGCAGATACATTTCCGCGGTACTTTGCCCGCTTTGCATAAATAATCAAACCAAAGAACAGGAGAAAATCTCCTCCGGCTGAAAACAGCTGAGTTGGAATAAGTTTTACACCAGAAGGTGCAAGCGCTCCCTCCGGAAATACTACACCGATTGCACTGCGTGTTTCTCTGCCATAGCAGCAGCCTGCAAGGAAACAGCCAATACGTCCGAATGCCTGATTAATTGCAACAGACGGTGCTAATATATCAAAATAACTAAAGAACGAAATTTTCTTTATTTTGCAATATATATAAATTGTCAGTATTCCGGCAATAATTCCTCCGTAAACAACAAATCCTTCTGAACCAATGATTGACATCGGAGCCTTCAAAAATGTCGGAAATTCTACGATAATAAATAACAGCTTTCCTCCAAGGAATCCAAATATAAGCACATTGATTGCAAGATTAATCAAGTGATCATCACTCAGACCATATTTCTTTGCGCGATAACAGCCAACCAGAACAGCTACCAAAAAACCAAGTCCTATCATCAGTCCATATCCATGTACTGTAAACTTCCCTATTGAAAACAAATCAATTGCCATATCCTTTTCGCTCCGTTTCTCCTCATATGCCTCGCTGAGGACTTTCTGTCTCACTGTTTCTTATTATATTTTTTCCTGTCGTGAAAGTCAAATAAAGAAAGTCTGAATTAATGCATCCCAATTAATGTATCCCATTAAAGCACTTCTCTAATGAGTGTACTAAGTATTCATTCTCCTCATGTGTTCTGACAGCAATTCTATAGCAGCCTTTTCCAAGTGTTCTGTAGTTTTCGCATCTTCTGATAATAATTTGATATTGGAGCAGTTCGCTTGCAAGTGATTCCTCTGCCTCAATAAACACAAAATTTGCCATCGGAGGATAAACCTTTCTAATTCCTTTACAATTCAATAATCCCTTTACCAGATAGTCCTGTTCTTTTGCAATACACTGCCTTGTTCTCTCTGCGTAGTCTGTCGATTGCAATGCGGCAATTCCGGCCTCCTGTGCAATGGAGGAAACATTCCATGTCGGCAGCTGCAGACACAGACTTTGACAAAGCCGCATATTTGCACTCACAACAAATCCAAGTCGCAGACCCGGCATTGCATAAAATTTTGTAAATGCATTCAGAATACACAATCGGTCATACTTTTGATAGACATGCTTTAAGCTTCTTTCCTCATATGCCGGAAGAAAGGGGAGAAAGCACTCATCAACAATTACCCATATGTTCTTTTGCTGCGCAAGATTCAATACTTCATTCATGACAGAATCCTTTATACAGTTTCCGATAGGATTGTTCGGATTGCATAAAAAGAGAAGACTGCCCTGTGGCTGTCTGTCAAGTGTATCCAAGAAAGCTTCTGTCAGTTCATACCCCTTTTCTCTGTCAAGCGTATAGATTTCAATCGGTACATCTGCTGCAAGAAGTGCACGCTCATATTCAGAAAAGGTCGGTGCCAGAATCATCCCAGAAGTTGGACGAGTGGCTCTTACAATAGCAAAAATTGCTTCACTTGCACCTGCTGTACATACAATCTCGTGAGGATTTGCGCCCTCATACCAGGTAGCAGCAATCATTTTCCTAAGCTCTCTGCATGTATTATTCGGATACCGGACAGCTCCATTCCCGGAAGCCAGAATTGCTTCTCTTACCTCCTCCGAAAGTCCAAGCGGATTAATATTGACTGAAAAATCATAATTAGATATCTCAGACATTACCTGTCCCCCATGCTCAAAAAATCCCATATTGTATTCCATACCGTATTCCCTCACCAGCCAAAAGCATTAGAATTGACGTTGCATAAAGCAGACGATTTGCCCTTCGAATATCCTCTGCTTCAATCTGCCGACACGCATCACCGATTGTCGGCTTCTTTACTATTTTTCCAAAGTAGCTTGCATCACCGGCAAGCATCAAGCCAAGCGCACCTGCACATGCCGCCTCTGTCATCGCAGAATTTGGACTTGCATGATTTCTACTGTCACGTCTGAAAATGCGCCATGCACCATGCATATTTAACCTTAACATACCGGCTGCCATAACCATAAACAGTCCTGCAAATCTTGATGGAAGATAATTGAAGACATCATCTGCCTTTGCTGCGGCACGTCCAAAAAATAAATACTTTTCATTTTTATACCCTACCATGGAGTCCATTGTATTCACTGCTTTATAAATAAGTCCTAATACCGGTCCTCCAATCAGCATGAATATAAGCGGAGCAATGCTTCCGTCAGAAGTGTTCTCCGCTACAGTTTCCACTGCCGCTCTTGTGATTCCTGCTTCATCAAGCCCTGCTGTATCACGCCCAACAATCATAGAAAGACATTCTCTTGCCTGTTTCAAATTCTTTTCCTTCAGTGCGCGGTATACCTTCATACTTTCATTACGAAGTCCTCTGACTGAAAGAATCTGGTAACACAGCACGGTGGAAACAGCAATTCCCACATACTGATGAAGCCTGTAAGCAAACAGCACAACTGTACCTGCTGTAATGGTCGTTAAGGCAAGTAGACTGACTACAAGACCAATTCCTTTTCCAAGCTGTGCTCTCTCAGAATCCGTCTCTTTTCTAAAGCTTTTTTCATACCATAAAATATAGCTACCCATCATACGAACCGGATGAGGTAACCAATGGGGATCTCCCAAGAGTAAATCCAGAATAAACCCTATTAAAATACTGATTCCAATGGTCTTATCCAACTAATTTCCACCTTTCCTTTTTTATCCAGATGATATTCAGTCAGAAATCCCATGCCATTTTTGCACTGATAATCATAAAAATTCTTCTTTTCACATCCAAAATATTCGAGAATTGACATAATAGTGCCGCCATGCACGACACATGCTGCTGTCGACTCCATCATTGAAAGCATCTGATAAAAGCCGTTCACACAGCGTTTTTGAAACTCTTCCTTTGATTCTCCGCCCGGTGGAGCCATTCTTCCGCTGCTGTCAATCCAGCTGCGATAGGAAGCAGTATCCTTAAGCTCCTCATATCCCTTCTGCTCGAACAGTCCAAAATCACATTCTTTGAAATCCTGTATGATATACTTTGGAATATCCGGGTAAATCATTTCCGCTGTTTCGATACAGCGTTTCATTGGACTTGTAAATACTTTAGAAACTTCAGGATATAAATGCTTCTTTATTCGATATTCCTCCAGCATAGCGCGTCCTGCAGGACAAAGCGGCTCATCAGTGCTTCCAATGTATTTCTTTAATTCATTTCCTGCAGTCATTCCATGACGCACGAATACAATCTTTCCCATAAGCTCTGTGTCCATCCTCATTTAATCTGTATTCCAATTCCACACACAATGCGAACTACCTTCTGCGCTCTTGCTGTCATCGCACACATCACACGCCCAACAAGCTCTCGATAATCACGCTCTGACTGTTCCAGCGGAATAATTCCGTTTCCTACTTCATCACAAAGCAGAATCAAATCCGGATTCTTCTCGGCAATCTGCATGGCAGCGTGCATGGCAGCCTCTTCGTCTGCTCCAAATGTACGAATAAAGCAATGAAAATGATTTAATATCTGTGCCTGCTCGCATATCTGTAGTGTTGCCTGCTCTGCATCCGTAACCTGCTTGTCCGGATACTTTTCCTTAATGTATGCAGTTTTTCCCTGTGCATAACCACCAATATATATTTCCATTATTATCTACCTCTCACCTGCATCAGCCAGTCAGACCAATCACCAATACACTGACAAGCTCTGACAACATTAAAAACCAGCCTGCAAGATCTCCTGTAATTCCTCCAAATTCTTTCTTGGATTTATAACAATAATATCCATAAAGAATACTATTTGAAAGAAGCACAAGCGCTCCTTGGCGTAAATTCACATACAGCATTCCGACAGTCACAATACCAAGCATTAAAAACAGAACAATACGAACAATTCGTCTGTGCGCACAGCTGGAAAAAGCATAGAGCATACCATCCTGCCTGGCATTTTTCAGATAGACGATTCCTACTGCGCTTCCTATCCTGGAAAGGACAAAGGACAACGCCAGCAGAATAGCTTGACTGCATTGGTCAATCTCTGTTGCTCCTGCAGAATAAGTAAGGTAATATGCTGTCAAACATATGACTGCAAATGCACCGACATGTGAATCCTTTAATATTCGCAGCTTTTCTTCCCGATTTTTATAGGAATGCAGGGCATCCATTGTATCCATATATCCATCAGCATGAATACCACCGCTTACAATCAGTGGAATCAATGCAGTTATCAACGAAAATGCCAAATTTCCAATCTGAAATCTTTGACAAATAATAAACCAAAGCAGACACAGTCCACCAACGACTGCCCCGACAAATGGGAAAAAACAAATTACATATTTCCTATTTTCCTCTGTCCACTCTGCCTTTGAAAGAAGTGCGTTTGGAATTGGTAATTTAGAATATGTGGAAAAAGCAATGATACATGCCATCAATACCTTCATACTGTATCCACCTCTCTAAGCTGATTATTATTCTCTTTCAAATCCTGTGCGATTCCGAAAACAACCTCATACACTCTGTCTGCCTGCCCGGCAAGCTGTCTGTTCAACCATCCAAGCTGTCTGATATACTCTTTTGTACAGGGTTCATAATTTACTCCATCAGAAAAAATATCATTGGAAACAATAATCAGGTTATCGCAATGACTAGTCAAGTCAATAATTTGTGGAAAAATATCCTTTGCACTGCAGTTATGCAGGAAACACTCATTGGCAAGAAGATTGGATAGACACTCTAACAAAACTGTTCCGGATATTCGCTCAGCAAGCCTACTAATATCAAATGCCTGCTCAATTGTCTGAAATCCCTTTCCAAAGCGAAGCCGTTTATGTCTCTCAACCCTTCTTTTTCCTTCTTCTCCCTCAGACAGCATGGTTGCCACATAAAAAAGACTGTCTGTATCAGAATTTCGGCTATTGAGCGCAAGAGTCTCAGCAAATTCTGATTTTCCGCTTCCGCTTCCGCCTAATACAAGAGTCATCATGATTTTCCAAACTCCTCATACTCTTCTATGGACAGCTCCTCAAATGTAGCGTTTTCCCGATACACAGAAAGTGCCATATCCAGCATGGGAAGCAGCATAACACCACCAGTTCCCTCTCCAAGTGCAAGATTTGCCTGTATCACCGGCTCAGTCCCTAACTCTTTCATGATCAGCTGCATTGCCGGCTCCTTTCCAACATGAGAAGCAATCATATATGGCTTGACTGCAGGAAGAAGACGTGCAGCAGTAAGTGCTGCAGCAGCAGTAATGACTCCATCTATCACAATTGGAACATCATACATAGCACCACCAAAAAAAACACCAACAAGTCCACACAAATCAAGTCCTCCAACACACAATAATGTGCGAAGCGTTTCATCCCTTGTCAGCTGATATTTTTTGACTGCCTGTTCAATCACTTTTATTTTATGTATCAGTCTATCATCATCAAGCCCTGCACCTCGTCCTGTCACAAGCTTTGGCTCTACCCCTAATAAAACAGAAGTGAGTGCACTGCTCGTTGTCGTATTACCAATTCCCATCTCGCCTGTGACAATAATCTGATAGCCCTTCTCTTTTAATTCTCTGACTCTATCAATTCCTGCCTGTATCGCTTCCATCAGTGCTTCCTGTGTCATCGCAGGCTGCACTAAAAAGTTGTTGGTACCGCACATTAGCTTTCGAATCGGAAGATTATCCTCCTCTGTCTGTTCCTTCATTCCTACATCTGTCGGGAAAACATCAGCATTGGCACACTGTGCCATATGGTTCACACTTGCAAGACCATTTGCAATATTTTTACTGACTACTGTAGTCACTTCGTATCCGCTTTGTGTGACTCCTTCTGCAATAATGCCATTATCTGCGCACATTACTGCAACAGCTCTCTGTTCAATATGGACATCTGATGTTCCCTGTATCCCCGCGATCTGTACAATCAGCTCTTCGAGCTGGCCAAGACCATACAATGGCTTGGCGATGCTGTTCCAATGCAGTCTACTCTCATGCATGGAGCGTTTGTCCAGTACATGCATCCTTGCACCAATACATGCTATCAGCTCCTCAGCCTTCTGAATTTCCATCTGCAGCATCTGTTCTGTCATTCTGTGATATCCTTCTTTCTTTCAATGAGATGCATTTACCATTGACCAGCGTATGGAAATTCGTGCAAACACGATTTCCGTATGCTGGCTTATTACACAAATTCAGCAATAGACAGTCACACCATCTATTGCTGAATTCAATATCTATGACTTACTGAATATGTAATGATTTAATAAGCTGTGTATTAATAGTTCCTGTTTCCTTCAGTCCCTTATCTCTCTGATAACTCTTGATAGCAGCTTTTGTACCTTTTCCAATAACACCGTCCGGAGTGCCTGACTTATATCCAAGTGCATTCAACGCTGTCTGTACCTGCATGATTACAAGCTTCTTTCCTGTGATTCCTGTTGTTCCTTTAGTACCTGTTTTGGATGCAGCCTGTGAGGTAATCACTGTAGGCTTAGCAACAACAACTGGTGCTGATGTAACACTCTGAGTAATTGTAACTGCCACTGCATCACTTGGCAGTGTCGTATACGCGCCACTGACACGTACACAATAGTTTCCAGGCATGGCTGAAATCGTATTCCCTGTAACCTTTGTCCATGAGGAATCTCCCTGCTTCATATATTCCATCGCACTTGATACTCCTGAAATCACACCAGGTGCTGTTGAAGTAGCACTAATTGCTGAAATGCCAGTTGGTACATAGGCTTTTCTCAGCTGAATCGTCTGTCTGTCAGAATCAGTCGTAGTCTGTCCGTTTCCCGGTCTGAATAACAAAATACCTCTGTCTGTACTAAGTCTGCTCATATCTAAAGACACTGTATTTGCATTTCCAACATATGTCCAGGAATTTCCACCATCAATAGAGTAGCTGTTTCCCTGAGTTCCACTCAACACACCAATCATTGCATTAAAATCTGCGCTCGGAGTTGCCTCTTTTGTCTTAACCGGAGTCGGTGGTACTGGTGGTGTCGGTGGTGTATATACAAGAGTAATCGTAACCGGATCACTGTCAATTGCTGTACCGCCGCCCATAGTACGGACACGATAGTTTCCTGCGGATAATCCGCCAATAACATTTGATGTAATATTAATCCAGTTATTAGAATTACCTGCTGCGTACTGCATTCCCGGTGCAACATTCACAATCTGTCCATTATTCCCATTGGTAGGATTGATTCCTCGAACACCATTCGGAGTAGGAACCTTATGTACTTCTATAATCTGGAAATCTGAATCATCTGTTGTGATACCATCACCAAATCTGATAACTGATATTCCATGTGCAAGTGCATATTCTGCGTCCTCATCTGATACTACAATTGCACTGGTTCCATCCGGAACATCTGTCCATCCGGTTTTCCCGCTGAAGTAAGAGTATGACATCGTGCCGTCAAGATTACTTAAAAGCATCGTACCTGCGTCAAATACTGCATTTGGTGTAGGCAGCTTTTGATGTACGACTGGTACTGGTACCGGATCAGGTATTGGATCCGGAGTCGGGTCCGGTGTCGGCACAGGATCCGGAATAGGATCATCTCCGTCATTAGCAACCATATTATAATAGTTAAGAGTGGAAGTATCATCAAAGTTTCCGTAAACAACCTCATCCAGTTCGCCGTCCCCGTCGCTGTCTACAAACAGTGCTTTGGCACTGACAGACATTAGGCAATTTCCCAAAACCATTACTAAAACAACAATAAATACAATTAATCTGTTCATTTTTTTCATATGGAATTCCCCCTTCCGTTACATCCTGCTGCGTTTTGTAGTATCTTTTGACAAAAATAATTATATCATGGAATACTTGTGTACGCTATTAAAATAAAATAACGTTTTTATTATTTTTTTATTTGAAACATCTCTTTAATTTCGTGAAGTGCCTCTCCATGATGCTTGGACACCGCACCCGGGTTTCTGTCTAAAATACGCTTCAGACTTAAAAATTCCTTATCAGTCTGTAAATGCAGTCTCTCTCGAAGCTTTGAAATCTCCTGCATATACTTTCTTTCTTCCTCACTTTTACTGTCATTACCACTGCCACTGACCGGCAGCTTTTTCTTAAAGTACATAGCGGCCTGCTCCTCAAGCTTCTGTAGACGGCTGTTTTTCTCATCATTAGCCAACTGCAGCATTTTTTCTATTTTTTCTTTTCTTGTAAGCCGTTGAAGTACTTTATTTTCTAAGTGCTTCTGTCGTTCTTCATCCACAACCGCATAGATGACATCTATACGTTTTTCCAGCCTTCTGAACTGCTCGTTGCTCTCGCTTAGCTTTGTAAGCATTTCGCGCAAGTCCATTGCCTCGTTGAATGACTGTGTGAAATCTACAGCAACATAAATAGTAAGTGCAAATGCTACAATATCAGCTGCCATTTTAGGTAATGAAAGTACAAGATGTTCTATCGGAAGATGTATAAACTGAACGAGCACGAGTGAAAAAACACCCCAGCCAAGAGACACAAATAAACAGATGTGACCATTCAGATTCAGCGGGAACTGACTGTAATCCCAGTATCTGACTTTAAACAGCTTTTCCATACAGACACCTGTACAGTATTCCAGTATAGTCGCACTCAGCATTCCAAACAGATAAACAAGAACCAGGTGTGTTCTTACCGGCAAGGAGGCAATCAGAATCACAATTGCACCAGAACCATAAATCGGAAGAAACGGGCCATGCATAAACCCTCTGTTTACCCATTTTTTCTCCTGCACAGATACATAGCAGCATTCCCATACCCAACCGATAAAGCAGTAAATAAAAAAGAAAAGCAGCCATTGTGATACCGTATATTCACCCATATAAAATCCTCCGCTTTCGTATTTTTTCCATAATCATATTGTCAGTCACATCATTCGTCGCATCTCCATTGTCGAGCCAAAAATGATGAACATCAACCCGAAAAATACAGATTGGAAAACAGCTCCAGGGCATCCTGATTCTGTCCGGCATTCGTAATTGTCATGTCTTTTATATGTATGTAGCCGCTTGTTCCGTCCTTACCCTTTATAAGAATCCATTCTTTTCCATCTGAAGCCATAAAATACACCTGCTTCTGTGCATGAATGACTGTCATAGATGAGGATTCATCTCTGCTGTCATAAACGGAAATGTCCCTATAAAGCTCATGCTCGCTTGGACATACCATTGTCATGCAGCCACTGTACTCAGAAACCAATGCATTTTTGTCATAATCATATCGCCAGTTTTGGTATACCTCTGATGTCTCCAGCAGATCAACTCTTGCATTTCCCCAAACACAGCCCTGATCACGAAATCCGTCTCTCGTTCCGCATGCTGCATCCTTGAACGGGCACCCTGGCACTGCACCAAGATATAGTAATTTTCCATCACTTTCACATGTAAAGAAATGAGTAGTCTGCAGTCCGTTATATCCCGAATCCAATATTGCAATCTCCAGACCATCCATATACTCGTTGATATCAGTAATATAAAATGCTTCCCTATCTGGATTTTCAAGATATATATCATAATCATTCAATCGAAAGCCCATATCATCAATAAAAATTTCTCCCTCAAAGCCGTCTGCCTCACTTCCGGAAACAAGATAGTCCACTGACACGGCTCCTGCATCCGGGCAAATAGATTTCTTCACAGACTTCCCACATTTCACCTTTTCAGGATATGGATGCTCCTTTGCATATGCATCCTCAGAAGCCTTGAGTAATGTAATATTGTCCTTCTCAATCTGACTCAGATCATCATCATTTGTTTCCTTTGGCTGATACCAGGAGCACGTATCAAAATAGCACTGCAGCACAGTGTTCTTAAACTGTTTTCCGTGTCTTGCATAAATCTCATTCCGTGCAAACCACAGTGCATCTCCATTCATGTTTAAAAGGTCTGTATCTGTCAGACTGACAGTGCTGCTAAGCGGAATATAAAACTCTCTTGCATCATATCTGACATTGTCCTTTGCAATCTTTAAAGAATTTACAATCTGTCCTTCATAAGATGCCAGATCACTATAATCAGCAGCTATTTCTTCATCCTCAAGAATAAATGGCACATCTGTGGGATTCGTCACAGAATACATCACATGATCGGTATATGCAAGTATCGTATTACCTGCATCTTCATACCCGAAACTGTCACTGCGATAAAATCCAAATAAATATCCTGCACCCTTTTGCACATCATCTGAAGCCTTCTGTGAAAAACTGAATCCATTCTCATTTTCTGAAACAATATAGCGATCCTTCCACGCATTTGGTATTTCAACAGATATCTCTTCCCAGCTGTAAACTGTTGTACCTGATACATCCATTGAATCTGCCGCATTTGCTGCATCACCAGGTTTTTCGTCTTCCGGCTCTTCGTCCTTTAGATTTTCCAGGGAAGCATCTGCATCCTCTGTTTTCTCCTCAAACCCAGTTTCTGTCTGTTCCGTAACAGCCTTTTCCGGCTTCGCTTTTAGACCACACCCTGCAAATAAAACTGCCTGCAGGATAACTGCTCCTATCAGCATCCATCTCTTCATATCTGTTCTCCTCGTCTGTTCTGTTGCTGATTAACACACCGATAAATACTGTTTTCATTTTAACACAGCTTTGTTTGTATGAAAAGCCACGGTAAGTGCATCTAACAGCAGTGCAAACAGCATGACAGCAAGGAAATACTGCTGGATATTCTGCATATAAGCAGCAATCCATGCATCTTCTTCTGTAAAAACAGATGTCAGAAAATCTATGCATGCCTGGCTGAGAATGCTTTGTCCCATAAGCCATATTGTAGCAACCACAGCAGAGCAGCAATCCATTCCGATAACTATAAACATCAGTCTTTTCGTATATCTTCCTTCAAAAAGCTTTATGGCCTCCTTAATCAGACCAAATCCGGCAAGCATCATTACAAGATACCACCTGTTCAAGATTGCTTCTGTATCAAAAATCGGATATCGCTCTCCACTTCCAGTGATGATGACGCAGAAAATCTGTGGTGCATACAAAAATAAGCAAAGAAAAACAATCTGAAAAATGATACTTGCTATCGAATCCTTCCTGTTCAGCAATTCATTTTTCTTTGGTACCTGTGGCAGAGTATCCGGATCAAAGGATGTGTAAAGCTGAACATTTCTATGATAAAAGAATGCAAAAATCAAAGTTACGTATGCAAATCCAGCAGCCAGTCCGCCAAACACATCACCTGCCCAGTCTAAAATAGCCTCATACCAGATTACAGTATCATGAGCTGTAATTATCTGGACAATTCCTGAGACAGTCATGCCAAAAACAGTACAAAGCAGTACAACTTTTAAAACGAGCAGATATGTACTGTAATATGGCTCTCCTATCAAACACTGTTTCTTTCCTCCCATATACTTTTCATACAGCTCGGATGGTGTACCAAGCTTTTTCAATACAGCCTTCACCTTCTCTGTATCCCATTCTGGCTCCATATTCTGTTCTGCCTCTATGCTCCGTTCCACTTTCCTCTCACAGAACTCTTCGCCATACTCCTCTGCGAGCATATCATCGATCAGTGCCTGCAGCTCCTTTGCTACATCTTCCTTTATCTTTTCCGGCATTCTCTTTGTGACTGCGTAAATATATCTTTCCACTAAATTATGATTTTTCATTGCTATCTCCCTCCAACAATTTATTAACATCAGCTGAAAACTGTTTCCAATGAGCTGTTGCCATTTTAAGAATAATCTCACCATCTGCTGTCAGACTGTAGTATTTTCGGGGCTTTGCCTCACCAGTATCCCATTCACTTTTCAAAAGTCCCTGTGCCTCCAGTCTGCGCATGAGCGGATAAAGCGTATTAGCCTCAATCGGTATTTGATTTTCCTGCAGAATCTTTACAAGATGATATCCATATCTTGGTTTTTTTAGTTGACTCAATACGAGTAAAATCAGCGTTCCTCGTCGCAGCTCTAAAATCAATCCCGACACAACCTCTTCATAATTCATATTCGGACTCCTTCCATTATTTCTGATGTCCTTCATTTCCTTACATATTTATTGTATTTCGTCCTTTATTGTTTGACATCATTTATTGTGCATTATCATTATAGTGTATGTCGCACACTATGTCAATATATTAATTGACCAAAATATAAAAATTCGTGCAAACACGATTTCTACATACTGGCCTATTACAAAAAAAACGGGATTCTTTATGAATCCCGCAAAAATATACACTTACACACCAATTTCCTGCATAATTTTTGTCAGAAGCTCCTGCCTCTCAGAAATATCATCAATACCGGCTGAAACAAAATCAAGCTCCTGCTTCACACATCCATCTACAAAAAACAGTACTCTGTCTGCACACGCTGCGACTTTTCGATCATGCGACACAAGAAAAATAGCTGTTCCCTGCTGCCTGATTTCACAAAACAGCTTCATGATTTCAGCGGAAGCTGCCGAATTCAATGCACCGGTTGGCTCATCAGCAAATACAATTCTGGGGTTATTCATCAATGCCCTGCAGATTCCGGCTCGCTGCAGCTGTCCTCCTGAAACCTCAGTAATTCTTCGGTCAGATAATTCCGCTATTCCCGTTCTCTGCATCAATTCTTCCGCTTTTTGTTCAATTTTTTCGTAATCCTTTTTTCTTTCATGGATAGCGGGGAGCATAATATTGTCTTTAATATTTAGATTGGTAAGCATTCCCGGCTGCTGAAACACAAATCCCATTTCTGTTCTGCGAAGCCTGCTTCCCTGTTTTTCATTCATCTTCCTGATATCTTTTGTGTCAAACTCAATACTTCCTTCATCAACGGGCTCCATGCCGCACAGTGCATACAGCAGCGTTGATTTTCCGGACCCTGATGGTCCCATAACCGCAACAAATTCCCCTTCTGCCATACGAACCTCTACATGATTAAGTACACTTTGACTTTCCCCATATGTTTTTGTCACTTCTCTACAAGATAAAATTTCTTTCATATTTTTTCCTTTCCAATCGGCTTATCCGGTCACGCATTTTCTTCCTGCACTTCCTGCAGCAGCTGTCACGCTGATACACAAAAGTAAAGGAAGTAATCCATAGGATAACAGCGGATTCACAAGTAATCTGAACTGTCTGATTCCAAAAGATGACATCAGGGCACCTGCCAGCCACTCTCCACATGTTCCTGCAAAAACAACTCCTCCAATTAGCCCGACAGCCAGTACGCAAAGCATCCGTACTACATACTGCCACTGCATTTCACTGTTTGAAAATCCAATATAATGCAGTGTTTTGAGAAGCATTCTGTCCTTTGCAATGAGCATCCTTACAAACAAAAGCACAACCATGACTGCTATGATCAGTGCTGCTGCGATTGCAGCTATTGCAGCTGTTTTAATTGCATCCCTTGTCTGTCCAAACGTTTGTGCAATATAGGTTTTCACATCAGACACTTTAGCTGACGGATATAATTCTGCATAGTATGCTGTTTCAGACTCACATTGCGTAGGATCCTTCAATTGAACAGCTGTCATATAGCGCATACTTTTTGTTTGCTCACATGGAAAACACGCCTTTGCTGTCTTTCCTCCATTCATAATATCTGAGTAAATTCCGCATACTACAAGCTGCTCTTGATGTCCTTCTACTGTAAGCTGTAGAAAATCTCCTACATTTTTCTGTAAATCTTCAGCGTTCGATGCCGATAATGCGATATCCTGATTTGATTTTGGAGCATGACCTTCAAAATAGTAAACCGGGAACTTACCGTGATCGCCGATATCCACCTTCAGATTTTCCAGGGTATCGTCTTCTTTCTGTATTGTAAATACCTTTGTAGAAAAAACTGCATACTCCTTTACATTTTCATCCTTTAAAAGGCTTTCCTCTATCTGAGTAAGCATATTTTCCGCATCTTCTGTCTGCTGTAAATCCATCTGAAAATCATACATTCCAACACCCATATATGTCACAAAGCTGCTGTCAGATATTGTATTGAACAGATTAAACGGAACAAGCATAATGAATACAAGAAACATTAAAATAAAGCAGCTCGTCAGATACAGTTTTTTCCTGGAAAGCACATCCCGGATGCCAAGAAATGCCGATGCACCCACCCATTTTCCGATGTGCATAGAAGGAAACATTTTTAATCCTGACACTTTCTCCAAACTAATTTCCTGATTGATTGCTTCTTTTGCTGACACACGGCTTATGCGTCTTAAGACAAAATATAAATACAGTACAGTAATAAGAAACAGTAAACAAACACCAATAAGAGGAAGAAGATACTTCGCCGCAGGATTACGATTTTCTCCCATATAAAGCCGAATACCTGCTAATAAGAAATTGCTCATGCACTGAGACAATGCATACCCAAAAGCACATCCGGCAGCTGCAATTGCAGCATCCTTTGACAAATACAAAAGCTTAATTGTGAACATGGATATCCCTATGCCCTTCATAACTCCAATTTCCCTAAGCTCCTCCTCAAGCTTTGCAAGGAGTGTGAAGCGAATGCAGAGAAGAGCTACGATTGTCACAAGTACACTAACCAGCAGAATAACCGCAATCAATATTCCATCAGAAATAGCATTCAGCATACGAAAGAGCGGATATGTCAATGTCGGACCATTCGCTTCCAGACCAGCCTTTGTATACAGCTGCTCAAATGTATGCAGCTCGTCTAAATCATTCAGCCTGAATTCTATCAAATATTCCGGTGTTCCAAATGAGCGCAGTTCCTGATAATCCTCTGCATTCACGAGAAAACGCTTAGATGATGCAAGCATGGAATTCATCAGAGAATCTCTGAAAAATCCTTTTACAATGAACTGCCTGCCACAAATAGTCACAAGATCTCCGTTTGCTGCAGTATTCTCTTTTTTCATTACAACAGGTAAATAAATTTCTCCTCTGACGGGAGATACTGTTATTCCATCCAAATCCGGCAGCAAATCAAATCTTTCATTCGCAATACATAGTCCAAGATCCTGTACACTGTCCTCCATGGTAATTCCATTTATACAAAAATTTGCTCCGTCTATATTCAGGAACTCTGCAATCTGCATATCCTGTACATAAGCTGCTGCATCAGTCTCTACAAACGACTGCAGGTGCACCTTATCGATGTTTCCGGCGTGCATCTGCATAAAATGCGGAGCTTTTGCATTCTCCATCATCGTATCAATTGACCCAAACAGACTTCCTGTCAAAAGCAGACTGATACTTAAAAGCAATGCGGCAACAGTCATGATAACAATCATCGCCACACTCAGCAGTCGGTTGTTTTTGATTTCATTTCGTATATATCTAAGATACATATTCCTGCTCCAGTCTTCGTATTGATTTTGTTCTGTAAATTACCACTGATAATAAGAAAAGCATTAATCCACCTGATATGATCAGAAATGCAATTCCGCGTCCTGTTCCTGTTCCGATAATTCTTCCGACAGAATCTGCAAGAGCACCATTTTCTGAAAGTGCAGGCTCAAATAAATAGTCTGCCGCGGCACCGACACATGCATTCGCAAGCACATAGCCAAGCTGTGAAATCAAACCAATCACACCCCATGCACGACCCTGCAGCTCATTTGGAATATTCGTTCTGACAAGAATATCAAGTGCGGTATTTGCAAACGGCAATGCCATAAAGAATAAGAAACCTCCGGCACATGTCAGATAAATGTTTTCTCGAAATCCAAACATAGCCATGAATAATCCTGCCATACACAATGCAGTAGACAACATTTTGACATACCCTTTTTTTATGGAAATCACCCCGAGTATAATACTCGATACGAGCATACCACAGGCACAGATTGTTTCTAAAACGCCAAGCGTTGCCTCATCAGTAAATGCAAGAATCATCGGTGTAGAAAGTGTTTGAATAAATGTCAGGAAGAAGCAGATTCCCATGGAAATAAGCACAAGAAGAAAAATACCGCGATTGCTTACGATTGTACCAAACCCTTCCTTCATCTGATCAAAAAATCTGTCTCTTGTATCTGCTTCCTTCTTTTGGATACTTTTTTTCACAAAAAACGTTGCAAAAACAGTAATGAAAAAAGTACAGATATCAATCATTAAAAGTACACTGATATCTGTGTATTTCATTAATACACCTGCTGCCATCGGAGAAATCAGATATTTTGCCGAGCCAGCCATCTGTACAAGTCCGCTTGCTTTGGAATACTGTTCTGCAGGAAGTAAATCTGTAATTGTTGCCCGATAGGAAGGCTCCAATAAAGAAGCAAATACAGAGCTTAGCGTCACACCGATGCAAATCTGCAATAGACCCGCCTTTCCCTGCAGGAGACAAATCAAAATATAAATCAAACCAAGCGCTGACAGGCTGTCTCCTGTAATCATCATCAGTCTTCTGTCATACCGGTCTGCAAGAACACCTGCTACAGGTCCTAACAAAACACTTGGAAGCAGGGCAAGCAGTGAAACGAGGGCAGTTGCAGATGCCATCCCAGTTTGCTGATATACATACACTCCAAGTCCAAATGCGGTCAATCCGCTTCCTATTGTAGATATTAATTCTCCTGTCCATAAAATCATAAATCTTTTCATTGTGTACCTCTCTTTTTGTTTACACGATCTTGTGTTGTTCTTTTTTTGTATTGTTTTCTTCGTGTTAGACCGACCATCGGTCATGTGTGAATAAAAAAAATATACTTCTCTTCATCTTTTTCTTTTAAAACAACTTTCTGACAAATGCAAAACAGTTTTCCTTCGAGCCAAATATTCTTTCCAGATTAGCAATAAATGCTGTAATCCGCATACGTGTATCCTCTTGCGTCTGACCGTAATCCTCATCAAAAGCAATCTGCACATAGATTAAAATCATTTCCACACTTTCCTTTGGAAAGTCTGTATGAAAAATCCCCTGCTCCACACCTTCACAAGCGAGCTTCGTCAACACCGGCGTCAAATCCTTTACAAGTGCATTACGCATTTTCTGATGAAGCAATGCATTCTGTGGATTGTGTATCTGTTCTAACAGCATCTCTTTATCAGTTGATCTAAAATTGAGTGACATGATTACCTGAAATAATCTCTCACACACAGGAACAGATGTATTTTCTGCAATTTGTACTGCTGCTGCAAGCAGTCTTCTATTGATTCGCGCAATCATCCCATCCATCATTTCCTCCTTGGAGCAAAAATGATAATACAACGTTCCCTTGGCTATCTGCACTTCTCTCATAATATCTGCAACACTTGTTGCGTCATAACCCTTTTCACAAAAAAGCTTTTCTGCAGCATCAAGAATTTCTGTTCTTCTTTCCTCTGCGCTCTTCACAGTTGACATGCATCATCCTCTTCTCTTTATTTACACGACCATATTTACGTGGTGTATCAGCACGACTGCATCTTTTTGACCGACCGTCGGTCTATAAAGATACTTATACACTTGTTTACTCTCGCTGTCAAGTGTCTTTATAAATTTTTCCGTATCTTATGATTCTTCTACCCCTGATTTGCTTTATGAATTTTGTATTTCTGGCTCAGTTGACTCGAATAAATTATCTCTTGTAATATTCTTGAGCCACTTTCCATTTTTATAATGGATCAGTACGACAGGCCACTTAACAAATTCATCTGTACACAGCAAAAAATAGACCCACAATACAGGCAGCTTAAATACAAATGCTGATAGGAACCCAAGTGGTACTGCATAGCACCACATCGTAATCGTGTCACAAATAAACCCGAACCGGCTGTCTCCACCAGCACGAAATGCGCCTGCTATCAGTGTGGTGTTAACTGCAGCTCCCATTACATAATAAGTATTAATCAAAAGCATATATTTCAAATAATGCATTGCCTGCGGAGTAATATCTGCATAATGCAGAATAATTGGCGTTGCTGCTAAAATCAGCAGACCTCCGACTGCTCCGCTTAAAACTGTCAGCTTCATGAGGCGCCTGCCATCTACTCTTGCACCCTCAAGATTGTTCTTACCAATTTCATTTCCGAGCAGGATACCGGTAGCACTGGCTACACCAAAGCAAAGTATTGTCCCAAAATTGCGTGCAACAACTACAAACGAATTGGCGGCAACAACATCAGATCCAAGATGTCCGATAATAATTGAATATGTTGTAAAGGCCAGTCCCCATATGACGTCATTTAACAAAGCAGGCAGGGCAAGTCTAACAAAATCCTTCATTAATAGTTCATTTTTCAGGAAGATGTAGGACAGCTTCATTTTCACATTCGGACTTTTTATCGAAACAACAATACAGCAGAGCAACTGAATAATTCGTGACAATGACGTCCCAAGTGCAACACCTGCAACACCAAGCTTAGGTGCACCGAACAGACCAAAAATAAACACTGCGTTTAAAATAATATTAAAGACAAACGCAACCATATTGAGTGCGGTACAAATTGTAACCCTTCCAATACTTTTTAGTACAGCAATATATATTTCCATAACTCCCCAGCACAAGTAACTGATGCTGACAATTCGCAAATACGATACACCAAGCGAAATCAACTCGGTATCATTTGTAAATACACGCATCATGTACTCTGGAATCAACAACGCACTTACTGCCAGCACAAACGCAACAATAACAGAAAACCGTAATGCAATTCCTTCTACCACATTAATTGCACGCAAATCTCCTTTTCCATAATATTGTGCACAAAGCATCGTTGCTCCTGTTCCCAGTCCAAAAAAGAACATAAACAAAATACTTGTATACTGTGATGCAAGTGAAACAGCAGAAATCGATGCCTGCCCTACATAATTTAGCATAATAATATCTGTTGAACTGATTGTTGCACTCAGCAAGTTTTGAATAACAATCGGAAATATCATTTTAAGTGCTTTCTTGTAAAAAGCTGATTTCTCAGAAACCTCGTTCATTACTTTCCTCCGTGAAGCAAATAATCACTTCTTTACAATATATTTGACCCTCTTGGTCATTATTGCCATAACAATGATAAATATCATCAAATAAAACGGATACAGCGCAATATCAATGTGATCAGCCAGAAACCCAAAAACAGTTGGCATTACTGTTGAGCCTACATAGGCAAACGCCATCTGCATACCCATAATCGATTGGGAATACTCTGCGCCAAATGTCGCAGGTGTCGCATGCAGCATACTTGGATAAATAGGTGCGCAGCCTAAACCAATCAAAACAAGTCCTATAATTGTGACTGCATTAGTCAATGTAGTTGGGAACATCTGTTGAATTGGCTGTGAAAACAATTGCAGTATAAGTAACAGTACTCCACAACCAGAAATCATCTGTCCGATGTGTACCATCTGGTCATCTCCAAGCTTCTCTGTAATAAACCCACAGATAAATCTTCCGCCGGTAATACCTAGATAAAACAGCGATGCCCATTTAGCTGCAACTTCAGCAGAAATTCCCCTGTTGAGAACCATAAAGCTGCTTGCCCACAATCCAGTAGTTGCCTCCAGCGCACAATAGCAAAAGAATGCTGTCATAACAGCTTTTGCACCTGGAAGTCCCATTGTTTCTCTTATACTGAGAGTTTGTATTTTTACATCCTCTTGTGTCTGTGTTTTGTTCATTTTCCATAATGGAAGCGATAGCAGCATAATCACAACAAGTCCAACCTGTAACGACCCAACTGTCTGATATCCTTTGTTCCATGTAAATCCATTTGTCAGACACCACCCCATAATATATGGTCCAGCTGTTGCTCCAATTCCCCAAAAGCAATGAAGCCAGCTCATATGTCTGGACTTAAAATGTCCCGCCACATAATTATTTAGTGCTGCATCTACACTTCCGCCACCCATACCATATGGTACTGCCCAAAGACAGAGGCTTAAGAACGAATGAGAACACGCAAAGCCAAACAAAGCTGCTGCAGTCAGCATTACACAAAACATCGTTACAATACCTGTTCCAAACCTGCGAATGAACCTGTCACTGAACAGACTGGAAATAATTGTACCCCCTGCAATAATCATGCTGACGATTCCAGCATAGGAAATCGGCACTCCCATTTCACCATATGCCGCTGGCCATGCTGAACCAAGCATGGAATCCGGCAATCCAAGACTGATAAATGCCATATAAATGATTACTAATAATAAAGATGTCATAGTTTCCCTCCAAAAACAGATTCGCAAAACTCATTTTTGTAGACTCACCGCGCTCATTTCCTGTAAATCCGCTGTGCTCACTTCCTGCATGGACAAACAGAAAAATCTGTGTCATACTGTTTATGCATTATGATTATAGTCCATCATTTTCATGGTAAATATCACTTTTTCAGATATTTATTATAACAATCGTACAGAACTATCATGTTTTGAAGTTTATTGTTTCAACATTCAATATTCAATGTTTCAACAACTAACAATTGTCCGGAGGTAAATGCTGCATGATCAGATTAAATATTATGAAAGATAATTCAGAAATCGTCTCTTATAACTTTTCACATTTTCCGGTTCATTCCACATTAAGCAGCCTGTCGCTGTATCCAAACATGTCTGCTGCAAGTCATTGGCATACAGATTTGGAATTTATTACTGTTCAGGAAGGTCATATGCTGTATTGCGTGAATGGCACTGACTATCATATACATGCCGGCCAATGCATTCTGATTAATTCCAGACAGCTCCATCACTCTCACTCCGCTGACGGCACTGACTGCAGTTATCATTGTCAGCTGTTTCACCCATCACTGCTGCAGTCGAACAATCAAGTATATGAAGACTATATAGAACCACTATGTACATGTTCGACACTGCCTGCCATTGTCTTCTCGCCAAGCATCAGCTGGCAGGCCTCCATTATCCGCAAGCTGAATCATATTTTCCAGCTGTGTGCAGATAAGGAGGATGGCATTGAATTAGAAATCCTGAGCCATTTCTACTCGCTTATGCATATGATTTATAAAAAAATCAAACCGCCTGTCCATGTAAAACAAGACAAGCGGATTGAAATATTATCCTGCATGATTGGTCACGTTCAAAAGCATTATTCTGAAAAAATCACATTACATGATATTGCAGCTGCTGGGCATGTCTGTAGAAGCAGCTGCTGCTCTATTTTTACAGACCTGCTGCAAATGACACCCATCCAGTATCTCACAGGATATCGATTGGAAAAAAGCATGGAGATGCTTCAGAATTCCTCATATTCCATTACCGAAATTGCCATGATGAATGGCTTTAACAGTTCCAGCTATTACACTGAGGTGTTTCACCGTAATCTTGGATGTACACCTTCCGAATATCTGACACTTGAATCTGTTCATCACGCCTAGCTGTTCGACGTCCATAAGCCAGTATATAGAAATTCGTGCAAGCACGATTTCTGCAGGCTGACTCAGCGCATACAATAGGCATCTACCAGATACCTTAGAAAATCTGTGGCATACTCTGCGACATAATCTCTGGCATAATCCTCTTCATAATCTCCGGCATGATTTCCTGATGCATCCAATACAGACTTCTCCTTCGGATGACAGATTCCAAGCCTGCAAAGTGCCTTAAAAGTCTCTGCTTTTGTTAACAGCTTCCACTCAAGCTGATCCATAAGATGTGCAAATAATGATGCCTGTATAACATATTCAGACTCTGTACAAAATGTTTCAAACAGTTCTTTCTGTTCTATCAAACTATCTGTTTTCTCAGCCAGCTGTTTCCAAAAAGCTTCCTCTGTAATGCCAAAACGGCTTATCCGACGGAATATATGATGCTGTCGTTCACCGGATGCCTGTGTCTGTAAAAAAAGTGCCTCCTTGACAGCCTCCTTCACACATCTTCCAATCAGCTCTCCAAGCTTGCAATGCTGTCCGGCCTCAGTACATCGCAGTAAAGAATCCGGATTACTGACTACAATGATTCCATCTGTTCCAGAGCCTGTTGCTATCCCATTCGAAAATGCACTTGGAATTTGAAGCTCCTCAATTGCTGCAGTCTTTGCTTCTGTTGCAGTAATCAGTATTCTTGAAAGCGTCCCGGCAGGAATACTCGCATTAATCAGCAAAATGATATTCACAGTTCCTGTCGTTGTTTTGCTAAAGCAGCCATCCTGCTCATAGTATTCCGCATGCTCTCCGATACGCTGTCCATTTTCATCAACTCCAGCAGTCACAACAGCAGTGACCGACAACTCCTGAAATATCTCTGTTTTGACAGAGGTGTTCTTAATATATGCGCATGTACACAATCCACTGTAGGTATCCTCGTCCAGTGCGTGGTCATGGCAAATCTGTAACAGCAGCTCTTCATTGGAAATCGTGTTTTCCACACCAAGCTTGATTAAATACTCCTTGCAGTCACAGTTAAACACACCTTTTAAGCTTGTCTGTATCCCGCCATTTAACGCCGACGTACTAATAATCTCACGCCTTCTTGCAAATCTGATTTCCAATAAATTGTTATCACAAATAAGCAAATCTCCGGTTTCCAGTTCTATCATTTCATTCCTTCCAAAGTGCATACATTTTCCGCATCCATTCACTAACATTCATTCCATATGCAATCTGCAGATTTTCATTTGTCAAAACATTTTCTGTATTTCCATTCGCAAGCACCGTTCCGTCATGTATCAATACTGTATGTGTCCCATATGCCTTGGCAAGACTCAAATCATGTACAACAGAAATAATTGCCTTTCCGGGCTGCTTTACCCATTTATCAAGCATCTGAAATACCTGCTGCTGATAAATCAGATCCAAATGGTTGGTAGGCTCATCCAGAATCATAATCTGTGGATCCTGCGCTAAAATTTGTGCTAGAAAAGTCCTCTGAAGCTCCCCTCCTGACAATGTCAGAACAGACTGTTTTCTGATAGCTCCTATTCCTGCTGCCTCCATTGCCCGTTCCACAAACTCTGTGTCGTATGGCGAACACTTGGAAAACAAGCCGGGAGAATAGGAGTATCTTCCGAGATTCACAATTTCCTCTACTGTATAACTATAGCCCACATGATGATTCTGCATTAGTATTCCAACAAGCTTTGCATAGTCAACAACTTTATATTTGGAAATATTCTTTTCGCAGCATGTAATTTCCCCCTCATACGGCATACTTTGAGAGATTGCATTCACAAGTGTAGATTTTCCCGCACCATTTGGACCAACAATCATCATCCATTGATTTTCATTAAGTTTCAAATTAATATCATGGATAATGACTTTTTTTCCTGCCCGTACAGAAACATCCTTTAACTCAAGCATCGTTATCCATCCTTTCTTGTTCTGGAAATATAGAAAATATAAATAAATAAAACAGAACCAACGAAGGATGTCACTGCTCCGATTGGAAGTTCCAAGGGATTTGCTATCGTACGGCTCAATAAATCTGCGAGCATCAAAAAAGATGCTCCCGTAAATATAGATACCGGCAGCAGCTTTCCATGATTTGGTCCTACTACAAGCCTCACCATACGAGGAATCACAAGACCAACAAAGCCAATTGTTCCACCAATTGATACGTTTACACCAATCAAAGCTGCAATGGAAATAAGTACAATCTGCTTCACACTTTTCACATTAATTCCGACATGCCTTGCATTTTCCTCACCCATGGCAAACGCATCCAGTTCACGGGATTTCATACAGAGTATTGTACCAAAAATCATTAAAAAAATAAGCAGTGTCAGTACATTATCGTAATTGACACCGGCAAGAGAACCCATTGTCCAGAAAACAATTGTCTTTGCCTTATCTCCCGCAAAAGCAACAATAAAACTGATAATAGAGCTTACAAACATGGAAAAAATCACACCAATCAAAATAATTGTATTTGTTGCAAGCGAATAATCAAGCTTATATGTCAACGTCAGAATCAGCACCAGTGAACCAAATGCAAACAGCATCGCCATGACAATCGTCCCCGCATTTGCAAGAAAAGGGATTGAACCACTAAAAGCAATGGCAATGATTGCACCTAAAGATGCTCCGGACGAAACACCTATTGTCGAACCATCTGCTAATGGATTCTTAAGAAGTCCCTGCATGGCTGCACCGCAAAGTGACAATGCTGCACCCTCAAGCGCAACACAGATTACCCGCGGAAGTCTTACATAGACAATAATGGAATTAACGGCACTGTTTCCATTGCCGTTAACCCCAATTCCCGTAACAGCTGATAATACAGCCTTAAGCGTGTCAGAAGGACTGATAAAAACGCTTCCGACACATACACAAATTAAAAACACTCCCAGTGTTACAGCCGCCAGTACAAAATAATGCACAGCAGAAAAAGTTTTATTTTTAAGCATTACTATTCCCCATATATAAACTCTGAAAGCTTTCCTGCCGCATCTTTCAAACGAGGACCCGGTCTTGTAATCTCATTGGAATCAATCTGAAGAACCTGTCCTTCCTTTACAGCAGAAATTGTCTGCCAGCCATTCCTCTTCATGATTTCTTCAACCGGTGATTCGCCTGTTCCATCATACATAGTAACAGTCACAATATAATCAGGATTTCTCTCAATCACCTGCTCCTGTGAAACCTCAGCCCAGCCTTGTACATCTGAAAAAACATTTTCAAGGCCAACCATTGCAGCAATTTCATCCATAAAAGTATTTGCGCCGGCAGTCCATAGACCATATTCCAGCGGAGAAACTTCAAAATAAACAGTCTTGCCGGATTTTTCTGATTCAAGAGCCTGCTTCTCAAGCTTATCAGAAGTCTGCTTTTCAACTTTATCAAAAGTCTGTTTCATATTATCAACGATAGCTGTTGCCTCGTGATCTCTTCCGACGACACTTCCTAAAATGGAAATATACTGATAGACCTCTTCAATATTTTGTGGATTGCTTTCCACAACAGTCAATCCTGCTGCCTCCATTGCCTGTATCTGCTCCGGCTCGTGATTCATGGAATTCAAGAAAACCACATCTGGCTGCAGAGCAATAATCTGTTCCAATGAAGGAACGCCTCCAGCCTCTACAACCTGCACAGCCTGTACATCTTCAGGATAATCGCAGTATTCTCCCCGTCCAGCAATCCCATCTCCAACGCCAAGTGCATAAAGCACCTCACAGTCAGTCGGGCTCAATGCAACAAATTTCTCTGCTGGTTTTGTTAAAGCAATCTGCTTTCCCGTCATATCTGTTAACACAACATCCGAATTTTCAGTAGATGCTGTAATCTTGTTCGTGCAGCCTGTCAACACAGCAACTGTTAACACAAGCAGTGAACCAGCCGCAATCGCTTTCTTCCATACTCTCTTCATAAGTAAATAACTCCTTTCATGTATGAATATCGTACCATATTCACTACTTGCCTGCAATAACAGGACTGTCTATTTCATAGACTGGTTTCTACTTCCCAGACAATATGGGCACACTGTTCTGCATTGATAGCATTTTATACGCCATTCGCCACCGTTTTCCTCTCCAAACGCATACTCACAGCAATTATTCTGTAGAATTTCATTTGTATTCGTAGGAATTGCATGTGCCTTGCAGACATCAATACACAAATAACAATCTGATGTACAATATTCATTTTCCATTACCTGATCTGCCTCCAGCTCGACCTCTGTCAGTAAGGCGGTCAACCAGACCATGTTTCCATACTCTGGTGTGATCAATAACGAATTCTTCCCAAGCACACCGAGACCTGCTGCTACAGCAGCATGCTTTGCAGAAATGATATTACGTAACCGTCCTGTTCTGCCATCAAGCTCTGTAGGTCCAATCGTTCCGGTAGGAATCGTAACAATCCCCTGCCTTTCCATTACCTCACATAGTTCGACAGACATCTTATCAAGCCTGTCCGACAACACATTTCGTACAATTGTATATGGTATCGTTTGGGGACTTTTCAAAGTACCTGCCAGAAAACTCTTTGCAAGCACAATTACAGACTTACACTCCGGTAAAACATCCCGTGGATGAAAACCTTCCGGTGCCCCCTCGAATCGATCAACACTTGCAATTCCACACAAATCTGCTCCCAGTTCCATTGCTGCTTTCTTTACTTCATTTGCATTCATCTTCTCTTTTCTCCTTAGTTATCATTTTTCGTGTGCAATCAGAGATGACACATCGCCATTTTCTAGCTTTATTTACAAAAAGAAACCAGCCCAACGATTGTCCGTTTTACTGATTTCCTAAAGTCAACATAGTAAATTTAATTCATACAATTGCAGCGCAGTCAATAACCCAACTGCCACATATCTCATAAAACCATTTTCACAAATTCAGCAAAGGACAGGCATTCTTATGCACTCTCGTTCATATTCGCTAGTTTCTTCGCCTGGTCGGCTGCAATACACGAATCGATAATTTCCTGAATGTCTCCGTTCATTATCTTTTCAAGCTTGTATAATGTCAGGTTGATGCGGTGATCTGTCACACGTCCCTGCGGGAAATTGTAAGTACGGATTTTCTCTGAACGGTCTCCTGTACCAATCTGGCTTCTACGCAGTTCAGCCTCTGCATCATGCTGTTTCTGCATCTCAATATCATATAGCTTTGTACGCAGCAGAGCAAATGCCTTTGCTTTATTTTGCAGCTGCGATTTTTCTGTCTGGCTGTAAACAACAATTCCAGTCGGATAATGTGTCAGACGAACAGCCGAATCAGTTGTATTGACACACTGACCACCATTACCGGAAGCACGCATTACATCAATACGAATATCCTTGTCTTCAATAACAATATCTACATCATCCTCAACCTCAGGCATAACTGCCACACTGATTGTAGATGTATGAATACGTCCACCGGACTCTGTCTCAGGTACACGCTGTACACGATGTACACCGCTTTCATATTTCATAACCGAATAAGCACCCTGTCCATTAATCATAAATGTGACACTCTTCATTCCACCAATACCGATTTCCTCGACCTCAAGTGTCTCAACACGCCAGCGGCGTCCTTCTGCGTAATGCACATACATTCTGTAAATCTCTGCAGCAAACAATGCTGCCTCATCTCCACCTGCGCCTGCACGTATTTCTATAATAACATTCTTGTCATCATTCGGATCCTTTGGCAAAAGCAGGATCTTCAATGTCTGCTCCAGTTCCTCAACACGCTTCTTTGCTGCTGACAGCTCCTCCTTGAGCATTTCCTTCATATCATCATCATTTTCTTCATTCAGCATTGCAAGACTATCCTCGATATCCTGCTTTGCACGTTTATATTCCTTATAGGCTTCAACAATTGGCGTCAGATTGCTCTGCTCCTTCATTAAAGCACGAAAACGCTGCTGATTATCCGCTACAGACGGTTCATTCAGCTCGCTCATAATCTCCTCATACTTAATCAGTAAATCCTCTAATTTTTCAAACATCTTTTTCCTCCAGCTACACAGCTATCCTGTATATGTTCCGCAAACGACTCTGTCAAGTCCTGCCAGATCCTTTACTACTCGGATATCTGTAAATCCATTTTCCTGCATCAGAGCCTTTACCTGCTCACCCTGATCAAATCCTATTTCAAACAGCAGCTTTCCTTCATGCAATAAACAGCTGCCTGATTCTTCTGTGATTTTCCTATAAAAGAATAGTCCGTCTCCGGTTCCGTCAAGTGCAAGCTTTGGCTCATAATCTCTGACCTCTTCCATCAACGAAGGAATCACATCTGAACGGATATACGGTGGATTGGATACAATCACATCAAATTTTTCAGACGGTGACTGCAGTTTTACATTCGTAAACAAATCACTTTCAATAAACGTAATCGAAACAGAATTGGCAGCTGCATTTCGTTTTGCAACATCCAGTGCTTCTTCAGAAATATCCACAGCAGTTCCATGGATTTCATTTTTATACTTCATCAAGCTGATAAGAATACAGCCTGAACCGGTACACATGTCAAGAACATGCATGCCATCCATAATTTCGAGCATTGCCTCTTCCACAAGACATTCTGTATCCTGTCTCGGAATCAGCACATGTTCATTTACCTCAAACGTCAATCCCATAAATTCCTGAAATCCGGTAATATATTGTAAGGGCATATGTGATGCACGTTTTTCAAGCAGCTGTATATATTGTGTGGCTTTCTCGGACTCTACAGGCTCTTCTCCATGTGCAAGCAGATAATTTCGATTCGTTCCAAGCAGATTTTCCAATAAAAGTCTTGCATCCAGTGCTGCCTCAGCAATTCCATGCTCTGATAAAAACGTCTCTCCTGCCCTGAATAACTCACAATAAGTCTGTTTCCTGTTCATCTGCATCATAGCCAAACTCTTTCCTGAAATATTCCTTCCAGTCAAACACAGCCTCAACAGCTGCAATCGCCACCTCAATCATATCATCATCAGGTTCACGTGTCGTCAGCTTTTGCAGCCACATACCCGGAGCAGATAAAATTTTGACAAACAAGCTGTTGCTTCGTCCGGCAAGTCTGATAATCTCGTAAGACACACTGGCAATCACCGGAATTAGAAGCAGTCTGATTACAATACGCATAATCGGATCATCAACCCGGATAAAAATAAATAATATCACACTGATAAATATGACAAAGAACATAAAACTCGTACCGCATCTTTTATGCTGTCTTGATGCTTTTCTGACATTCTCCACATTCAGGATATGAGCTTTTTCAATGCAGTTAATACATTTATGCTCTGCACCATGATACATAAATACACGTTTAATATCTCTCATACAGGAAATTGCAACGATGTAAAGAACAAAAATCAGTACACGGAAACACCCTTCCAATATCGCAATCACCGTATCAGAAACAATCCAGTTCTTTAAAAACTGCGCCAGAAAATACGGCAGCAGCATAAACAATCCAATTGCAATCAATACAGAAATAAAAACAGTAAAGCCTGTCAATATCTTTTCTGCATTATCACCAAGCAGCCTGTCTATCAGCTTTTGCTTCTTTTTCTTTTTTTCATCTACTTCCTCGTAGAAAGATGCAGAATATGTCAATGTCCTTGTGCCAAGAATCATGGAGTCAATAAAATTAAAGACTCCTCTTACAAACGGAATCTCTGTAAACCGTTTGCTTGGCGCAAATGAATCATATTCCTCTAATACTACTTCTATTTCATTACTCGGAGTCCTGACAGCAATCGAATATTTATCCTTATTCTTCATCATGATTCCTTCAATGACTGCCTGTCCACCGATTCCTGAATAATGATCTTTTCTCTTTTTTCTTCTGCCACTTTTTTTTGTCATATATTTTTCCTCAGAAAAGAAAAGGTTGAGATTTAAAAAACCTCAACCTTTTCTAATCTCACTATTTGCTTTCAACACCGTATTTCTTGTTGAACTTGTCTATACGTCCATCAGTTCTTGCTGATTTCTGCTGACCTGTGTAGAATGAATGACACTTAGAACAAATTTCAACGTGGATATCTTCCTTTGTTGATCCTGTTACAAATGTATTCCCACAGTTGCAGGTTACCGTTGCCTGATGATACTCTGGATGTATTCCTTCTTTCATTTCTTTCACCTCTCTATATTCATTATTACTTTTATGCGACACTTAAACAGCTTAGTCATTGTACCACAGCTTGTTTGCATGTGCAAGCACTTTTTAAAATAACCTAATCTTTTTCACCATATCGACAAACTCTCTGTTATTACGGGTTTTCACAAACATGTCCAGAATTTTTTCAACAGCTTCCTCTGCCTTCAAACCATTCACAGCCTTACGCATAACATTGATTGCTTCCAGTTCTTCTTGATCAAGCAGCAGATCCTCTCGTCTCGTTCCTGACTTTGGAATATCAATGGCAGGGAATACACGCTTTTCAGAAAGCTTTCTGTCCAGCACCATTTCCATATTTCCTGTACCCTTAAACTCTTCGTATACGACATCATCCATTTTGCTTCCGGTTTCGATCAAAGCAGTCGCAAGTATCGTCAGACTTCCGCCCTCGCGCATATTACGTGCCGCACCAAAAAATCTCTTTGGCATATGAAGTGCTGCCGGATCCAAACCACCGGATAATGTTCTTCCACTTGGTGGAACAGTCAGGTTATAGGCTCTTGTCAGTCTCGTAATACTGTCAAGAAGAATCGTTACATCCTTCCCATGTTCTACGAGGCGCTTTGCTCTCTCAATAACCATCTCTGCAACTCTCTTATGATGCTCAGGGAGTTCATCAAACGTAGAATAAATAACTTCCACATTTGCACCGGCAATTGCTTCTTTAATATCAGTAACTTCTTCTGGTCTTTCATCAATCAAAAGAATAATCAGATGCATTTCCGGACTGTTTCTCTTAATTGATCTGGCAACGTCCTTTAAAAGAGTCGTCTTACCTGCTTTTGGCGGCGAAACAATCATTCCACGCTGCCCCTTTCCAACAGGAGAAATCAAATCCATAATCCGCATTGCCACACTGGCTCCCGGCGCTTCCATACGAAGTCTTTCATTTGGAAAAATTGGTGTCAAGTCCTCAAAATTCTTCCTCTTTGCTGCATCGAGTGGCTGCAGACCATTGATTGTCTTGACAAAAAGCAGCGCGCCAAATTTATCATTCTGTGTTTTTAATCTTGTGTTTCCAACAATGATATCACCAGTTTTGAGCCCGAATCTACGTATCTGACTCGGTGCAACATATACATCATTTTCTCCTGGAAGATAGTTTTCACTTCGGATGAAGCCATAGCCATCAGCAAGTACTTCTAATATTCCATCAGCTGATACACCACTGTCAAGGCATCTCTTTTCTTCCGAAATGTCAATATCCTCATTGAGATTTGATGTCTGCTTGTGCTTGGCAGCCTGCTGCCCTTGACCCTGATTTTGATTCTGCTGTGCCGGAGTGGATTTCTCCTGCCCTTGACCCTGATTTTGATTCTGCTGTGTCGGAGTGGTTTTCTCCTGGTTCTGACCTTGATTTTGGCTCTGACCCTGGCTCTGCTTCTTTGACTCCGGATGTTTCTCTTGAGCTGTCGTTTTATCCTGCGTCTCGGCAGCCTTTTGTGCGTCTCTTTCATCCTCAGCCAGCATTGCTTCTACAATCACTGACTTTTTCATGACAGAAACACCTTTGATTCCCCGTGCCTTTGCAATGTCCTTAAGGGCTACAAGTGACAGGGACTCATACTTCTCACGCATCATACTTTCTTTCCTCCCGTAAAGAGTTTATATAAATCTATTAAACCAGGCTCTTCTACAGCCTGCAATTTACAAATATCATTCATATCATTAATTGGGATTAAAAATGGATTTGATAACTGAATCTGGTATAAAATCTCATATGTATTACTTTGTACTGTAGTGTATTACTAACCAAAAGAATTATACATTAAAATTTTGGAAAAAGCAATAACAAACTTGATTTCATTCATTTAATCATTTATGATATGCTTATAGACGAGGAGGTGAAAATCCAATGACAGACCCAATGACACTCTATAAACTGATTGTACTGTATATGCTCGATCAAGTGGATTTTCCACTTACAAAAGCACAAATTTTCGACTTCGTTCTCGGAAAAGAATATGCAAATTACTTTTCACTCCAGCAGGCAACCTGTGAACTGATTGATTCCAAACTCGTCGAATCAAAATCTCTGCGTAACAGCTCCCATCTGTCACTTACAGAAGACGGTCGAAAAACACTCCAGTATTTTACCGGACGAATCAATGATGGAATAAAGGCAGACATAAAAGCTTACTTTGCAGATAAAGAAGTGGACTTGCGTGATGAAGTATCCATACAGTCAACCTATTACAAGCTGACAACAGGAGAATACACAGCGGAGCTTACTGCAAAGGAAAAAAATACTGACCTGATGAATATTCGGATTACCATGCCGACCGAGGATGCTGTCGCTCATATTTGCGAAAACTGGCAGGAGAGGAATCAGGATGTTTATGCCTTTCTAATGGAAACCCTGCTTTCATAAGTTGATTTCATACGTTGATTTCATGATTTGTCTTTCTATTTCTATTTTTCTTTTTCTTTCTCAGCCTGTTCCTTCAGCCATTTCATATGTTCCTTTATTTTCTTTTCATATCCATTCCCTGAAGGATGATAAAACTCTCTTCCACTCAGTTCATATGGAAGATATTGCTGCTTCACATAATTATTTGGATATGCATGGGCATATTTATAGCCATCACCGTGTCCAAGATTTGCTGCCCCTTTGTAATGGGCATCCTGTAAATGAGTCGGAATTGTAATGTCCTTTGTCTCTCCGACAGCAGTCATTGCTTCTCCAATTGCTGCTACAGCAGCATTGCTCTTAGGTGCTGTGGCAATATAGGTAACTGCCTGTGACAGAATAATCTGAGATTCCGGCATTCCAATCCTTTCAACAGCCTGTGCGGCGGCGACTGCAACAGTCAATGCCATTGGATCTGCATTTCCAACATCTTCTGCTGCGCAAATCATCATTCTTCTGGCAATAAACGTCACACTTTCTCCTGCATACAGCATCTTTGCGAGATAAAAAACTGCTGCATCAGGATCAGAGCCCCTCATACTTTTGATAAATGCAGAAATTGTATCATAATGGTTGTCCCCACTTTTATCATATCTCACTACTCGCTTCTGAATACATTCAGATGCCACATCAAGTGTAATATGAATTTTTCCATCGTCCTTGGAACGTTCTGTTGTCATGATACCAAGCTCAATTGCATTCAGTGCAGCTCTGGCATCTCCATTTGAAATATCCGAAAGAAATGCGGCTGCATCCTCTTCAATTACTGCATCATAAGCACCCATACCTTTTTCACGGTCATACACAGCGCGCTCCAGAAGTGTCCGAATATCATCTTTTTCAAGTGGTTTCAATTCAAAAATGATAGAACGTGAAATCAAAGCTCCATTTACTTCAAAGTATGGATTTTCAGTAGTTGCTCCAATTAATATGATTGTTCCGTCTTCAACAAAAGGAAGCAGATAATCCTGCTGTCCTTTGTTAAAACGATGAATCTCGTCAATAAATAAAATCGTTTTCTTTCCATACATGCCAAGTACATCCTTTGCCTTGGCAGTTACGTCCTCCATATCCTTCTTTCCGGCAACAGTCGCATTCAGCTGTGTAAATTCAGCACTTGTTGTATTGGCGATTACTTTGGCAAGTGTTGTTTTACCAGTGCCGGGAGGTCCATAAAAAATAATGGAGCTCAATTTATCCGCCTTGATTGCACGATAAAGCAGCTTATCCTTCCCGATAATGTGCTGCTGTCCGACTACCTCTTCAAGAGTCGTTGGTCTGAGTCTTGCAGCAAGCGGGGATTCCTTTTCCATTGTAGTTTCTCTCATGTAACTGAATAAATCCATATGTTCTCCTCAATAAATCAAGCATAATCATCAGCTCCGGTTTATGATTTCAGCTTTAGTTCATAATTATTTCATCTACTGTTACTGGCTCATACCCGTGCTGACTTATGTAGTCAATAATCAACTGTAATACTTCTACAGTTTCTGCATACTGGTCATGCATAAGAATAATATCATTTTCCTGTATTTGTTTTACACTATCAAAGCTTAACTGAGCATTCTGATAATACCAGTCCTTTGTATCAATTGTCCAAAACACAGGAATTAAGTCCGTTCTGCACTTTGCATTTTCATCCCATGCTCCGAATGGTGGTCTGACATAGTCTACACTCTGTCCGGTCAATGCCCCAATCAGCTCTGAGGTCTCCAAAAGCTGTCTGCAGCTCTCCTCTTCTGGAAGTTTTGTCAAATTCACATGATCAAACGTATGATTTCCGATCAAATGTCCTTCTTCTGCCATACGTTTCACAATTTCCTCATTCCCGTCAATACATTTTCCCATAAGAAAAAAAGTAGCCCTGATGTTGTTTTTCTTCAGGACATCCAGTATTTTTTCTGTGTAGACCGGATCCGGTCCATCATCAAATGTAATTGCAATCTTGGGCTTCTGTTTTGGTTCTGTTTCTGTTTCTGTTTCCGTTTCCGTTTCTGTCACCGACAGCTGTGTTTCCATCCATCGGCCTTCCTGTTTGCTTTGATATGCGCAGACCAGAGTAGTCAATCCGACAAGTAGAAGTAAAGAAAAAATTCGAAAGCGCAGCTGCACGATTCGTTCCATGATATACAGTATCATTCTGTTAATCCTTCAACTGTCCTTACTTCTATCATATGCTGCTTTCTAAATAAATTGATTACTTTCTGCGTCATAATGATAATCTATTAATTCCAGACGTTCCTCAAGCTCCTGCTGATCAAGCGACAGATCACTGCAAAGCTCCTGTAGATTATGATAATAATCTCTTAATTTCAGATTTACAAAGCTCAAAAGCATTGCAGGATCCTTTGGTATTTGTCCTTCCATCTTCTATTACCTCCTGTAACTGACAGCCCATGTAACTGAAAGTTATTGTCGTCTTACGCTGTCACGATATACAATATGACCGGTCACAATCTGTACTCCCTTATAATAACGTTCCCCATACACCTTGTTAATTAATGTTTTCACACAGGCATCTGCCATCCGATGCATTCCAACATCATAGGTCGTAATCGGTGCCTGCAGAGCATCCTCAAAGGAATAATTATCATATCCGACAACAGATATGTCACGCGGTACGGATAAGCCCTTTTCCTTCAGATTCCGAATCAATCTATATGCAACAACATCACAGTTGCAGGCAAATGCAGTTGGCATCTTTTTGGGAAATACAAAGTCCACAAAATTGTCTGTTCTAAGATCCCTATCAGGGATAACCCACTCCGGATTCGGTTCAATGCCTGCTTCTAACAGTGCTTTCACATATCCAAGATACCGATCCATAATACTGCTCGTTGCCAGAATCGTTCCAACAAATCCAATTTCTCTGTGTCCCATTTCAATCAGATAGTTTGTCAGTCGATACATTCCGTGAAATCCATCAGAAATGACCATATCATATTCGCCCTTACCAATATAGTAATCAAGAAACATCATAGGGAATGGCTGCTCATCATGAATAAAGCTTGTATATTCTACACTTACCTGACCAAGAATGATAATTCCATCCACCTTCTTATCAGTAAGCATCTTTGGCATTACCAGATTCTTTTCGTCTTCAACCTGTAAAAGCTCCAGTATTCCATAAAACCCTCTCGAAGAAAGCGAATTGACAAGCTGTTGATACAGACTCCAGTAAAAAGTATTCTGACCGATAAATCTTTGAGGAAGCAGTACGCCCACATTGCCGGTACTGCCACTTTTTCTTTTCACAGCATCTGCCTTGGAAACATAGCCAAGTTCCTTTGCAACTCTCTCTATTTCCTCCTGTACCGAACTACTCACACCACCTTTACCGGACAATGCTTTCGAGACAGATACTGTACTGACACCTACTCTCTCTGCGATATCAGCCAGCTTAACTGCTTTAGCCATAATTGTGTATTCCTCTTTTCATCTTAGTAAGTATCACGTAATGTTCTGATTACAAGCTGCTGTTCCAGCTCATAACCATTCTGTATTTCAGGTACTCCATAATTCAGATAGCGGATATCTGACTTCTTCAGCTTGACTGCCTTTTCTCTCTTACTTGTCAGGTGGAAGAAATTATCACTGAAAACTGCATCGGCCTGTCTTAAATCAAGTTCAACAAAAGCAGCAAATCCACCGGACATCATCCTAATTACATACTCATCTGCAAGCTCAATTACTGAATAGGAAATCGAAGAACCCTCCAATGCCAGGCGCTTATATGGAACAAACACTTCTATTTCAGAAGATACAACGACATCATCCTCATCCAGGAAAACTGCCTCCATAAATACCTGATTTTCAATACCCTGAATATATGGGGTGTAATCAATTTCACAAACCTTCAATGGTTCAAACGGTCTGATTTCCACTTCATACTCTGCCTCATGAAGAAGACGGAAATCAAGTGTCTGCAAACTGATTTTCACACGTCTGCTTTCAAAGTCACGCGTCTCATTTTGAATATAAACAGCTGCGACATTGCCGGTTCGTTCTATAGAACCTGCTATCTGTGCATAGAAAGCCTTAGCCATATACTGCAACGCCTTCCATCTGCCAAAATAGTCAATACTTGACCAGGAGGCTACCGGCCAGCTGTCATTAAGCTGCCAGTAAAGCGTTCCCATGCAGCGTCCTCTCTGTCTTCTCCAATGTTCAACGCCATACTTGACAGCCATTCCCTGCATGATTTGTGTAATATATAATAAGCTCTCAAAATCCTTTGGATAAAGAAAATTCTCTGAAAGATAATACAGAAGCTTTCCGTTTGCCCCATCGTTCTTCTGATGGCTCTCCATAACCTCTGAAAAAATATTACGGTCATCTTCTTTTGTAAATGTCTTAACCGTCTTAATTGATGGAAATGACTGAAAACCAAATTCGGAGCAGAATCTCATAAAATGCTCTCTGTAATCAGTAAACGGCTTCTGTCCATGCCATACATCCCAATAATGGCAGTCTCCACGCGTCTCATCATCCGGTGCATCAAACTTTCCACCTGATGACGGAGAAGAATGCCAGTAAAATACCTGTGGTGCATAATCTGCAGCAATTTTAGGGAATATTTCTTCAAACATTCTCACATAGTCGCGCTTTAGTGAATCTGAATGATTCATAATATCCGGCCAATGATACCAGCCAGATTCAATTTCATTATTTCCGCAAATCAAACCAAGACATGCATGATGCCTGATTCTGATAATATTATCAATCGCTTCTGCTTCAATATTTCTCCTGAAGTCCTCTGTCAATTCATATACATTGCAGGCAAACATCAAATCCTGCCATACAATCAGACCATATTCATCACACAGCTCATAAAATGTGTCGGATGGATAATATCCCCCGCCCCACACGCGAATCGTATTAAAATTACTCTTGACAGCCGCCTTTAGAAGATAATCAATCTTTTCTTTTGTAATAAAGGAATAGATGGAATCCTCCGGAATATAATTTGCTCCCATGGAGAAAATCTTGACTCCGTTTACCATAAAACAGAATTCCTTGCCAAACTCGTCTTTTTCCTGACTCACAGTCAGTGTACGAAGACCGATTTTATAGCTCTTCGAATCCCACTGATTTCCGTTCATATCAAGCGCAAACACGCTGACTGTATATAACGGATGCTCACCAAAGCCATTCGGCCACCAGATTTTCGGATTTTCAACTTCCATTGTCAGAACAACCTCGTTGCCGACCATCGTTTCCGTAATCGCGCTGACACGTCCATCCGGTGTCACAAGCTCTGCCTGAATAATATAGGTTCCCTTTCGTATCAGCTCTGCTGAAACATGAATTTCCAGCATAACCTTCCGCTTCTCATGATGTTGGATGATTTCTACTTCATCCAGTCTGATCAGACTGTATCCAATCAAATCAATACTTCTCCATATGCCGCAGTCAGGCAGCTGAGCGCCCCAGTCCCATCCAAACATGCAATGAGCCTTTCGCAGAAACTGATTACCTGCCATACCACCCTGTGGTACATAAGTAATCGATTTTCCCATGCCTGTATGATAATTTTCTATATAATTCAAAGGAGACTGAATCTCTATAGTAATCACATTCACACCCGGGCGAAGAAAATTCTTTACTTCAAAATTATAGGTTCGGTGCATATTTTCTGTGTATCCAACCGGCAGTTCATTAATATAAATACGAGAAAGCGTATCTATTCCCTTGCAGCAGAGTCTGATATGCTCCTGCTCATAGAGCTCAGGTAAAACCTCAAATTCCCGGGAAAAATAATAATCCTGACGAAACAGCTCTCTTGCTTCGTATTCATTTGTACCGAAAAACGGATCCTGTATCCTGTGCTGAACAAGCAGGGCAGACAAAACAGAACCCGGAATTTTTGCCTCTAAATACGCTTCCGAGCCCTTCTCATTCATGAGCCATGTGCCATTTAATGTTTGAAATATCATATATTATATGCTCCTTCACCGAAACCCGGTTTTTAATTATTTAACTTGTTTTTAATATATTTTAATTAATATCATTTGTCAATGAAAATCATGGTCTTCGAAGTCCCTTTGGATAATGGTTTTTCATGATTCCGCCGGCAAGTTTTCCCCAGCCAATACTATACCCATCGACTGAGATCAAATACCAACCCTTTTCCTTGTCAAGGTGAAAAGTCTGTCCATGTAGATAATTCAAGATTTCATTTTCCTTGGAAGAAAGCGAAACAGTAAGAGCACACTCCCCCTGTTTAAGAGCAAGTGCAAGTGCATGTGATGGCTCAAAACGTCCTTTTAAAATCGTTCCAAGATGCAGACCTGGTCTCAGTACTCTCAGAGAGCGAAGCGAAGGCGTATTTTCAGGTGCCAGATAAAGCTGTTCTCCGAATCTTAAATAAACACCCTTCAGCTCCACTTTCAAATACTGTTTTTGAAATTGCAGATACTCCTGATAATTCTGTTTTTGGATACACTTTTCCAGTCCAAATCTACTGTAGCCGACGAAGTCCTTTGGAGCAGCCCCTGCCTTTTTCAGTACAGCTGCATAATGACCTTCTCCCGCAATATGATGCGGCCAAAGGCGAATCGTCTTTATTAAGGAATCTCGTATCGAATTCTTCTCTGTTTCCTGTACCCACACAGGAACACCGTCATCCATCCCGGCTGTTTTCTCCACAGAAAGTATTTCATATTCCGGATGTCTGCACAAAAACCGATAGATTGTACCTTCATCCTCATCAGGTGCAAACGTGCATGTCGAATATACAAGTCTTCCTCCCGGACGCAGCAGCTTCGCAGCGCAGTCAAGAATTTCATCCTGCCGTTCTGCACACATCATAACATTTTCAGGACTCCACTCAGTAAATGCTTCCTCATTCTTACGAAACATTCCTTCACCGGAGCAGGGCGCATCCACAAGGACCTTATCAAAAAAATCCAGAAAAGTATCTGCAAGTTTTTGCGGTGTTTCATTTGTCACAAGTGCATTACGTACACCCATTCTTTCTATGTTTTCAGATAAAATTTTTGCCCGCGCTGGATGAATTTCATTGCATACAAGCAATCCCCTGCCCTGCATTTTCCCTGCTATCTGCGTACTTTTTCCACCTGGCGCGGCACATAAATCAAGTATCCGTTCCCCCGGCTTAACATCCAAAAAGTTTACCGGCATCATGGCACTTGGCTCCTGAATATAGTAAACACCTGCTTCATGATACGGATGCTTTCCCGGCTGAAGCTCTGCTGTATAGTAAAATCCATTTTCCTCCCATGGCACAGGTTGAAGACTATCAGATACAAGGAACTGCGCCCTGTCCACTTTAAGCGGATTAAGACGCAGTGCCTTATATTGAGTATTCTCATAGCTTTTTAAAAAAGCTTTATATTCCTCGCCAAGAAGATGTTCCATTCTATTTAGAAATTGTTCTGGAAGCATCGCTCAGTTCTCTCCATTTCAATCATTCATTATTTCAATCATTCATTACACTTCAAAATTAACAGCTGTATCTCCAGGTGCTCCCTTACCAAACTCATAATCCTTACCCGGCAGAATTGCATTCAGAAGAATTCCGACAATTGCGCCAACCGCAAGACCAGACAGAGAAACAGTAACGCTTCCGAATGTCAAATTGATACCTGAAGAAATCACTTCTTCCCCTGCTGCATTGTAGATTGTTGTAAACTTTACACCAATGGAAAGTACAAGAATCAAAGCTGCAATAATAACATTTCTGTTCTTTTTGAAATCCACCTGATTCTCTACAACATTTCTGACACCAACAGCAGAAATCATACCGTAAAGCACAAGTGAAACACCACCAACAGTTGCAGTTGGCATAGACGCAATCAATGCCTCAAACTTTGGTGAGAAAGAAAACAGGATAGCAAAATAAGCAGCAATTCTAATTACTCGTGGATCATATACTTTTGTAAGAGAAAGCACACCTGTGTTTTCTCCATATGTCGTATTTGCAGGACCGCCAAAGACAGAAGCAAGAATAGTAGCAAATCCATCACCGCAAAGTGTTCTGTGAAGTCCTGGGCTTTCAATATAGTTTTTACCAACTGTAGAAGAAATTGCAGAAATATCACCAATATGTTCTACCATTGTAGCAAGTGCAATCGGCATGATTGTAATAATTGCAGAAATTAAAAGTGATGCATCCGGTGACTTGAATATCGCAAATATTGTTCTGTCATACTGAACAGGAAGACCTACCCAGGCTGCATTTGCAATACCTGAAAAATCCACTTTTCCAAGCAGTGCTGCAACGATATAGGATGCGATAACACCCATGATAATTGGAACAATTTTGACCATTCCTTTTCCCCAGATATTGCACACAATCACGACAACAATGGCAACAACCGCAACAAGCCAGTTATCCTTGCAATTATTAATAGCTGAAGAGGAAAGTGTCAGTCCAATCGCAATAATAATCGGTCCGGTTACAATCGGCGGGAAATAACGCATAACCTTTTTTGCACCAAAAGCCTTAATCAATCCTGCAAGAATCAAATACAGAACGCCGGAACATGCAACACCGAAGCAGGCATATGGAAGAAGTCCCTGTTCCTGATTTGGTGCGATTGCCCAGTAACCTGCAAGATATGCAAAAGAAGAGCCAAGAAATGCCGGCACCTTTCCCTTTGTAAACAGATGGAACAGCAATGTTCCCAATCCTGCAAACAAAAGGGTTGTAGATACGCTCAATCCTGTCAAAGCCGGTACAAGAACCGTTGCTCCAAACATTGCGAACATATGCTGCAACCCTAAAATAATCATTTTTGAAGTTCCAAGCTGTTTTGCATCATAGATGCCATTCTCACCAATGGTGACTTTTTCTTTACCCATTTTCTCTTCCTCCGCATATTATGTCTTTTCCCCACAAAAGAGGCTGTTTGCAACAAACAGCCTCTCCATGAGTCTCATTTCAATTATTGTAGTGTATCTTAAAGAAAATAGCAAGAAAAAATTACAATGGATTTTCACGCCAAATCAGCTGATACCAATGTTCAAGCTCCTGTTCAGTCAAAAATCCGCTCGAGGTACCCATAAAGCCAATCTTATATGAAGCAAACAACAGTGCTTTTTTAATTGCATGTACTGCATCACCTGTTTCAATATAGAAATGCATGAAACAGGAAAACAGAGAATTACCTGCTCCAGCTGTATTTACAATCTCATTTGTCTTAACTGTATGATAGTGCGCAATCAAATCGTCCTTCCTGGAGTAGATAATCAGTCCATTTGCGCCCTGTCCAAGAATAATAACCTGCGTTCCGTAAGTATCAGCCAGCTTTTTCACAAAATCATAAGAGGAATCCACCAGATTGTCATCACCAACATAAATAATATCTGCCATATGCAGCATATCATCATTGAACGGAACCTTTTCCTCTGAAAATCCCCTGAAATTAATAGCCAGCGTCTTACCTGCTTCCTTTGCTGCCTTTGCAAGAGGTCTGCAGAAATTTGCATTTGCAAGAACAACTGCATCCGCATCTGCAAGCTCCTTTTTAAATACCTCCATATCATACTCAGCCTCTCGCAGATTCTTTATGTCTTCATAAATCTGTTGCTGTCTCTCATTATCATAAAGAACAACTGCTGTCGGTGTCTTTTCAAGTGTAGGATAAACATTTTTTACATCCAGCTCATATTCTGAGTTAATAATATTCAGTATGCCTGCTGCATCGCTCTTTCCAATCATAGACATGAACTCTACATCATCACCAAGTGCCTTCAGTGCCAGACTTTCATTAAATGCATCTCCACCGATATTTGTAAAAATCGAATTTGGTCTGGATACAATCGGATAATACTGAATCGGAATATGTTCTACCTTTACAATCGTTTCAATCTGGACAATTCCAGCCACAACAAATTTTGCCATCTGAACACCCCATCTCCTGTAGTCTATTGTAAACCCCGGTCGCACCTGTTTCTCCAAATTTCATCAAACAGAAACCAGATGTTTATATATTCAGTATATAATATTTTATGCTGTTAAGCAATCTATGATTGCCTATTATGCCAAAACACTGTAAACTGTAGCAATAGAGCACATCTGTACATCTGTGCAATAAAAAAGAAGGAGTTTTGATACATGAAAGAAAAACTATATACCATTCCGCTTAATGACGCCTTTCATGCCAAGGACGAGTGTCCTCTTTGCAATATTGAAAGAAAGCTTGAGCAGGATACAATTGATTTTGTCTTAGGATCGGGTGCTTCTTATATGGAAAGTGATATTCGTGAAGCAACTGACAAAGCCGGATTTTGTAGACATCACCTTCAAATGATGTATGATTACGGAAATTCTCTTGGAAATGCTCTGATATTAAAGACTCATATTAAGAAAACAAATGCCGAGCTTGCTACACAAATTAAAAGCTTCCGTCCTGCACAGAATACAGGTATGTTCAAAAAAAATACCTCTGACTCCCTTTCTTCCTTTCTCGAAAAAAGAGAGCATTCCTGCTATGTCTGCAGCTGCTGTGAAAAAACCTATGAACGATATATGGATACATTCTTTTATCTGTATAAAAATGATTCCACATTTGCTGAGCTGCTAAAAAACAGCAATGGCTTTTGTCTTCACCACCTGAAGGAACTTCTGCAGGCTGCTGACTCCATGCTAAATAAACAGCAGCAGGAAGAATTCTTCCCACTGCTGTTTGCACTCACTGAAAATAATATGAAACGAATTGAAGAAGATATCTCCTGGTTCGTTGATAAATTTGATTACCGTAATAAAGATGCTGACTGGAAAACCTCACGCGATGCAATTCCCCGCAGTATGCAGAAATTAACCGGCGGTTACCCAGCAGATGGTCCTTATAAAGAAAATCGATAGTCAGCTATTGAGTTATCGGTGTGCCTTTTCCAAAAGGAACTCGTTCGGTAATTGAATCATCCTCTGAATTTCCTTTTCCACCATTTCCTCCAGAACTGGAGCCACCAGCTCCTCCATTATGATTATTCTTATTTCCGAATTGCTTAAATAACGATTTCAAATTGGAGCCAAGAGAGGATGGTGGGAGCGGACGTTCTTCTTCTTTTTCCTCTATCTCTTCTACCGCTTCTTTCATTTCTTCAGGCTTCTGATCCATTTCATCATCAAAAGTCATATCCGCATTTGTATCTGCCACAGAAACACTATCTGTTTCTGAATAACCATCTATATCCACTGTAATCGGAGCAGATGATGAGAATGATGCCTCATCAAGAGAATAAAAGGTTTGCGGCTCATCAAAAGACCCTATTGGATAATCTGGCATGCTCTCTGCTGCATCTGTAGACTGGTACTCGTATGCATCTGCATATTCGACCTGTTCAGTCAACAGCCCATCTGTTACTTCTGAAGACGGCTCCTGCATTGTATCTGTTAACATTTCCGACTGCATTTCAGACATCGGTTCTAATTCCTGCATCGACTCTGGCGCAGACATTGGCTCTGGCTCCTGCATCGGCTCTGGCTCTGACATTGGCTCTGGTTCTGACATTGGCTCTGGCTCCTGTATCGGCTCAGGCTCCTGTATTGGCTCTGGCTCCTGTATCGGCTCTGGCTCTGACATTGGCTCTGGCTCCTGTATCGGCTCTGGCTCAGACATCGGCTCTGGCTCCTGCATCGACTCTGGCTCAGGTTCAGGTTCTGGTTCAGGTTCAGGTTCTGGTTCAGGCTCTGGTTCTGGCATCAGCTCTTCTACCGCTTCCTCGTCCTGTTGTTCCTCTTCGATATTCTTATAGAAATGTGCCTTAATCATGGAAAGATATTTATCAAATTCTGTATGCATCTCATCCAGATTAGGTTCCGGGTTACGGAAGCAATCCTTAATATAACCTTCTGACATCCATGTAATCATTCGGATAACTCTGTTCACATCAATATAATCATGGAAACGCGTCATGTCACCCTGTTTATAGATGGCGTTATAGATTCCTGTCATGGCATCCCTTGCATCCCCTAATGCTTCCAGTGCCTCGGGACTTGTTTCAAACTTTACACTGCTGAGGAACTGCTGCATATAAGGATAGTTCTTCATAACTCTGGTTTTTGCAAGCTCAATCTGTTTCAGTATTTCAAAAAAATCCTTTTCATCCTTCTTGACCGTTTGGGTCAATTCCAGTGTCATATACTTTTCGCTGTAGTCAAATATGAACTCATACAACCCTTGTTTACTGATAAAATAGTGAAACAGCAGCCCCTTTGAGATTCCTGCCTGCTTCACAATCACATCCGTACTTGCATTTTTATATCCACCCTCTGCAAATACTTTAAGTGATGCATTAATGATAGAATCCTGCTTTTCTTTTTTTACATCAAAAAACTTAGCATTCATTTAACTATCGTCCTCCATTTATAGTTTCATCGGCTTATTACACAAAAAATGCTTGACCTTTTCAGTCAAGCATAATATATCATACATTATGTAAATCTGCAATCAAATAATTCATGAACAAGTCTCATTTTATAGTAATTCATCAATGTGCTTCATTTATATATTTACTTTCAAACTGTGCCCTTGGCATTGGGCGGTCAAAATAGAAGCCCTGGACAAGCCGAACATTCATATTGTCGAGCACCTTGAACTGTTCTGCCGTTTCTATTCCTTCTACACAGACCTTTACACCAAGTGCTGTCGCGAGTTCGCCAACCATCTTTACAAATGCCTGCGCATACTGGTCAACTGCAAGCTCTTCCACAAAGCTCTGATCAACCTTGATTACATCAAGCGGAATTTCACGAATATGATTCAATGAGGAATAGCCTGTTCCAAAGTCATCCAGCGCAATTCGAACACCAAGACGCTTAATCTTTCCAAGAATATCCTTCATACGTTCCATATCATTAATTGCAAGACTCTCTGTAACCTCTAAAGTCAGATTACGTGGATTGATACCTGTTTCTTTAATAATATCCTCAACTGTTTCAACAATATCATTCTGTAAAAGCTGAACAACCGAAAGATTCACATTAACCTTATAATATGGATGCCCTGATTCATTCCACTGTTTGCAGGCCTTGCACGCCTCACGAAGAACATAATTTCCAATCGGATTAATCAGACCAAGATATTCTGCTAATGGTATAAATTCAGCAGGTGAAACAAAACCAAGCTCACTGGAATTCCAGCGAATCAATGCTTCTGCTCCGGTACATGGAGAGCCACTCTTGCGAATATCTGCAATTGGCTGATAATATACTTCAAACTCCTTGTATCCCTCGGAAGTTGCATCACGCATATTCTTTTCCATATCCAGACGCTTGTTTGATAAGGAATCAGCATTTTCAGCATAATAAGCTGTTCTGTTCTTACCGCTCTTCTTTGCCTCATACATGGCAATATCAGCTTTTTTAATCAAATCCTGTACGGTCTCACCCTCATCAGGGAAAGTAACAATACCCATACTTGTCGTACAATAATAATCTGCACCCTTCAAGAACCATGGTTTATTAAATACAACACGAATTTCTTCGATAATACTTTCAAACCGTCCATAGCTTGTTGCTGGAATGATAATAATAAATTCGTCGCCGCCCATACGGTAGCAGGTATTTTCCACCCCGTCAATACGCTGCAGACTGTGCGAAATCGCCTTCAGCAGAACATCACCATACTGATGACCCAGACCATCGTTAATATGCTTAAAATCGTCCAGATCCAGATACAGTACTGCACCCTTTGTGTTATTCATCTTTGCTTCATCAATATACTTAACAAGATCTCTCTCACAGCACATTCTGTTATACAGTCCTGTCAGAAAATCATTATTTGCCTGCTGTTCAATCTTCTGCTGATACAGCTTTTTGTCAGTCACATCAAAAATAGAACTGAGGAGCACTCTGCGTCCGTCTACCCAGCGGATAAATGTAGTATGCAGATCATACCAGCGGCTCTTCTCCTTATAATGAATCTCATAATAAGAAGCATTTGTGTTATACTTCTGATTTGTCTCAAACAAAGTCTCCACTGTGCCATCCAGCATCTCAAATTCAAATGTATTCTTGAAAATCCGGTTTGCAAACAGAATCTCTCCTGCTTCCATGTCCTTGACATAAATTGCACTTCCGACATTGTCCAGAATTGCCTCGAGCGATTTGTAGGAGCTTGCAAGTGAGTTCTTCTGAATACGCTTTGTCAAAACACTTTGAAGCACCCTGGCTGCATCGCCAAAGAATTTGATTTCATCAAGCTCCCACGCTTTGTTCACGGTATTATCTGCAAACACAACATACATGGCGGCAACATGATTAATAAAAACGGGCAGAATAACAAGAGCAGAAATACTGATAGAATCAAGCCACTCTCGAATCGGCTCATCAATTTTAGTCTTAAACGAAATAACTGCAGGCTTGTCCCCAATTGAGCACAAATCCTCAACAGATAACGCATGAATCACATCGTCAAGCGTTGTCTGCTCACTACCTGCGTAGGAACCAAGAATATCTATACTATCCTCATTCGCACTCGGGCGAAGAACATATGCATGCGAAATTTGAGAATACCGTCCGGTAAACTCAAGAATTTTATTTGAAACTTCTTCAAAACTTTCATCGCTGTCAAGCAGCTGAACAATCTCTGTCATTGATTCACTGCGCTTTAACGTACGAACCATTTCCATTTCAGCATTTTTACTGCGCTTAGACTCTGCGACTGCATTTTCAACAAGAAAAGCATTGGCATAAATCTTTTTGGACATCACTCGCAGCAAATCAATTGATTTCATAAAGCTTGCATAGGTAATCGTCGATTTGACATTCAATACTGCGTTCTCGTCTGCAGCAGTATCCAAAATACCACAAATAAACCAGCATAGTACCAGTTTTCCACTCGTTCTGATAGCAATGCTAGCAATTTTCACATTTGAATACCCAGTATCCTCCACTACCTGTTCTTCCACAGGACTATCCAAAACACGTCTGATGACAGACGAAATTTGTGATTCCTCTAAAAGACCCATCACTCTGATAATCTCATCCGGATTGCCGGACATTTCAGTAATACGTTCTCCCTGATTGTTTACACAAAAAATAAACAGATTAGTAAGTTGAGAATATACATCCTGTGTCTTTTGCAGTTCTCCAATGTCAATTGTCATTTGGGGAAATAAAGAAGGACGGTCTGTGTCTTCCACATAAGTCATAACGACATCCTTTCATACTTTAATGCGATAATACTAGCATACACGAAAAGAGCGGTTTTTTCAACAAGAATTTCCACAAATAATATGAAAAATTTCGTACAAAATCTACAAAATCTATCATTTTTCTTCAAGAATATAATCAGCAACATTCATTGCATGATCAGATACACGTTCAATATTTGTCAACGCATCCAAAAAAATGATACCTTTCGTTGCATTACACTGCTTGTTTGAAAGACGTTTCATATGTGCTTTTCTAAGTTCCTTTTCCAACATGTCCACCTGCTGTTCGCAGGTCTCTGTCAGCTTTGCTTCCTGAATATCATTCTTTTCCAATGCATCTAGAGAATGGTCAACAGCCTCCTGTGTTAGCTTAAATATTTTATCCAGTCCTTTTGTTGCCTTTTCAGAAAATTCCGAATCATCATTACTGTATTTTTCTGCAAGCTCCGCAAGATTATCACAGTGATCACCAATTCTCTCAATATCCGTCACAGCGTTAAACATGTAATTCACAACAAGATGCTGTTCATTTGACAGCGACAAATTACTTACCTTGACAAGATATTCTGTAGTCAATTCAGCTAGACGATCCATTGTCTGCTCCATCTTCCGTACTTTTTTAATCTTTTTTATATTTTTTTCTTTAAGTGCTTCTACAGCCAGCGAAAAATGTTCGGAAGCAAATCTTCCCATGCTGACAACTTCCTTTTTTACCGTTTCTACAGCAAAGGAGGGCGTTTCCAGAATTCTGTCATCCATATGGCGGATTGCTGAAACAACTGCATCATCCTCTTTGATTTCATCTTCTCCCTTGACAATCATGCCAGAAAGCTTAACAAGCAGTTTTCCAAATGGCAGCAGTACAATCGTATTTGCAATATTAAATATTGTATGGAAAATGGAAATTTCAACGCTGCTGATTTTACTTGCTGCAAATTCTTTCTCAAACGAGAACAAGCCAAACATAAACAATCCCATCAGAACTGCACCAATGATATTGAACAGTAAATGAATCACAGCAGCACGCTTGGCATTTTTCCCTGTTCCAACACTCGAGATAAGTGCTGTCACACATGTACCAATGTTCTGTCCAAGTGTAATGTATACAGCAGAATTCCATGTCACCATCCCATTCATGGCAAGTGTCTGCAAAATACCAACCGAAGCAGAAGAACTCTGGATAATTCCTGTTACAACAAATCCCGCAAGAAGTCCAAGAATAGGATTACTTCCAAGCAACCGAAATGCATCCGAAAAAACAGGAGCATCTCTGTATGGCTCGATGGCGCCTGACATAAAGCTAAGACCTATAAACAGAGCACCAAATCCTATCAGAATTTCTCCAATATCCCGTTTTTTACCTGATTTACAAAACAGAAGAACAAAAGCACCTATTCCAACAAGCAGCGGTGCAAAAAACTCAGGCTTCAAAACAGAACTGAATGAGCCCAAAGAAACAATCCACGCTGTTACAGTCGTTCCAATATTTGCTCCCATAATGACACCAACAGCCTGGGTCAAATCCATAATTCCAGCATTAACAAATCCTACTACCATAACTGTCGTCGCAGAACTGCTTTGAATAATCGCAGTTACAAGTGTACCGACAAGAATCGCAACCATACGATTATTCGTCAAATACCCGAGCAGATTTTTCATTTTATTTCCGGCAGATTTTTGCAGTCCATCCGCCATCTGATTCATTCCATACAGAAAAAAGCCAAGACCACCTGCAAAATGAAATAACATTCCCACATCAGATATACTCATCATTTTCCTCCATTTACATTGCATACCGTATATTAACAACCAGCTATAACTGTTCAAGCCATAATAACTATATCATAGGAAATGCAAAATGAATGTAAAATCTACGTAAAGAAAAAGGCAGACTATAAATAGTCCACCTTTTTCCTGTTATAGGATACAACACCAATCACACATGCAATCGCTGCATAAATCAGTCCCAATGCAATCGTCAGCGGAATATTACGCGCCGGATCAGCCGGATAAGGTAAAAGACTGAAATTCTGTGTAATCAGGTACGTTCTTAAAAACTTAAACGGTACAAGCTCAAGCGGCTCAGCCGCAAGCTGCATAATCACTCTCGGGATTGCAAAGGTCAGTACAAAGAAGCAGGCATAGGCTTTTTTCTTGTTTTCAAACAGGAATAAAAACATATTGCCAAACGAAATACCGGCCACCCAGAGCGGAACTGCATACAACATCTTCTCTGCAAAATCCTGAATCGTATATGCACTGATTGTTCCGTCTCTAAACTGGAATATCGTTGTAATACTAATCAACATAACAAATGCAATCAATACAAAAAAACTTGCCAGCACAATTTCCGTAATCAGCTTTGAAAAATAAATCTTTGTCCGATTCAGGTTTTTTGTGATGTTGTCCTTGATATGAGGATTGGGATAAGTCTTTCCAAACGCCATATCCGCAATAAAAATACAACTGTAATAAGGAATCACAAAACACCAGGTTGCATATTCTATCAGATTGTAAGCATATGTTCCCTCGTTTGTTCCATAAATGGTACGAAATGCCATCACTGCTATATTAGCCAGCAGACACAATACCAGAATACCGAGAACGTAGGCATACGTATATCTCCTCTTTAATGCAGCCCGCAATTCTCTTGCTATATAACTACCCATCATTTAATCCTTTCTAAAAACGCTTCATTGCAAGCAGTCGACTTACTCTTCAACGCTGTAATTTGGAGCCTCTTTTGTAATATGGATATCATGTGGATGGCTCTCCTTCAAAGCAGCTGCAGAAATCTTTACAAATTTGCTGTTCTGCTTTAATTCCTCAATCGTCGGTGTTCCGCAGTATCCCATACCGGAACGAATACCGCCAACAAGCTGGAATACCGTGTCTTCAACTGTTCCCTTATATGCGACACGACCTTCTACACCTTCCGGTACAAGCTTTTTGGCATCTGCCTGAAAATATCTGTCCTTACTTCCGTTTTCCATAGCAGAAATGGAACCCATACCTCTGTACACTTTATATTTTCTTCCCTGATATAATTCAAATGTTCCCGGACTTTCATCACAGCCTGCAAAAATACTGCCCATCATGCAGACATTTGCTCCAGCAGCAAGCGCTTTTGTCATATCACCTGAATATTTAATTCCTCCATCAGCAATAATAGGAATCCCATATTCCTTTGCTGCTTCATAACAGTTCATAATTGCGCTCACCTGTGGCACACCAATACCAGATACAATACGTGTCGTACAGATAGAACCCGGTCCAATACCTACCTTTACAGCATCTACACCAGCTTCAATCAAAGCCCTTGCACCTGCACCGGTAGCTACATTACCACCAATCAGCTGTAAATCAGGATATGCTTCTTTAATCATTCTTGCACAACGAAGTACATTCTCAGAATGACCATGTGCAGAATCCAATACAACAACATCAACCTTTGCCTTTACAAGTGCCTCAACACGTTCCAGTACATTTGCAGTAATACCGACACCAGCACCACAAAGCAGCCTGCCCTGTGCATCCTTTGCGGATAACGGATATTTAATCTGCTTTTCTATATCTTTAATTGTAATCAAGCCCTTTAAATTAAAGTCCTTGTCCACAATCGGAAGCTTTTCCTTTCTTGCCTTTGCAAGAATCTTCTTTGCTTCTTCAAGAGTAATCCCCTCAGGTGCGGTAATCAGCCCTTCTGATGTCATACACTCCTTAATTTTCTGCGTAAAATCGGTTTCAAATTTCAGGTCACGGTTTGTAATAATACCGACAAGCTTTTTTCCTTCTGTAATAGGAACTCCTGAAATTCTGAACTTTGCCATCAGCTCATCTGCATCCTTCAAAGTATGCTCCGGTGACAGTGAAAACGGATCTGTAATAACGCCATTCTCAGATCGCTTTACTTTGTCTACCTCATCTGCCTGAGCTTCAATAGACATATTTTTGTGAATGATTCCTATGCCGCCCTGTCTTGCCATTGCAATCGCCATACGATGCTCTGTAACAGTATCCATCCCTGCACTCATCATCGGAATATTCAGCTTAATACTCTTTGTAAGATACGTCGTAATATCAACTTGATTACCAATCACGCTGGAATATCCCGGTATCAACAGTACATCATCAAACGTGATTCCTTCAGAAACAATCTGACCCATGTTCTTCCTCCTTCAACTGAACCCTCGCAGTCCATCCTCCGTAAAACTTCTTTCAAGTTTACCAAACTGCGTAATACCTGTCAATCACTATAACAACACAAAATTATCGACAAAAAATCCAAAGTTTTGGCATTTTTTGTTGCAAAAGCAGGTTCCACATTTCTGCAAAACCTGCTTTATCGCCGCTTAGTTAGTATTCAATTACCTTTCTGGGGAAAACCGTCTTAATTGCTTTGAGCATGTCCACATTCGGTTCGATTGCAATCATCTCTTCCTTATTATTGTCATGATAGGCTATTACAAATACATTAGCATCTGCATTTTTCGAGCTGTAATCCTTCATGGAAACATTCCGGCTTTTGTAGGAATCAAGTGCATGAGAACGAATCGGTGCCATTACTTCCATCTTATTCAAATCCAGAACTGTCACACGCTTGCGTTTCTGTTTTGACATAACCTTATCAATAGTAATTTCCTTATCCAGATATAGATATTCAAACTCCAAATCCATTCCCGGCAATAGAAAATATCTAACTGCAATCATTGCCAGTCCCGGTACAAACATTAGTGTATAGCCAATCACTCCCATTACACAAAATGCACCCGCAAATGCATATACCAATATTCTGATGACTAATGCAAACGGATTCTGTTTTCTTGCAACCATACATTCCACATAGGATTCATTCATAATAATTCCTCACATTCTTTGCTATCCTCTGTACTCTTTTGTACTTTGAATCATTCGTATAACAGTATAACAAATAAGGAAAATCTTCTCAACACTTTCCAATGCAATTTAATAAATTCTTCACAAATATTTCACCCTCATACAATTGACAGAACATACTATTTTCTGTAAAGTGGACAGAAGGGCAAAGCATACTGCACAAAGTACGGTTCAATCAAATCAATACATTCTGACCAAAAGAACAGCATGGTCAGACCGGAAGGAAGGAACAAAATGGCCATCTCGGACGAAATCAAACAGGAAACAAATAAAATAAAGGATATGTCGCTAAAAGGAAAAATCGGATATATCTGGGAATACTATAAGGGATGGATTATTGGGGGGCTTATTGCAGTTATTTTTCTTTCAATATTTATACACGACTGGATTGGGAGCAGCAGACCCGTTTATCTTTATTCCGTTGTTATCAATTCTGATTTTGTATACGAGGACAAGTCCACTGTACTTGCAGATTATGCATCCAAAGAGAATGTAGATCTTGATAAAAACAACCTCTACATTGATTTTTCCATGCAAATGACAGATGATATGTCAGACCAGCTCACAATGGGAAATCAGCAGAAAATCATGGTTTTGTATTCCAGTGATTCACTTGACTGTGTGATTGGACCGGAAGATATCATGCAAAACTACGCTAGTATAGATGCATTTGCAGATATAGAGACTTTGTTGAGCGAAGAGCAAAAGGCAATGCTCGCTGACAGAGGATATGAATACTATTACTCCACGACTGAGGGCAGGAAACGTGCAGTCGGAATTTATATGGACACCTGCACATATTTAAATGATCAGGGAACTGCCGGCACCTTCCCAGACATGAATGAGGATGGCAAGCGTCCTGTCTTTACAATTGCCATCAACGCTCCACATCCAGAACATGCTCTAAGCTTTTTAGATATGTTGATTTCAGAGTAAACATATACTATCTGTTTCGGTTATCAGCTCCAGAAATCAACCGGTTCATATTCCTGCAGCCTTGCGAGGAAACCAAGCTCCTGTATCTTCTCTTGAATCAAATTAAGTACATCTTCACTCTCTGCCACAATCGTATGATAATGATATCCCGAAGTCACATTCATCAAAAGTCCTGATTTTCCATTTTCCAGTGCCTTCATATATTCAGTTACGTCTCTTCGTGAGCGAATGTTCATATCTGCTTTGATGACACCATATACCTTATGAAAGACAAACACATCCTTTACTCTGCCACCCAGATCAACAATTGACGATAGCTCCTGCTCCACATCACTTTCTGTATGATGCACCTTCAGAATCCGACTGTATTCCTTCTGTTTGTTAATCACATAGCCCCTGCAGGTCGCATAAATATCAATATCTCTTGCCCGAATCAAAGCTACATCCTGTACGATTACCTGACGGCTTACCTCCAGCTCCTTTGCGAGAGCCACTCCTGATACTGCATGATTGCTGCTTTCCAAAATAGAAATAATCTTTTCTCTGCGCTCTTCACCACTCATAGCAACCCTTCCTGTCAAATCAAAGCACATGCAAATGCTTTAATGAAATATCCATAATCGGCGCAGAATGAGTCAGCGCACCACATGAAATATAGTCTACACCAAGATCCGTCAGATTTGCAATATTATCTCGTGTTACGTTACCAGATACTTCCACCTCGGCTCTACCCGCAATGATTTCCATAGCAGCACACATGGCACTGTGGCTCATATTATCAAGCATAATAATGTCTGCCCCTGCTTCCACTGCCTCTCTGACCATATCAAGTGTCTCTGCCTCGATTTCAATTTTCCTGACAAACGGTGCATATTCCTTTGCCATCATAACTGCCTTGGTCACACCGCCAGCCGCATCTATATGGTTATCCTTTAACAAAACACCATCAGAAAGGTTATAGCGGTGATTGTTTCCCCCGCCGATTCTAACGGCATACTTTTCAAATATACGATTATTAGGTGTAGTCTTTCTCGTGTCAAGCAGCTTCGTTTTCGTTCCCTCAAGAAGCTCTGCAACAGCATGTGTATAGGTAGCAATACCGCTCATTCTCTGCAGATAATTCAATGCCGTACGTTCTCCACTGAGCAGTACACGAATATCACCTCGGACCTTAGCAAGCGCCTGTCCGGTCTTTACCTCATCCCCATCTATCACAAGAAAGTCCACTCTGGATGACGCATCCAGCAATTCAAATACTCTCGCAAACACCTGCAGTCCACAGATAATTCCATCCTGCTTACAAATCAAAGCCACCTCTCCAAGCTTCTCATTTGGCATTACGCAATTGGTTGATACATCCTCACTTGTAATGTCCTCCTTTAAAGCACTCAGAATCAATGGGTCAATATTTAATTTCAATGTTACCTGATCATACATACCTGTTCCTCCTTGCAGTTATCATACTCTTTGGCAATATGGGCAGTCATCCTGCACAACTCTTCAGCATCCTTTGTGGTCAAATCCAGTGCAGCCCTCTTTGCAAATACAAGGCTCTCCAAAAGAGAATTGCTTGCCAGCCTGTTTTTCCCATGTACTCCATTGCACGCTGTCTCGCCTACCGCATATAAATGTTCCATGGAAGTGGCAGATACATGATTCACTCTGATTCCTCCCATAAAATAATGCTGTGCGGGCACAACCGGAATGCATTCCTTTGTTACATCATACCCCATTTTCCTGCAATGTTCCACAATATTCGGAAAATGTTTATGTAGTGTTTCCATCGGAATCGGTCTTAAATCCTCCCATACAAAATCCGTTCCATCCTTCTTCATTTGTTCTTTGACCGCTTTGGTTAATAAGTCTCTCGGTAACAGCTCATCAACAAACCTGTTCCCATTTTTATCATACAGCCTAGCACCTTCACCACGTACTGATTCAGAAATCAGGAAGCTTCTCTCACCTTCCTTTGTATATAATGTAGTCGGATGAATCTGGACATAATCAATATCCTTCAGTGCAATATTGTGTCGAATGGCAACTGCAATCCCATCTCCTGTCAGATGTCTGAAATTTGTAGAATGCTTGTACAGTCCTCCAATTCCACCGGTTGCCAGCACGACCCACTTCGCATGAATCTGTTCTATGGAACCATCCTGCATTCTCACAACAGCTCCGCAGCAGCAATTATCATTATCCGATGTGGTCAATAGATCCATCATACATGTATATTCCAGTATTTTAATATTACTCTGATGTCTCACCTGCCATAAAAGCTTACCTGTAATTTCCTTTCCAGTAATATCTTCATGAAATACTATTCGTTTTGCAGAATGTGCCCCTTCTTTTGTAAAATCAAGCTGACCATCTGCTTTGCGTTGAAATCTGACACCGTATTCAGTCAGTTCTTTCACAACGTCTCTCGAAGAGCGAATCATAATTTCCACAGATTTTCTGTCATTCTCATAATGTCCAGCTTTCATTGTATCAGTAAAATAGCTTTCATAATCTGACTCATCCCGAAGCATGCACATTCCGCCCTGCGCAAGAAAGGAATCACTGCTTTCTGCATCAGATTTTGTAATCACTGTAATTTGTTTGCTTTTTGGAAGCTTAAGTGCACAATACAGTCCTGCACATCCACTCCCAACAATCAAAATATCTGTTTTCATAGCTCCTCTTTTCTGTTGACTGTATTAGTCAGTCATTTCCAGCATACGCTGTAACGGCTTCATGGCAGCCTCACGTAAATCACCATTAACTACTACCTCATTTGTTTCTTCTCTAAGAACATCTGCAACCTTTTGCAGTGTGATTTTCTTCATATCCATACAGCATTGATTTTCCATTACCGGATAAAACTGCTTCTTCGGATTTCTCCTTCTTAGCTCAAACAAAACACCTTCCTCCGTTCCAACAAGAAATTCCTTTGCTGTACTTTCTGTCATATATCTAATCATCCCTGCTGTACTGCCTACATAGGATGCCAGTGCCAGCACCTCCTGCGTGCATTCCGGATGTACTGCAAATACAGCCTGAGGATGCTCCTTGATTGCCTTCTTTACTGCGTCTGCAGAAATAGACTTATGTATCGGACAAAATCCGTTATTCAAAATCACATTCTTTTCCGGCACTTGATTTGCAACATATCTGCCAAGATTTTCATCCGGAATAAAGTAGATATTCCGGTTCGGAAGCTTCCTTACAATTTCCACAGCATTTGAGGATGTCACACATACATCTGAACATGCCTTCAGTTCAGTCGTAGAATTAATATAACAGACAACAGCCAGATCCTTTGTTGTTTTTCTGATTTGTGCCACGCTCTCAATCTGTGCCATATGCGCCATCGCACAATCCGCTGACTTATCAGGCAGGAACACCCTTTTTTCCGGATTTAGCAGCTTTGCACTCTCTCCCATAAAAGCCACACCACAGAAAACAATCCTCTCTGCAGCAGTTTGCGTTGCAAGCTTACTTAAATAATAAGAATCCCCTATCTCATCTGCAATCTCCTGCACCTCTCCGGGTACATAGTAATGTGCCAGAATCAGCGCATGTTTCTCTCTTTTCAAAGCCTGAATCTCATCTTTTAGCTGTAACTGCATGTTCTCCTCCTTGTAACTCATTTGCATGTATTGTGTCATAGTATACCACTTTATTTTACATGTGACAAGACACTTGTAAACACATATTGTAAATATACAAATACATGTCTCAATAATACATGTGCAATAAATACCATACATATGACAAAAGAGCCGAAATCACTCTTTGCAAAGTAATTTCGGCTCTTATATGATTTCTGGATATTTCTTATGGTGCAGCGTGAACAATACCGACCGCATCAATAATATAATTCTTCTTTCCAATCTTAATAGTTGTGTTTGTTGCCATTACACCGGTTGTCGGTTCAAAATAGAACTGATTATCAGCTATTTGAATTAATCCGGTCTGCATAGCACCATCCTCGCCAAGATAATAAATACCTGTACCATCTGCAAACAATCCGGTCTGCATAACGCCTAACAACGGCTCCATATAATACCGCTTGCCGTTATAATCAAGCCATCCCTTATGCATCATGTAGTTTTCCATAAAGAAGGTTTTACCGTTGACAGTCTTGAATCCGTCAGAAATGATTACTGAGGAATAATCCTTGAACTGGAAATCAACATCAACTCTTCCCGGTACACCATTCACACAGCCATGACTGGTAGACTGCCAAAAAGAATATCCCGGATAACTGCAGACAGGACCATACTGCGCTACCCATGTATCCTGTGACACTGATCCGATACGCGTTGTAAACCAGTTTTTGCTTGAATATACAATCGGATAATAGCCGGCACTCTGTACTGTTGTGCAGAATGAGTTAATCAGTGCCTTTAACTGATCCGGTGTCATTCCCTTATGGAACGAATCCTCAATATCATAAGCAATCGGATAAGAAACCGGATAGTCTCTTGCACAGGAAACCGCAAACAAGCCCTCCTGCGCTGCCATTTCCGGTGTTGTTGCATAGGAATATACATAAATTCCAACAGGAATACCTGCAGCAAGCGCACCCTTCATATTTGTATGGAAATATGCATCCAGACCGCTCTTAAAGCTGCCGGCACGAATAAATGCAAACTGAATATCACTCGCAGCAACTGCGTTCCAGTCAATTGTTTCCTGATGATAGGAAACATCAATACCTCTCTTCAGTGCTCCCGGAATAGCAGCACCGGCGCTGTTTACAAAAACACCGTTTACTCTGTTCCAGCCGGGATCATAGTAATCTGCTGTCGTCGCATTTACGCCATAAACGCCTGTTACAACAAACACTGCCGTCATTAAAATTGCAGTAAGCAGCTTGCTGATTTTTTTCATCTTCATAATTATTTCCCTCTTCCCTCTGTATAATCATGTACAGTATCCCCATACATTGTCTGTACACACTTTTAGTATCGTATCAAATCCATCATTAAATGTCAATTTATCACTGTATTTATTCCACATATTGCAAAAACTGTAATATTTGTGATAAAATGTGACTGTTCGTGACAAACGCACAGAACGTCATGTACCAAGTCAGAGACTCAAATCACTTTTTTGACCCTGACATCATAATATATAAACAAGGGAGATTTCCATGTCAGTTAATTCAGAGAAAACAGAAAACAATGCAAGTGAAGAAAAGAAATATAAATATGATGCCTTTATCAGCTACAGACATGCCGAATTGGATATTTACGCAGCTGAACAGCTTCATAAAATGCTTGAAAGTTTTAAAATACCACGCCTTGCAGACAAAGCATTTGCAAAGGACCAAAAGCACAAAATCACAAGAGTCTTTCGTGATAAAGATGAGCTTCCCGTTTCAGACAATTTGTCGGATCCGATTACAGCTGCTTTGGCAGATTCGGAATTTCTGATTGTCATATGTTCCCCACGCACCCCGGAATCCATGTGGGTCAAAAAAGAGATTGAAATATTCACAGAGCTTCATGGACGGGATCATATTCTTGCCCTATTAATAGAAGGAGAACCGAATGACTCCTTCCCGCAGGTTCTCTGTCATACAACAAAAAAAACTGTAGACAAAGATGGAAACGAAGTAGAGGAAGATGTGCTGGTTGAGCCTCTTGCAGCGGATATCCGTTCCAAATTCAAGGTGCAAATGCACAGCAGACTCAAAAAGGAAATCCTCAGACTGGCAGCACCAATCATTGGCTGTGGCTATGATGATTTAAGGCAGCGTCACAAGGAACAACGTCTGAAGAGAAACATCTGCATTGCAACAGCTGTTGCCGCAATCTGCTTTGCAGTCGGAAGCATCAGTACATGGCAGGCTCTCAGAATCAACAGACAGTCTCATGAAATCAGCGGTCTGCAGTCAAAATCACAGGCTTCCCGGGCAAAAGAGCTGTACGAAAGGGGAGATCGTATGACCGCCGCGCTTCTGGCTCGTGACTGTATTCCGGGTCAGTCACCTAACAGTCTGACATTAACAAGCGAGGCACAGTGGGCACTTTCTGATGTGCTTCGTGTATATGATAATGGAGAATCCTATCTGCCTGATTTCAAGCTGACAGCTAATGCGACTCTTCGAAGTGTTACCGTCAACGACTCCTGCACCTATGCCGCCGCTGTTGATGAAATAGATAATCTATATATCTGGGATTTGCAAACACAGGAGCTGCTTTCCTGCGAGCATTGTCCAGCCGGTACTGTTGCAGAAGGTAACCTGCAATTCATTGACGACACACATTTTGTTGTTGGCGGAAGTGAAGGTCTTTGTTTTCTGAATACTGATGCAAATGTCCAAACGATAGTCAGTGATTTTTATGTAAGTGAGATTGCATTGAGCAGTAAAAAATCCTTCTGTGCAGCATCAGATGGCTACAGTGTCCGGACATACTCGACAGCTTCCACAGAAGAAACCTGTCGTTTCGAACCGGGTGATCAGGACTACGGCATTCTGTTTGGTCTTTCCATATCAGACAACGGAAAATACATGACCTTTGGAAAATACTATAATGATGATGGTACAAACGCAGAAGTAGCACTATGTGATGTTAAAATGCATAAGGAACTCTGTTCGTTTAAACTTCCCTACAACTTTGTAACAGAAGCGACTGTAGATAACAGCGGAAATGTGTTTGCTGTTGGTAAAGACACGCTTGTCACTGGCTCCTTCAAAAAGACATCGCAGGAAGCACTTGTACAGTTTGATAAAAACGGCAAAGTAATTTCTAATTACAAAGACTATATGATGATTTCCTCTCTTCCTTATCAGGAAAACACCAAAAACAATATCATGCTGATTCCGTCAAACACAGATTTGCTGCTGTTTAGTACAGAAAAAAAATCTATGGTGAATAAGCTGAGCTTTACCTCACCTGTTGAGTTTGCCAAGATGTCCGATACGACACCAGCTGTCATTCGTTGCTGTCTTCAGGATGGATCGGTGTGGGACACGGAATGTATGATGGAGACAACCGGATTGACTACTCAGGAGCCAACAGAAGCCGCTCGTACAGAAAGTGCCTCACCAATTTGTATGACAGATACAATCATCGCAGCAAAATCCGATGATTCCACAAGCCTTTACATATACTCAAAACAGAAAAACAAGCAGGCTACAGAGCTATGTACCTGTTCAGCATTTGATACCTCAAGGCTTTTATACAGCGATTCAGAAGATGCCTTTGCAGCCTACAGCATTGCTGATTCCATGCCGGTGTTCTGCAAGCTGTCTGATGCACAGAATGCCGTCAAGCTTGATATTCCGGAAGGCTCATATATTTATGATATTTATTCCGCTCCAAAAGCTTCCTCATTTGTAATTGTGACATTTGAAGGTGTTTATGAATTTTCCTGGACCGATGGGGCATTACTGAACTCAAAGGAATATGAAGAAGTCATGTGCAGCAGCTTCGATCAAAAGACACAAAAGCTGTATATACAATGGTTTGATACGGACGGAATTTCCATCGACATCCTTTCTGTACCGAACTTAAAAGAACAGAAAAATAAAATACTGACACAAATGCCAATGACAACACTGTTTGCTACAAAGAAAGGTTCTCATCTGATAGGAATTGACGCTCTGAATACCGCCTACGACATCACAGTCAAAACCGGTGATATTCAAATTCTTCCATGGACCTCTTCACAGCTTGCGCAAAATCCTGTGAACAAAAATTATATTGTTGCAGATCTCGCTTCTGACATGCTCAGCCTGTACAACGAGAAAAACACTTTCTTAACAGGTGTTTCTCTCCCTGTGACACAGCTTTCGACTTGTGGCTTCAGTGATGACGGTTCTGTCCTGTATGTACAGTATCTGGACAAATCCGTTGAAATCCGTTCTGCAAAATCACTGGATGTGATACAGACTCTCACAGATATTGATTCTGTAATTGGAAAAATAGAAAGCCACTCCAAAGACGGACTCTATATCATCTATTCCGGATATTACTATGGAGGAACCGGCTATCTGTGCAGTAAAGATTTTAAAATACTTGCATCTGTTCCAAAGCTGTATGCTCTCACAGCCAATAAGCAGCTCTTAAGCACAAACAGTGGAACTGTTCTGTCTACACCTATGCTTTCCCTGGAGGAGCTTTTGAATGAGGCTTCAGCACAGCTTGGTGACCGAGAATTAACAACAGAAGAAAAGCTTAGAAATTATGTGCAGTAACGAAAATATCAAATGAACGTATTTATTCGTATCAAAAAACCCAACATAATCCGCATCGTTGAGAGGCATGTTGGGTTTTTCATGTTAATAGCTTATTTACTTTTATGTCGCTTATTGATTCAGCTTACTGAATTGTGAAACTCTTTACGATTGTGCCAGAATACGAGCCCATACCGATAATCCTTACAGAAGCATTGCTTGATCTGCGGACATTATTGATGTATGCCAGGCGATAATCAACACCCTCTATCAATACACCTCCCGGTCGAATTGTATTATTTGCATCTGTCACTGTTACAGACGGCTTTACTGCATATTTTGTATATGTCTGTGCCGGAATATTATTTACAGTAATGATACCTTCATTATACTTTGTAAGAAGCTGACGAGGTGTAATTCTGAAATACAGAATCTTTGTACCTGCATTATCTCCTTCTCCCCGAATAACAGCCTGTCCATAACCTGCTTTGTCATTGTTGATATAGCTTACGGAATAATTATTTCCGGAACCTACCATTTCATTTAATACAGTATTTTTGTATTTCACAGTCAGACCTTCATTACTGCCATCATTATCATAATCAAACGTACGCGGCTTTCCGTCAAATACAAAGCTTGTACGCTTCGGATTGTCAAGTCCCGGCGTGATGGTAATGTTAAAGCTGGAAGCCATTGTCCCTGCAATCTTAAATGTGGTAGATGCAGTCCCGGTATAATAACCTTTTGCATTTATTAACACATTTCCAAAGCTTGAGCCCGGAGATATTCCAACATTGTTGGTGTAGGATACTGTATAATCAGCTCCCTTACGAAGCACGACACGTGTTCCGTTCTCACAAATATATGTAACTGTCGGAGTCGGCTTGATTTCGCGTCCGGTGTATTTCATATCCGGAGCAGTTACAACGACACTTCCATGACCATCACTCAAATCCTTCTTATCAATAACAAAGGTTCTGACAATGGTTCCTGTAAATGCGCCTCTTCCCTGAATCGTAATCTTTGCAGTTCCGGCATTTTTGTTATTACTGTAGTAAGTCACATAATCAGTCCCCGGAACGAGTGCTGTCTTTGTACCATCTGCTGTTGTGTAGATAACAGACATATTTGGCTTAATCGCGTTTGCTGTGTAAACCTGATTTGAAATTCCTTCTGTTACACTGGATGCTGATGCGTTGTAATCTCCAACAGTCAGATGACCTTCTGCTCCGTCAGCAAGCTTATCATTAAATGGAATCGTTGAAATTCTGAAGCTCAGCGTTGTTGTACCATAGTACAAACCAGTTCCTGTTATGGTTGCTTTAGCTGTTCCTACTTTATTGTTATTTGAATAAGTAACTGTATAATCCGTTCCCTCTACAGGAATATATCCGTTAATTCCTGTTTTGACAGAAACCTCCGGTGTACAGGCAGCTGCTCCGTCTTCGTCAATCCGATACTGCATCGTTGGAATTGCGTTAAAGCGAGCCTTTGTAATAGAAGTTCCGATAATCTTGTAGGTGGCTGTGCGCTCAGTATCATTTGCATAATTTCCAAGTCCTCTTGCTGTAACTGTCGCTGTACCAAGTGCTGTATTGTTCGAATAAATCAGCTCATAATCTGTTCCTTCACGCAGATAGTAATTATTACCTGTAAGCAGTGCATTGGATGTATCGCGAAGTGAGACTTTCTTTGGTTCCAATCCAGCTGCCAGCTCTGCTGCTGACGTAGGAATCATGCTTGTCGGTGATATCGTCATTGACAGCCTGCTGACGCTTTTTGGAATTATCGCAAAATTAATACTTGTTGTTCCCGAATATTTACCTACTCCGGTAACTGTAATAGTAGGTGTCACAGCAGTTTCATCTGCCTCAATATTGCCTGAATAAGAAACTGTATAGTCTGTACCCTGTGCAAGCTTCTTTCCGTTATCCGTAACAACAACTGCCGGCTTGATTTCCTTACCGGTAAATTTCTGATCTGCTACCGGCTGGATAACAAGCTTGGACAGACTCTTAACAACTTTAACAGTACAGGTTACGACTACGCCTTTTGCGGTCCCTGTAATTGTGGACGTTCCAACACCCTTTGCAGTGATTACACCCAAGCTGTCTACCGTAGCAACAGCCGGCTTTGAGGATGTCCATCCCAAATCAGCAGCTGCAATTCCGGAGCTCATTGTAATTGTATGTGTACCGGTATCCTGTCCTTCTGTCTGCTCATACTCTATAGCAATAGTACGTGTTCCGGATAAGAAATTACTTTCATCAATATCCCATCCATTCACAATCATAAATGTTTTTGATTTGGAGGATGTTTCCTCATAATCCCCTTTTCCATATACGACTGCGGTAGCCTGACCAATCTGTGTGTTGTTACTGTATACGACTGTATAATCTTCACCTTCCGTCAAATGATAATCATTTCCGGCAAGGGATTGGTTTGCAGTATCTGTAAGTACAATATCCGAAAGCTCTACTCCTGCGCTAAGCTCAGCGAAAGAAGCCGGTGTTACTTCACCAGATGATGCTAATGTCAACGCACTGATACCCTTCGGATTAATCTGGAATTCCACATCTGTCGAACCTGTATACTTCCCACTTCCCCTAATTGTAATGGTTGGTACCTGTACAGGATTTGCGGACTGTCCTTTTATATTTGTATGAATATTGTTAGTATAAGAAAGCGTGTAATCCTTATCCTTTTCAAGTTTTGTGCTGCCGTCAAAAACATCTATCAGCGGTTCCTGTGCACTTCCGCTGAACGTCAAAGTCGGTGCCGTTCCTGTCGTTAAGTATTCTGCTGCTTTTGTAACCTCTACCGTACAACACTTTTTGTTATTTCCTTTTCTTGCCTCAATGGTTGTACTGCCAGCACCCATTGCTGTTACTACACCATTTTCATCTACAACAGCAACGTCCTCATCAGAGGATGACCATACAAGATCTGTGGCTGAATACACTCCTGTCAGTGTAATTGTGTGAGTACTCGTATACTGTCCATCTTCATAGCAGTATTCCATCGGAATCGTTCTGTTGTCATCCACAAAATTACTGTCATCAAAGTCCCAGTTTACAGCATCAGAGGTGAATGCTTTAATACGGAATGTCGCACTATTTTGACTTGCTATATCGCCCAAGCTATAACCTGGAACTAAATACTGACTCTGTCCGGATTTCTGCGTCGTAATGAACTGAATCCAGTCACTGTTTGTATAAGATAAATCCACATTTATAGATACATCACTATTATTATCATTAGTAAGTGTAAACGCTACAACAAACTTATCTCCCTCCGCCAGATGTACCGATTCATTTAATGGAACAGTGTAATATCCCTGATATGTAGTCGAGCCCGTCACCGGAGTAGAAAGCATTGGCGTTCCACTTATCGGATCAGTGGAGCTTGTAGGATTCTTGTAAATCTGCACACTGTAATCTGTGTTAGTCGTAGACAGACCTATGGAAACAGCCTGTAGATCCTCGTTTCCCTGTGCAGTAAAAGTATTCATAAAGGTTGTACCACTTGGGAAATAGTAAGCGTTCGCACCGCAGGAACCATCATAAAAATAATTATGGTCATAATTATCTGCCGGAGCAAAGTCATATACAACCGGATCACAGATTGTTTTATCCTCATAGGATATCCACATCAGTCCATCGTCACCATTCCAGGTTCCCCAGCTGTTCTTGATCAGCCAAGCTCCATCAGAAGGTGGCGGTCCATATGCACTACTGGCAAAATTACTTCTGCTGTAATTATCATCCCAGCCAATCAGCGTAACTGCATGATTACTGGAGTTATTATTTGGATAATATATTGATGTTTCTGTAGTATTATATGCGTAATATGACATAGCCACTGCGCCGTGGTCTTTAATATTCTGCTTAATATCAGTAGGATCATCAAAGCTTAAGAAATACCCATTCTGCATATGTGCCAGATCATCAAAGCACAGTGATGAATTAAGGCTGTCACTGCCAGCACTCGTGATGCCGGAATATGGTGCTTTTTCCTCATCTGCTGCACCTATCCAATTAGACAATGCCCATACAGTAAAATACTGATTTCCACCCTGATCATAAAATGGTTTTTTCAATGCCTTTGTATAATCCCCCAATGTATTTCCGATAGGGTCATTTATATTCTGATAATTATAGAAAAAGTACGCAAGCTGTCTTTCTGCATAATCTACAGAAGAAGTATCTGCCTGTCCTCGCATAATCATGGATGCCTCTGCTGTTGCCATTGTGGCATGTGCCCAGCAAGTACCATAGTATCCCTGATTTCTGACAGGAGACATATGTCCGGCTGTCATAGAGTTGTAGGAATCCGGAAGATTTTCTTCCACATGCATGATCCCATCCCAGTTCGGAAGCTCAGGTGTAAAATCAATTTCATGATAACCGGAGACAAAATCTTGAATCGAGTTTGCGCTCAGCGTCTGATTGGCACTGACCGTTGACTCCGTAACTGCTTCTATCCTGTCTGCTGAAACAGATTTTGATGTTCCAGTCGTGTTTTTGTCAATTGTTGTATCATCTGTGTTTGTGTCATCTGTGTTTGTGTCATCTGTGATAGCATCGTCCGGGTTCGTTTCATCCGGATTAGCAGGATCGTCGACATTGTCTGTTTCGTCTGTATCCTGTACAACATCTGTGCTGACAGTTGTTGGATTCGTAACAGGATGGTTATCAAAATTGGTTCCTGCCTCGATTGCCCAAACCGGCTGCAGATTCAATGATGTCACAATTAACGCAATTATCATTAACACTGCACTACGTTTTTTCACACTCGTATTCCTCATAAAGTCCCTCCTTCGCAAATACTTACCTGTGTTTATATATCTTCTCTACAATTTTTAATGCCTCATACGCATCTGAAATATCTCCCATAGTCAGCGGACGCCCTTCCTCTATTGCCAGAGCAACATCCTCAAATTCTCTGTCCCAGGACTGATCTCCACGTGGAAATTCATAGATTGTTGTATCAGGCGGTCCCATCTGCGGAAGCATCTGATAATGCCTCAGAGTCTCCAGACCGTAGCTGCCGCCGAGACCTTCTACTACAAGCTTTGCATCTCTACAGTATATTTCAAAGGAAAACATGTTTTTCCATTCCGTACAGCTCACCTGCAGCCATGCAGCATGTCCATCAGCTGTTCGAAGTGACATGAATCCATTGTCATCCACATCCATATCCCAGAAATAGGTAGCAGCAAACCCTTCAACTGTTGGAAAATCGCCCATAAACCATCGTGACAGATCAATCAAATGCACCCCTTGATCAATCGTTTCTCCTCCGCCGCTCAAAGTTGCATCCGAACGCCATTCACTCTCATATCCAACTCTTCCGCCATGTCCATAACGTCCTCTAATAAACATCAGTGGGCCACACACTCCGGAATCAAATATTTCTCTTGCTTTCAGCATAGCCGGATGATATCTGTGGTTAAACCCTACCTTCACCTTTAAGTCTGTTCCCTTAATTGTCTTAAGAATCGGTTCGAGCTCCTTAGAAGAAATTCCACCCGGCTTTTCCACGATAACATGCTTCCCGTGCGAAACAGCGTACAGTGTAATCGGTGCAAGAAGATTATTCAGTGTCGATACGACTACAAGATCTACCCTTTCACTTTCGCATAATGCCTTGTAATCCTCTGTAATAAATACATCCTCTCGAGTACCGGCCAGTGCCCTGGCACGCTCTATATTCACATCACAAAAAGCAGTCACTTTGTGCGGCTCCTTAATGGAATTCATTCGTTTTTTCCCAATCAGTCCACAACCTACAATTCCTACATTCATTTTCTACAGTCCTTTACATTTACTATTAAGTTATTTTTCCCAGTCATAACCTCTGTCTTTGGAAATGATTCTGCGAAGTGTATAAATATCACTGCCACTAACCTCTGTCACATGACTGTCAAGCGTCTCCCAGTTGTCCCAAACTGCACTGATAAGTCGTCCGGACAAGCCGTCACTTTTCTCACTTGCCAAAAATACACACAGCTTCGCACCGGTATCTGTTGGCTCACCACCATTTTCCTTACGTTTTAGTGCGCTTTCATACTCCGAACCAATCTCTTCTCCTGCAGATAAAATATCTTCCAAAAGACGTGTATTCATTGCCCCCGGTGCAATTGCGTTAATAGATATATTGTAATCTTCCCATTCTTTTGCAATCGTTTCTGTCAAGCGGACAATTGCTGTCTTTGAAGCAGCATATGCAGAAAAATAAGGCCTCGCACCGGTAGCGCCACCGCCGGAAATACTGATAATTTTTCCATAGTTTTGTGCCTTCATATATGGAGCAGCAGCACGAATCATATGAACCGTTCCGTACAGATTGACCTCAATAGCTTGCTTCCATTCATCAAGATCAACCAGATCAAACTCACCCTTTGCTCCGTGCACGCCAGCATTATTAACAAGAATATCTATTTTCCCAAGTGTATCTACGCATGTCTTTACAACCATATTTGCTTCTGCTTCAATTGAAATATCTGCTTTTACTGCTATTATACGCTGATTTTCTCGAATAAGCCACCCTCTTGTTTCATCTTTTGTTTCCATTAATGCCTGGGGATTGCGGGCGCAGATGACAACATCTGCGCCTTCCTCTATAAATCTCTGTAAAATTGTTTTACCAAGTCCCATGCTGCCGCCTGTAATCACGGCGGCCTTATGATCCAGCATCATATCGATTCCTCCCAAAAAGCCTTATAAACTACATATTTGAATGCTTGATTTACTATCTAGAGCATATCTAAAAAATCTCCGCCAAAGTCTAAAAGACCTCCCACTGTATCCTCTATCATACTGACTACAATACTCTTTCCTACAGCGTAAGCAATCAGTAATACAATCCCGATAATGATAATTGAAATCCAAAACGAGAAATCCTTTGACACCTTCAAACATACATTCGCTGCCTCTGCGCATAAAATAATCCAGGAAAGTAGTCCCATCACAACAGTCAGTGCTGCAAGAGGAATGCTCACATAGGAAATGAAAAAAGCAGCTAAAATCAAAATAGATGTCGGTATTGTTGTCAGACAGAATACACACAGCACATCCAGATATCCAATTGTCGGATTGTATTTTCTGGAAAAAATAAATGTGATAGTAGCTGTAGCAATCACAATTGCAACAAGTACAAGAGCAATTCTCATACCAATACCAAACTTCATACTGCCATCAAGATAAGGAATTCTGATAATACAGAATAAAATAACAATCACAATATTCAGGATACCAAGAATCAATGGTGACATCTTATCCTGATTTGCAGTAACCTTTGACATCATCTCCATTGGATTTTTCAGGAAATCAAAAAACATCGCTTTTGAATTGTTCAAATGCACTTTAGACGCATCAATTGCCTGCTGATACTGCACGTTCTGAGCTGCCGCATTTGACTGTGCGTTCTGAGCTGCCGCATTTGGCTGCACGTTCTGAGCTGCCGCATTTGGCTGTGCGTTCTGAGCTGTCTTGGATTTCTCACAGTCACAAGTTCCGTCTACTAATGGTTTTCCACAATACTTACAAAAATTACCCATATTTCCTCCGTTTCCGTATACTACTGTATACTGGCTCTCTCGTATTTTCAGAAATGAATTCTGAATTCTTAATAATACGACTTGGATACAACCGTCCATTCGTCGTCTATCAATTCAAAGCAAAAAGATGTGGAATCACTTGTCTCATATTCATCCTGTTCTCTGGATTCCTCTCCTGTCCACCAGTCAACATCAATCTTTTCCCGCTTAACAGTCAGCTTTGTATTTGCATAAACTCTCGCCTCCAGATTTCCGTTACTGTTAATTGACATCTCCTGAATCTCATACTTCATATCAGAAGGAATTATAGATTGAATAATTTCACGTTCATTATCATGTAGTCTTGAAACTTCATCCTCGTAACTGTATTTAACTGAATCAATCTCTTCTTCTGACCAGCTAAGCTTTGTGTTGGCAATGAATGTGCCAAAGTCTTTCGAAGCTAGTGCGTCTGAATAAAATACCTGCACGATGTTTCCTGCCATTTGCGAAAAAAGCTTTTCTGCTTCTTCTGTTGGTACAATTTCTCCCATCAGACGTACACTCTGTGAATAACAATCTACTGTAATCTGCTCTTCAAAATCCTCTGCATATGGAAGCTGCATTTTTAAGTCATACTCTCCACCAAACATTGCCGGCATGCAATAAGATACATATTGAGGCTCGTAATTATATCCGTCTCCTTCTTCTACGCTTTTTGCAATGTCGGATACATTCATTCCGTTAAGTGTTACAGTTGCATTCTTTGGAGCAGTTATTACATAGTCATTAACCAAATTAGCAGGTGAAACTGTCCACGTATCAAACAACAGCCACTTTTTTTCTTTCAGCTTAACAAGATTGATTTTCTCTGTCTGCGGCTCTGTATCACCCTTTGCAATATATTCACAGAAAAAGCTTTTTGAAATTGCATCTTCATCACCAAAATCCTTGTCTTCCTTAACCTTGAAATTGGCAACATCTTTTATTTGGGTATTCTGCATAGTTGACATAAATAAATCGTATGTAAGAAGCTTGCTGTCTGGTAAGTTGAGCATTCCATAAAGCGTTTTGTAATCTCCTGCTGCATCTGCCTTAAAGTAGTTTTCTGCAACAGTTTTTGGCTCCGTCAATTTAGTACCTACCTGGTAAGCGCCAAAGCATACGAGCAAAAAAACGACCAGCTCAATAATTAACAGCTTTTGACCAGCTGGCATCGGTGCAGTAATTTTCTGTGCCTGCACAGGCTGCTGTGCATATGCCGCCTGCTGACCCACTGTCTGCTGATCCATTACCTGCTGTGTTGCTGCATTCTGTCCGAAAGCTTCTTGACTGGCTGCTACTGGCTCAGCTGTATCCTGTTTTGCACCACATTTATTGCAGAAAAGTGCATCTTCTTCTATCTGTGCTCCACAATTTTCACAAAACATATTTTCCCTCCTGTCGCTGTCCAAAAATATCATACAGATTAATTAATATTTTTAGTAATGTAATCATACAGCTCTTTCTGTTCTTTTTCTGCTCTTTCACTTAATGAAACTATGTCAGCCCAGTTTTCCTCACCGTAATCATGTACTATGCCATTTTCATCTAAATATCGCATAAGCCGTAAATCGCTGAAATAGAATTTATGGTCTTCGCCTACATTGTAGGTATGTACATAAAAGATGGATGTACCATAATATTCACGATTATAGTCCCAGCCGTTATATCCTTTTTTTACGATAACCTTTACAGGCGTTCCATGAATGGCATAGCAGCTGAAATCACCAAAATCATAATAGGTATAGTTGTCCAGATTCTGATCTGTCTCTTTACACCAGGATTCTATGTAATTTATCTCAGAGCCAATATCAATATCCCATGGTTCGAACACAACAGCCTCTTCCTCAGGAAGCTCTTCTGCTGCATCTTCTGCTGTGTCAGGTGTCGTCTCGGTCACAGCCTGATTTGCTGCTGTCTCCTCAGAACCTTCTTCTGCTGTGGGCTCGACAGCAGCCAGTTCTGTCGTTTCTTCGGATGTATTCTCCTGTGATGCTTCAGCAACAGATTCTTCCATATCTGTCTCAGGTTTTCCCTGTGCCGCCTTTTTTATAATCCCTTTTCCATCCAGAACCATAAAAATACAAATACCTACAGCAGCTGCGATTAACACACCAACAATCGAACACACCAACGTATAACTCTTTTTTGACGTCTTTGCTACAGCATCCTTTCTGACATCAGCCTGTACATTTGTCTGAGCATCTGTCTGAACATCTGTCTGGATTTGAGTTTCTTTAGAAGCAGGAATTTCTTCCGGCTCATCTCCTACAGCTGCTCCACACCCTGTACAAAACTTCGCATCATCCGGCAGACTTCTGCCACACTTTGTACAAAACATCTCTCTCCTCCTTAGTAATCATATTTGATACATCAATAAAAATCAAAGAACCTTCACCTGGTACGAAACTCTTTTCCCGCTTCCGTCTCTGGCAGCGGCTGTAATTGTAGTTGTTCCCTTTTTCAATCCAACAACCTTCAGTGACTGTCCGTCACTGCTGTTCAGATACACCTTCGCACTTCCTGTAGTATATGTGATACTGTAATTCTGATACACATCAGTCCCTGTTGATGTAACAGTCAAATCAATACTGCTTCCTGCTGCCACTTCCCGTGGTCCAGAAATGACAATTGCAGTTGCCGGTTTATATATTTCAACTACCCTTGATACACTCGTTTCACTTCCGTCACGAGCAGTCGCTGTCACATGAAGATCATAGCTGCCTGAATCCAGTTTTTTGATTCGCACTAAACCGTTGGCTGTAATTGTTGCCAAATCATCTTCACCTTCTGAAAGACTCCAGACAATTCCCTTATCAGTTGCATCAGAGGTCGTTGTTGCCTGCATCTGCAGACTTGTTCCATAAGCTGTTGTATACAGACCTGTGGAAGATTTAATATTTAAATTTCTAAGTGGATTAACAGTCTTTACTGCCATTCTTGCTAATTTACTGCTTCCGTCATTGGCAATTACAGTGATAGTTGCCTGACCGGTTTTTGTTCCAGCACTAATATCAATATAATTTTTTCCATCATATGTATATGCGGATGCAGTTGCTATTGCTGAATTACTGCTTGTCACTTTGACATCCTGGCAAATCGTATCACTTGGAGCTCCGGTAGAGGCACACACTTCTGTCAAGAGACTGACTGTATGAGTCAGCGTCCCAATATCAGTACCTGTACAGACTGTTGCTTTACTTACTATATTGTATGGAGCTGCTGTTTCCTTAATTTTAACGGAAGCTGCTGCTGTCGGATAAATTTTCACATCCACATAATCAGATGTATATCCTCCTGCATCCGATGCAACTGCAAAAACAGAAACTGTCTGTATACTTCCAACACTCTTTGCTTTCAGAATGCCTGTTTTTGTATTCAATTCTGCGTACTGGCTTGCTTCGTCATCAGTAAAATACCAGGTGACCGCTTTGTTATTTGCATCTGCATTGACTGTTGAAGTCATTTGAAGAGTTTTACCTGCTGCAAGATCATACATACCGGTTTTGGATGCAATATTCAGAGATGTAACCGGTGCTTGTACCGTTATACGGCAGACTGCTGACCTCTGTGAACCATCCTTAGCTGTTATTCGAATGTCAGCAGTACCCTTTGCATGTGCCGTCACAGTCAGTGTATTGCCTGCATATACCGCAGTAGCAACACTTGCTTTAGATGAAGTAACTGTAAAATCTGTATTATATGCAGCCGCCGGTGCAGCGTTTACAGTCAAATCCTCAGATGTATGGAATCCCCCCTGCTCTACTGTACCAAGAGTCAGACTTGTCTTAGAAAGACTCAGTGCTGTCATGGCTGGGTATAGCATAATATCTGTTGTTCCTGTCACTCCGCTTCCATCTGCGGCAGTCGCTTTCACGGTTACGGCATGCTCTTGTGTAGTTGTTTTCTTTGCTGTAAGAAGACCACTGCCTGCATTGATTGATGCATACATTGCATCATCTTCCCCATCCAATGACCATGTTACCTTTTTATTTTTTGCATTGGCATTGACTGCAGCAACCATTTGAAGATTTTTTCCACTGCCAAGGGTCGTCTGACCGTTTTTTCCACTTACTGCAACTGATGTGACAGGCTGGGTAACAGTCACCTTAAACACTGCCCTTTTATTACTTCCGTCACCGGCTGTTACAGTAATATTTGCCGTTCCGTTTCCGACTGCAAGAACGGTTCCGTTCGTGTAGACCTTTGCAACTTTTACATTGCTTGTCTGATACGTATAGTAAGACTGACACGCATTCGATGGTAATGATGATGGCTCCAGTACTTCTGTATCACCTATCTGCATTGTTGCAGCAGACGTATTAAGAACAACGTTTGTTGTGCCTTTTGGATACACCTCGACAGGTACAAACTTCTGAAAATAATAAGAGCTGTCATCATAATGGTAATCATGAGCATCTTTCGTACTCCAATAGCGGAACCGGACATAGTCTGTTCTCATACTGGTGAAAGGCTCTGCATTACTCTTGAGTGATACAACACCATTTGTTACCTTAATATAATCATTTTGCGAATCATAATAATATGAACCATCACGGACAAACCATTCCCGATTATATGCATTCGCATACAGTGTTTCTGTTGACGGAATGGAAACCGGCTTTAAAGTCAGACTTTTCCCCGGATAGACAATATTTCTCTTGTCATTTATAAAACCGACACCGGTTAATGCAGTTACCGTTAATTTAACAGTTGCTTTTTCATTGGAACCATCCAAGGCTAACATTGTCAGATTTGCCACACCGCTTTTCAGGCATCGATGGTATCCGGTATCCTCATTAATCATTACAACACTCGGATTACTGCTAGTGTATCGATAACGTTTTACAGTATCACTTGGATACACTGCACTCACATAGGATGAGAAATAATAGGCTGCATCCTTCTTTCCAATATATGCCAATGCCTTTGTAACAATCTCATCAGTTAACGGATAAACATTGAAAGTCAGCTCCCCATAAACTGCAGCATCTGCCTGTGAAGTCGCTCTAATTGTAATTGTACCTGCCGCTTCAATTACTTTATTTGCTGTCACTACACCTGTAGTGGCATTAATTGTCGCTAAATCTGCTCCGTCTGTGATGCTCCAGATAAGCTTCACATTGTCGGGCTTGCTTGTTCCACCGTTAAATGTGACAATAGGAGTCAGCTTTTGCTTTGCAGATATTTTATTAATTCCTGCTTTATCAGTAATCTCAATGGTCCGAACAGGGGTCAGCACCTTGACCTGAATCGTATCCTTCTTTCCGCTTCCGTCACCGGCTGTCACTGTAACCGTTGCTGTACCGGTCTTAACTGCTGTAACTGTACCAGTTTCATCTACCGATGCAATACTTTTATTAGATGTTGTAAATACAAATGAACCGGTCGCATCAGCCGGCTGTACGTCCACATTTCCTAATCCATCAGTCGGATTATAAAGAGATAAGCTGTATGTAGCACCTTCCTCCAATACAGTCTGATATCCATCCATAATTGTCAGGGATGTAACCGGATTTGCAACAGTAATATCTATCGTTCCCTGTTTTCCAGAGCCATCTGCAGCCACTGCAGTAATTGTGACACTACCAAGTGCCAATCCCATAACAACCCCATTTGAATTGACAGTTGCTATAGAAGTATCACTGCTGCTCCAGTTGACCTTTTGATTTTTGGCATAGGCAGGCAGCACAACAGCCTGTAAAGCCAGAGTCTTTCCAATTGCTACACCGGTGCTCCCATTCTTTACAGTCACCTGTACCGTATCTAAAAGAGAATCTGCATACTTATATGTAAAGGTTGCAACCTTACTTGTTTTCCCATACAGTACCGATAATGCCTTGACTGTAACAGATCCCTTTCCGGACAGTTCGATTTTATCTGTGTCATTATATACGAGTGTATTCGTCGTATTCATCGCGTCCGGTGTTGGAGTCTTCCCATTTGTAGTATAGTAAATTGCTGCATCTGTATTTTCTGTCTGCAGACTCAAAAGTGTACCGGGTGTAATGGTTGAGCCCGTTGCTGCATCCGCAGTCGGCAGCGGTGCCACCGCATCGATACCAAGTGCCGCAGCTGCATCTACACAGCCAACGCCCAGTGCGTAGCCGGTATTCACCTTTTTAGACGTGTTTTTCAGACGTTCCTCCACCTGCGCAACAGTCGCAGCAGTTTTGTTGTTATAGAAGTTTTCATCACCTGCAATCAAAAGTGCCGTCACTGCGGCGGCAACCGGAGACGCTGTTGATGTTCCACAAAAATGGTCATATTGGTCTGTCCCATTAATCGATGGTACATAAAAATACTCTTTTGTATAATAATTGTCAGCTTTGGCATTGGCACCCTGATCTCCTCCTGGAGCGCACACATCAACCTTGCTCCCATAATTTGAAAACATTGACTTCTTGAGCTTGTCATTCACAGCGCCAACGCTTATAATTCCATCACAGTCAGATGGGAAATGCACAGACTGACTGTTACTATTTCCGGCACTGGCACATACAACAATACCTGCTTCATTTGCATTTTTTACCGGTTGCAAATAAACAGAAGAAAAACTTTCAGAGCCTAGACTCATATTGATGACTCGCACATTTCTGGAATCCACCCTTTCGATGGCGTAGTTGATACCTCTGATTATTGCTGCATCCTTTAGGTTTCCCGTAATCACATCTCTGGCATTTACAGGTATAACCTTTGTTCCACAGGCAATTCCGCGTCCACCCATCGTATTTGCGAGCGCAGCTATTGTACCTGCTACCTTTGTTCCATGACCATTCAGGTCATCATAAGGCTGTTGTTCATCAGCTTCATCCGCTACGGTATTGACAGGATCCACGATTATGCCCTGCAGGTCCTCGTGATCCTCATTGATTCCTGTATCGATTACTACTACTGCAATACTCTCAATCCTGCTTTTCAGCTCAGGATTCACTTCTTCCTCATGCCATACAAATTTGGAGTTTATCACTTCATGATAGTCATAATACAGACTATTGTCCTGCTTTGTAAACGGATCCGAAAAAGATTCATTGTGCGTATCAATTGTATCAGTCTGACGATAATAATTCGGATAAACAGCCGGCAGATTATTCGTTTGATCAGCTGCCAGTGACATTGTCGCAGCGACATTTGGCATTTTCTGTATTTCAAGCTCTGCTACACCATAGGCATATGATTTTACAATCGCACCATAAGCCTGTGCAACTCGTTCAGCCTCTTCTTTAGAATCGCATAAGCAAATAACTTCATCAGAATCATAACTTTCACCCGCCTCTGACGCATCAAGAGCATCCAGATCCTGTGACAGCATATCCTTTGCTGCCTGCTCGTCAGATGTCAGCTCACGGTAAAACGTTCCTACTGTATTTTCTGAAACGGTATTTTCCGAAACGGTATTTTCCGAAACGGTACTATCCAAAACAAGATTGTCGGCACCATTTTTTGACACTGTACCAGTCGTTACAGAAGCAGACTCCACAGAGTCTACATCTGTTTCTGTATCAATTTCATTTACAGAAACAGTCTCTGTCTGCTGACTCTGTACATTCTCAGCTTCTGTTGCTGATACATGCATGGGAAATCCGTTTATTATCATTCCTACAGCAAGCAGCAGTGCTATCAAACGAACTTTAAGCTGTGACTTTTTCATGGTATCCTACCTTTCAAAAATACAATGTGCTGCAGTTAATTAGTAACAGTAATCTTGAATGACTTTTTGTAATTACTGCCATCCTGTGACATCACGGTAATGACCGTTGAGCCGATTTTATATCCGACTACTTCAAGCTGTGTAGCATCGTCATTTTTCAGATAAACTTTTGCTGCACCAGCTGTGTAGGTTACTTTAAACTTCTGGCATGGTGTCTGAGCACCCTCCGCACTGACATTCAGTGTGATTCGATTATCGTTGCCGGTTCTTACTGTACTTGGACCATCCAGTGTAATTACAATCGGCTTTGCGTAAAGTGTCACCTGCTTTGAAGTAGTAGTACCGCTGCCATCCTTTGCAGTCGCTATGACAGTCACTGTATGCTCTTCACTGAAGTTTCTCCTTGGTTTCAACAGCCCTGACGAAGTAAGCTCTGTATAGGCGGCATCTCCTTCACCAAGACTCCAGGTGATTTGTCTGTTCGTTGCATCAGAGGTTGTCGTTGCCTGCATCTGAAGAGTTGTTCCATAGGCTGCATCATAGAGACCTGTGCTGCTCTTTATTCTCAGCTGGCGCATCGGCTTTGTCGTCTTAACGCTTAATGTCGCAAATTTTCCACTTCCATCTGTTGCTCTAAATGTAATATTTGCTGAGCCTGCGAAACCGCCGGGTTGAATCGTGCATCCCATTTCATTCTGGTCAACAATCCGCACAACCTTTTCATTACTGCTTGTAATACTCATACGGCCGTCAAGCGTTACCGGAACTCCTGTTTTATCATAAGCGGTTACAGAAAACGTTCTTTGCATGTCATCTGTAAACATATTAACTGTTTTGACTTCATGAGAATATTCATCAAAAACCTTCATAGTCGCTACAGCTTGAGTTGATCCATAAATCGTAATTGAATCAGACTCTGCAAAAGCTCCACTGTTGTCCTTTGCTGCTGCACGAACTTTTACTACCGCGTCATCAGTTACACGAGGGGATGCTGTCACTGTACCGTTTGTCGCATTGATAGAAGCATACTGCTTCATACTCTCATCTGTAAATGACCAGGTCAGACTCTTATTGGCTCCTGTCTTCATCGTTGCCCTCATAGCAAGACTCTTTCCTGCAGCCAGTGTCGTTTGTCCGTTTGCCGGTGCAATCACAAGATCCATTACCGGCTGTACAACAGTTACCGCACATGTAGCAGACTTACCTGTACCATCCAGCGCCATTACCTTTATCGTGGCAGTTCCAGTCTTTGTTGCACCCTCTGTTGTGATTTTCAAATCACCATCGGCTGTCAGAGAAGCAGCTGCAATTGCATTATTTGTAGACGTTACAGTATAGTTGTCTTTATAAGCTCCTTCTGTTCCTGTAATCGTCAGCACTTCCTCTGTTACATAAGTGCCCGTAGCCGGTGCATCCAGACCAAGAGTCAGTTTTGTTTTGCTTAGCTTAAGCGTACTCATGGCAGGATACAGCTTAATTGTCATATATCCTGTTGTCCCGCTTCCATCTGCGGCAGTAGCAGTCACAGTCACTTCCCGTTCTGCTGTCACATTCGTTTTGGCTGTTAAGCGACCTGCCGCACTGATTGTTGCATAGGCAGATGGGGTAGATGGCAGAGCACCTGTTGGAGCAGGAGCAGAAGCTGCCGCTGCATTAATTCCACCGACGGTATCTGTAACAGTCCAGGTTACCTTTTTATTGTTTGCATTTGCGTTTGGTGCTGCATACATCTGCAAAGCTCTTCCCGCAGCAAGTATAGCCTGATTATTATTACTTGTAACAGTCAGTGTTGTTACCTTTTGCGCTACTATCACCTTGCATACTGTCTTTTTTCCGCTTCCGTCACCAGCCGTTATAGTAATATTGGCTGTTCCGTTTCCGATTGCCTCAATTGTCCCGTCTGTATAGACCTTGGCAACCTTTGCATTGCTTGTCGTATAGGTATAATACTTCTGGCATGCTCTTGCCGGAATCGTTCTTGGAGACATCAGGAACGTCTCTCCTATTTCAATGGTTTTTGTATTATCATTAATTCCATCCAGAACAATCTGTTCTGTTCCGGTCGGATAAAGCTCTATTTTTGCAGTCTCAGTAAAACTTGTTCCGTTAAAGAGCGAATCATAATCCGTTTTGGTAGGCCAGTATTTGAATTTGATCATTTCAAGCTGTCCCGGTGTTACACCGCCCACTAAGCCTGTCGTTGTAACCGTTCCATTTGAAATTTTCACATAATCATTTCCATTAATATTCCAGTTCGAATTATTCAGTGCGTACCATTTGCGATAAGTTCCGAGCTTTACAGAAGCCGGAACTGCACATGGTTCAAATACTATTTTCTTACCTGGGTACAATACATTCACCTTTGTCTTATTAATCAGGCTGATTCCTTCCACCTTCTCAACTACTACAAATGTGATTTTTCCACTTTTATTTGAACCATCCTGTGCTGTAATCGTAAGTGTTGCTGTACCTGGCTTCATGGCGCGGAACTTTCCTGTAACTGCATCGACAGAAACAATAGCAGGTGCACTGCTTGTATATTTGTATCGTGCCATTGTCAGTGTCGTGCCGTTCAAAGACGGCTCTACAGATGCTACAAGCGGATCCCCGTTATCGGAAACAAAGAAGCTGTCCATACTGGCGCCTCTGGGGATTTCCATTTTATTAGTATAATTCATTCTAATCGCTGTCGTAATCGGATATGCCTTAAATGTATAGGTACCAAATTTGGTCGTATCTACTTGAGAGGTCGCTTTAATAGTAATATCCTGCTCTCTTGTCAGCCCACCTTTGACAGTCGTTACACCCGTTTTAGAATCAATAGATACATAAGTCGCACCAGTTGTCACTGTCCACGTAAGCTTTTGATTATCCGGCTTGGATGCGCCATGATTAAATGTCACAATCGGCGTCAGCTTCTTCGTTGCCGCCACCTTATTAATTCCAGCCTTATCACTAATGGCAATATTTGTTACTCCTGTCTGTACAACAACAGGAATCGTATCCTTTACTCCTGTGCCGTCTGCTGCCGTCACTGTAACTTTTGCCGAGCCCGTTCCGACCGCTGTCAACATTCCATTTGCAGTTGTTGTGACAACCTTTTGATTGCTGGAGGCATAGGTTACTTCCTGCAAGGCATCCTCCGGCCAGATATGCACATATGTTTTCAGATTAAACTGATCTCCGTTGCTCATAGTGATTTTATCTGCATAATCAATTCCAATTGTCTTTGTTGCCGGCTTTACTTCAATTGTAATTTCACCATAGCTGCCGGACTGGTCAGCTGCCGTTGCACGTATCGTTGCATATCCTATGGATTGTCCTGTTACTGTTCCATTGCTGACTGTCGCAATAGAAGTATCAGAGCTGGTCCAGACAACTGACTTGTTCTTTGCATAGCTTGGCAGTACAGCTGCCTGCAGTACAAGACTTTTTCCAACAGCGATAGCCGGGAAGCTCGTCTTGGATGTCAGAGTAATTGACTCTACCGGATTGTCAAGCAGCTTATATGTAAAGGTTGCAGTCTTACTGTTCTTCCCATAGAGTACCGCCATTGCTTTTATTGTAAGCGTACCCTTTCCTGTCAGTATAATTCCGGAAGCTTCATCATAAATTTTTGTATCCGATGACGCCATTTTATCCGGTGTCGGTTCTTTTCCATTAACTGTATAATAAATAGCCGCAGACGAATCTGAAGGTACCTGTAAATGAATGACTTCTCCTGCAGGATAAGCAGTTGTCGTAAGCTTATCTGTCTCAGGTATTGATACATTCGTAGAGATACCTGTAGCTGCCGCTACATCTACGCAGCCCACGCCTGTTGCATAGCCACTTGTAATCTTTATGGCTGTTGATTTTAACAGCTCCTCTGTCTTATCAGCTGTTGCTATACTATAGTTGTCTCTGATGTCCTCATGGTTTACAATTACAAGAGCAGCTGCTCCGGATACAATTGCTGCTGCCTGAGACGTTCCGCGAAATACAGTGCCCTCTGTAAATAGTGCCTCAGCTCTGATAAACGCTTCCTGGTTAGTTGCCGGTGAATAATCTCCACCTGGTGCTGCAAGATCTACTTTATCTCCGTAATTTGAAAAATCAGATTTTTTATTGTCAGAATTCAATGCGGCAACACTGATAACCCCATCAAAGGATGCTGGATAATAATATCCGTTGGAGCTCTCATTTCCGGCTGCAGCCACAAGAGTAATGCCCTTATCTCTTAAATTATTAATAACCGGTAAATAGGCAGAGGAATAATCTCTGCTGCCAAAACTCATATTTACAACTCTTACATTATCCGCCTGTGCTTTTTCAATTACATAATTTAAGCCTGCTAACACCAAATCATCCGTTATCTGCCGATTATTTGCGGAAATATCTTTACATACCTTGACAGGCATAATTTTGACACCACTCGCAATACCTCTGCCGCCAACATTATTGGCTGTGTTTCCAATAATACCGGCAATATTCGTACCATGTCCGGAGCTGTCATCATTTACAGAAGATTCTGTCATTGATATGCTGTCAACAATTTTACTTTCATCAAAATCACCAAGACCTGTATTAATTCCAGTATCAAGTACTGCAACAGTCACACTGTCCGGGCTTGAAATCGAATTTTCATCCAAGGCCTTCCAGACAAATTTGGAATTGATTTTCTCATGATACCACTGGAAGCTTTCAGACTGCTTCTTTGTAAATGGATCTGTAAAGCTTTCCTTATCTGTATTGATCGTACAAAGCTCTCTAATATAGTTGGGATAGAGTGGAGGCAGATCACTTTGTGTCGTTGAGTCCTTAATCAATTCTTCTACCGATTTAGACGTTGTAAATACTGCGACTCCATGCTGAAAAGATTTGAGTGTTATCTCATAGCTGTTCCCGATTTCGCTAGCGTCCGTCTGTGAATCACATAGGCAGATAACCTCATTACTCATATACGAGTTCACGTCAGCTGCACCCATTGCATCAAGATCACGTCCATATGCCGCCTTAGCTTCTTTTTCTGAAGTGCTTAGTGGTCTGTAAAATTTCCCCATACCATTTTGGGACACCGTGTCATCATCAGCTTTATTTGCAGAAACCGTTTTGACCGGTTTGGTCTTTGTCACATCAGACGTATCGGTTTCAGATGTATCGGCTGTATCGGCTGTATCCGTTGTGTCAGTCGTATCCGTTGTATCAGTCATATCAGTTGTGTCGGTTGTATCTGATATGTCGGTTATGTCTGATGTGTCGGTTATGTCAGTCGTATCGGTTACCTCAGATGTTCCATCCTGAATATCAGTGCCAACTCCATCTTCTACAGATTCTGTTGTTTCTGCTGTTTCTGCCACCATGCCTTTGTTGTCCGGTACGACTCCGGTCGTTTCTGCCAGTGCCTGCTGTGGCAGACAAGTAACCATCATCCCCACACTTAATATTAATGCCAGCAGTTTTTTACTTCTCGCTTTCATCAGCCATCTCCCTTTTCTTTTGTAATCTATTTATTATTTGATTTATTTATAATATAATCTAATATTTCTCTGCTTTAATATTTCAAAAAAGACATCTGCTAATCCAAATAAAATCAATAAGTATACTACTACATACATCGCCGTTTCCAATTCGCCGCCAAGCGCCCAGATTGGAATCGTGAACAATGCGCCAAACAACACTGCATATATATAGTTTCTTCCCTTCTCTTCCTCATCCTGCTTTATAAGAAAACAGATCAGCGGCAGAAAAAGATAAATTGTCGTATAGCGGTAGGCGCTGGATACATAAATGACCATCGGGCTCACAAGCAGTAACAGCGATTTCCATTTGTTTTTGGAAAACCAGAAGCCTGCCATTGCAAGCACCAGATAAATATTCTCTATAATCTTTCCGGCTGTGTGTCCTGTCCACTTCATTTCCTCTCCACCAAGCATCATAAACAGGCTTGTCACAACACCTCGAATCGTCGTCAGGCGTTCAATACTTCTGCCTTCCATCAGATACATAATAACAAGATAATTCTTGATTCCTTCTATTCCGCCAAAAAAGACAAATGGAACAAAAAACAGCAATCCACCATAAATCATCAAACGGATTGCCTCTTTATATCTTTTCTCTTTTAAATAAAGCAGACCCAATATTGCCGGATACAGCTTGAAGTTTGCTGCAACAGCAATCAATATCAGCGCTGCTTCCCTGCACACTTTATTGTCGCTGTCACGCAGTGCCAGTGCAAACAGCATCAGAGCGCAGACAAAAAACACCGCATTTCCGCGTTCCAGAGCACTTGCACCAAATGGTGCCGACAAAAGTACTACACAGGTGAGTAACAAGCTCTTTCCGGTAATCCCGGAATTGCCGCATCCTTCTGCTGTTTTCCTGTTTGAATATGTCTGAAAATAGATCATTACCGCATAGGAAAACAATACAGCCGATATCACTGTATAAATAATAAATAAAAACATATTATACTGATAATTCATCACATCTAATCTGCCTGCTGCCTCAATAGCAGGATTGATGCAGTACATAAAATGATAGAACAGATAGGCAAGCGGCGGAAAGCATGGATCCACATCATAGGCCTGATAGGTCTTTAACAAATCCTTTCCATAAAAAACATGTGCAAAATAATCAGCAAACTCCCAATCTGCATTATGTTCAATCACAAGCCAGCTAAATAAGGATGTGTCCTGTCTGATAAACGCATAGAGTAGAAAACCCACAATTCCAACTATCGCTACAATGAAAAACACTGCCTGCGGGGTCAATTTATGAACAACTTTATGATTCATCCGAATGACACTCCTCTCGCTTGACTTCATGATAACTCTTTTCTGTATTAACATTCCAGACATTGTGCTTGCCAGAAATGTTTTGTGTAATATTATTTACGGCTTCAAATGCAGTCACCATGGAATGATCCATATTGTTGTATCGATGCTGTCCATTCCTTCCGACGCAATAAAGATCCGGGAACTGATCAAGATAGGAAACTACCCGGTCAAGCTGTGCATAAGTATCAAAATATGCAGGATAGGCCTTTTTGACTCTTTCACGATGCGCATCAAGCACCTGATTTTCCGAATCCAGAACACCCATTTTAATAAGCTCCTCTGTAGCAAAGCGGCGGCTTTCCTCATCTGTCATATTCCAGAAGCTGTCACCTTCTTTACAAAAATACTCGAGCCCAATCCATACATACTGATCGATTTCCTTTACCATATATGGTGACCAGTTGTTGAAAATCTGGATTCTTCCAAGCTTTACGCCTGTATCCTGTACATAAATCCAGCAATCCGGCACAATATCATTTATCGTTTTTATCGCCGTACGATTCTTAAGCTTCAGCTCCTTTACAAGAAGACCGATTGTTACAAAATCTCTGTATGGAAGTCCCTTTGCAATCTGCTGTACCTGCATAGGCACATTAGGTCCCATACACTCTATTAAGTCCTTCAGCGGCATAGAGGAAATCACAATATCGCCTTCCAGCTTTGTTTTTGTCTGTGAAACCCCATCCGCATACTCAACAAATACATTTCCAGGGCTAACTGATACCACATCAACACAGGCCTGCTTAATTATTCTTCCGCCAAGAGACTCTATCTCTTTTGCCACGCATTCCCATAGCTGTCCGGGACCATACTTTGGATACCAAAATTCTTCTATCAGAGAGGTTTCCGTTTTGCGATGATCGCTCTTTGTGAACAGCTTTCTGAACACATCCAGAAAAATAGCGGAAATCGAAAGACCCTTCACACGCTGTTCTCCCCATTCAGCAGATATTTCTCTCGGATGTCTTCCCCAAAGCTTTTCTGTATAGCCTTCAAAAAACATCGAATACAGCACCTTACCGAATCGATTGATGTAGAAATTCTCGAGAGAATCCTCTTTTCTCTTGTGAACAGTCGAAGCCAGATAGCTGAAGCCCGCCCGCATCGTCTGCAAAAATCCCATATTAATAAAGGTCTGCGGTTTCATGGAAATCGGATAATCAAAAAACTTCTTTTTATAAATAATTCTGGAAATACGCTGTCTGACAAGCATTACCGTGTCTTCCTTTTCAGGATCCGGTCCTTTTTTGGCAAGCGTTTTACTGCGACCAAGCAGCTTGTCATCATATGCATCACTTCCCTGCAGCGGCATTCTTTCTGTCCACCACTGCATAACGTGCTCATCCTTCGAAAAAAAGCGGTGGCCGCCGATGTCCATTCGATTTCCATTATAATTAACAGTCCTTGAAATACCACCTATCTGGTCGCTTTCCTCCAATATGACAGCTTCATAATCCTTCCCACTTTTTAGCAGAGTATGTGCTGCTGTCAAACCTGCTGGTCCTGCGCCGATAATAATTACTTTCTTCATTTTTTTCCTTTCAACATCACACCAATTCACATTCCCACACGTCCACGCCGCTACTCTGAAATACGCTGTGCAGACGTTCTCTGAGCATTTCCTTTGTAACAGATTTCTTGAGTACTACCTGTAAAAATCCGCCGCCACCGGCACCGGCAATAAATCGTCCGTCAATCAGGTCCTCGCAGCAGAGGAAAATCTGTTCAATACAAGTATTGGTTGAGCCCTCATCCAGCTGCTTACTTAACTCCCAATGTTCATTCAAAAGTGCCGCAAAGGCATCTACATTTCCCTGCTCCAGCTCCAGCTTCATGAGGACAGCCAGCTTTTTCATATTCTCCAGTGCGTGAACAGACACTTCTCTTCCTGCCAGATAATTACCGATTACATCACGCAGCAGATTTCTCGCCAATCTGCGCTGACCTGTATAAATCAGAATAAACCGTTCTTTAAGCTCCTGCATCGTATCTTCAGAAATATCAAGCTTTTCTGTCTTAATTGTCTGTTCGATACCCGGCTTTGTGGAAATCAGCTTGATTCCGGATGTAAGTCCGCCGACCTGATCCTGCCAGCCACCGCCTGTGCTCATCAGCTGCTCCATAGAAAGTACTGCCTGGTAAAGGTCATCCTCGCTCTTCTCTTCACCAAAAAACTCAAACAAGCCTTTCATACATGCACCTGCAAGGATACTGCTCGTTCCAAGACCTGAACCACGCGGGATTCCGGCAACCTCTGTAGAAAGATATACCCCTCCGCCAATCGCGTCTAGAATATCTGTCAGTGTCCTGCCATTCTCTTTGCCTTTTGGCATAATCAATCCGCATGTAATCAATGCGGCTTTATGTAATGCAACCAAATCAAACGGGTCATTGCAGTTCTGAAGTGGTGCAAGCTCTGTAAATTCCTCAATCGCTCCGGCATCCTTGCTTTCAAAAACAACTTTATGCTCTGATAGTCGTTTTACCTCTATTCGTATCGGAAGCTTCCCACGAAGAGTCAGGGCAGCGTTTAATACGACACCTCCCTGTTCCATACAATGCGGAGGTGTATCAGTCCATCCGCCTCCCCAGTTCACTCGTACCGGAAGCTGTACCGTCACTTCATCTTTGCAAATCTGTCTGTTTTCTTTATATGAAATGCTTTCCATTGCATGCTCATAAATCGTTACACGAATGACCTCAAAGCATTTTTCCTCCAGGCTCTCAGCAGTGACACCGTTAAGGCAAAGATTCTTCTCTGAAAAATAGCGGGAAAGGTCATAATAAACTCTGATTTTTGTAGAGAAATCCGCTTTTTCTGTTTTATCAAGCAAAAGAGAAAGCCGTTTTTCATCAATCCCGACCTTGCCAAAAATACGAATCGCATCAGCTGCACATTGCTTTACCGTAATCGCACTCATATACTTTTCTACAAGAATCTGGCTTTCCAGCTCATGATTCCAGCATACTATATTAACAACATCAGCTGCATTGTAACCGGATTCCAGACTGTGACGCACTTTGTTCTTCCATTGCTCCACCTCGGCATCCTCTGCCGTAAGTCTCGACATTCTGTAAAGAAGCAGTGCAGATTCACACGCCTCGCTCCAGCTGTCCGCTACCGGATACAGTCTTGCAGTCCACAAATATGCTGATGCCTCCCGGTCCCATAACACTTCTCTAAGCTGATATCTCTCACACATCACAGAAAGCTTTGTATCAAGAAAGCTTACATCCTCAAGCAGTGTCCCTTTCGGATTATCCTGCACGCCATAAATACGAGCAAGAAAACCTCCTCCTGTAAGCTGCAGACCATGCAGTACAACGTGCGCTGGAACCGTCATATGCTCCACTTCTATTTGTGACAGAATACTGCCTTCTCCTACAATTGCATCGGAAACATAAGCATTCTCCATATAGCTTCCCATGCCAATCGTTGATTCCTTAATCAGACTGTTATTAACTGCATATGGCACATCCGAAGCTGCATTCGTGCTGACACAGCGTCTCCAGTCAAGGAACTCATAATCCCCAATCTGACTGTCCATCAGCTCTAACAGCTCGTGTGTCGTTCCAAAATGAATAAACTCTGCAGGCGCAAGACTAATCAGTGACATGTTGATATCATGTAATGCATTCCATATCTTTTCACGGCAGGCTAACAGTGCATCGCACATTTTTCCTTCCGGAGCCTCAACAAAATACTCCTCGAGTGTTGCATGTTTTGCAAGAGGGAATAGAAAATCTCCGTAAAAGCTGACACGTGCCTCTTCGTTCACAAAGGAAGCAAACTTATCCTCATCAATTTTTCCATCTGTACTAATCAAAGAAAAAAGTCTGCCAAGCACAACACTGTCAAATACAATTGCGCCAGTATCAATATCCACATCTCCCGACTCATTAACAGCGCCGGCCTTAGTCAGCTGTTCCACAGAAAGCTTATGCAAAAACGCATCTACTACACCATTTCCGTCATTAAGAAACACACCATGGTCTTTGCCTGTCATTACATTTTCTTTAATGGAAATGGCTGCAGCACCCTTGAACTGATAATCAATCTGCAACGCATTAAAAAGCAGCAGAACATCACCCGAAAGCGTCATCATACCTTCCTTCATCCTGGACGGCATGCCCGACATGGAAATGATGAATTCATCGAACAGTGTAGAAGGCTTGCCATTTGGCAGCTCTCTCGGCACCGGTGAAAACAGCTTTCCACATGCAGAATACTGTGGAATACGCTTACTGTCTCCACCAGAATGGATAACAAGAATACGCTTATTCATAAATACATCTGCTGTCTGCTCTCCACAGTCCTCAACAATATATCGAATCACATTAAACGATGCACCACCGGAACCTACACGCTTGCCATCAGGATCCGGAAGCACTGCGTACTTTGTCTCAAGTGGCAGGAACTTATTTTCCAGTCTGTAATTAATCTGTGCACGATAAGCCTTTGCCTGTTCCTCATTAGACGCAGTCAAAATCACGTAATCCCACTTTGGGAAGTTTTTCTTTGACAGACTCGCCTCATAATCTGTCCACGCATCCAGATAACTCTGACGCAAAAAAAGGTTCTTTATTTTCTTTAACTTCTGATGCATTATTTTACCCTCTCATAGATACAGTCTTATGTTTCCGGTTTATGCTTCCGGTCTTAATACCCATTCTCCTAATTCATTCTTCATGAATATATCTGTATTGTAGAAGCCATCTACAATCCTCCAAAATTCTGTTTCTGAATAACCAAGGAACTCACAGAAATCCTGTACGCACTTTGGATCAAGCTTTCCATCATGCTCCTTTACAAGCTTTACCGCTGTCTCTCTATCCATCATCCCATAGCGAATAAATCGTGCTGCATAATCCGTAGCACTCGAATGACCAAATTTCGGATATTTCATCCATGGATGAACAAGATACGCACGACTGTCAACCTGATCAAAATTCTCGACTGTCTGTGTCCTGTCCCACTCATGAGTCAAATCATGAAATCCATGCTGCTTTGCGAAATGATAATTTGCCACACTGTTCCACGGAACAAAATAAGAAACATACATTGGATCCAGCTTTGCAAGCTCTGACATGTCCGGAGCTTTCGTCAAGTCCAGCACCTTTTCATCTATCCCATCAAGATGGCAAAGCTCTTCCATTGGGATATCACTTGCCACACCATTGTCAATCAGACCTCTTGCAGAATATGTCTCTACGGCATCCGCTCCACCATACTCATAGCTGATATTCTCACCATATACCAGAAGCGGTGTATTGAATTTCAACGCCATCATCATCGGAAATGTATAAATTAAACGGTCAATAAACCATGTCGGCTTTCCGTATTTCTCAAAGGTATAGCGCATTAACGTCTTCTGAGCCTTGATGTCCGGCTTGAGACTGATAATATTACAGCCAAACTCCTCAGAAATATTCTTGATATTATGAAGTCCTGCAGCAGTCATAGGAAAATTATCCTCGACGCTGAAAAGAATCGGATTCATCTTCATGACATTCTTCATCAAATGAACCTGATAGTGACTGTCCTTACCGCCACTGACTGCAATTGCACAATCATACGAGCTGCCGTTCATTCCACGATATTTGTTGCACAGTGCTTCCAGCTCCTGATAACGCTTCTCCCAGTTAATTGATTTTCTCCTGCCAACAGCCTGACAAGCGGAGCATACTCCGGCTTCATTAAAAGTAATTCCCGGTCTTGTATCCGGCATCACACAATTCTTGCAATATTTCATCTAAATACCTGCCTTCTATTCAAAATAAGCACAAAAATATACAATATATTATAACTCAAAAAGGCAGTATGGTCAATTGCAACCATACTGTCTCTCAATAATTAACTAGATTATTGAATGGGCTCTTTCAGCTCCCATTCACCCAATTCGTTCTTTTTAAATATGTCTTTATTATAAAAGCCATCTACAATCCCCCAGAATTCTGTTTCCGAATATCCAAGGAAATCGCAAAAATCCTTTACACACTTCGGATCAAGCTTTCCGTCATGCTCCTTTACAAGCTTCACTGCCTCGTCCCTGCTTATCATTCCATATCGTATAAAACGAGACGCATAATCAGTTGCACTGGAATGCCCAAACTTTGGATACTTCAACCATGGATGTACTAAGTAGGCTCTTGTATCAATCTGGTCAAACTGCTCTACCGTCTGCGTTCTTTCCCATTCTCCTTCAAGATCATGAAAACCATGTTTCTTTGCAAAATTATAATTACCCACACTGTTCCATGGTACAAAATATGATACATACATTGGGTCAAGCTTCGCCAGCTCTTCCTCAGAAGGTGCAGCTGTAATAGCAAGCACTTTCTCGTCAATTCCGTCAAGCTTGCACAGCTCATCAAAATTCATTTCATTTGCTACTCCATTGTTAATCTGCTCTCTTGCAGAATATGTTTCCTCTGCATCCACACCACCATACTCATGACTGATATTTTCTCCATATACAAGAAGAGGTGTGTTGAATTTTACAGCCATCTGAAGCGGAAAACTGTAAATCAAGCGATCAATAAACCATGTCGGTTTTCCGTATTTCTCAAAAGTGTATCGCATCAAGGTTTTCTGAGCCTTTATGTCAGGCTTTAGACTGATAATGTTGCAGCCGAACTCCTCAGAGATATTATGAATATTATTCAAACCTGCATCAGTCATTGGGAAATTATCCTCTACACTGACTAGTATTGGATTCATCTTCATGACATTTTTCATAAGATTAACCTGAAAATGGCTGTCTTTTCCACCACTCACTGCAATCATACAATCATATCCTGCACCATTCATTCCACGATACTTATCGCAAAGTGTAGTAAGCTCCTGAAAACGGGCATCCCAGTCTGTTTTCTTTTTTGACTCATGTGCCTGACACGCACAGCATACTCCCGCCTCATTAAAAGTAATCCCCGGTCTCGTATCCGGCATCACACATTTTGTACAATATTTCATACAATATACCTCTCT
>CAZOHM010000001.1:0-113223 GCA_964579795.1 uncultured Lachnospiraceae bacterium | reverse complement strand
TAGTATATAATAAACGATGTGTGACTTATTCTCATTTTTATGCAAGCACACAGAAAACTTTAAGATAAGGAAAGGAAGTATTTCAATGGGTAAGTATAGTAACAAATGGACAAGAGCTGCCATTCCTGCTCTTTTACTACACTGCAGTATCGGCACTGTTTACTGCTGGTCAATTTTTTCACAGGAGATTGCAGATTATATTGGTTTTTCAAAGGCTGCAACAGAATGGGCTTTCAGCTTTGCCATTTTCTTTTTAGGAATGTCAGCTGCGTTCTTAGGTAACATCGTAGAAAAAGACATCCATCGTTCTTCACTGATTGCTACTATCTGCTTTGCTGTTGGTATGGCAGGTACAGGTCTCTCAATCTGGTATGGCGGCACACATCCAGGAAGTCTCGTTTCTCTGATTGGAATTTATGTTTGCTATGGTTTTATTATGGGTATCGGTCTTGGTACCGGATATCTTTCTCCAGTTAAAACATTAATGCTCTGGTTTGAGGATCGTAAAGGTCTTGCAACAGGTCTTGCCGTAGCCGGATTTGGCGCTGCAAAAGCGATTGCAAGTCCAATCATGCAGGCTTTGCTTGATTCACTCGGTGAGGGTGGAATTTATAAAATGTTCATTATTCTGGCTGGCGTGTATTTTGTTATGATGTTTGTTGGACATCTGCTCCTCGCAAAACCGGAAGGCTGGCACGAAGAGGCTTCCGCAAAGGGTGCACGTGCAATTGATGTCATCAAATCAAAGCCTGTCACCTTCATTGGTATCTGGCTCATGTTCTATATTAATATCACCTGTGGTCTTGCATTGATTTCACAAGAAAAAATGATTATTAAATGTATCGGACTGGTTGGTGTAGTTGGTATTCTTTCTTCAGTTACTGCAGTTTTCAACGCAGGTGGACGATTAGGCTTCTCTGCATGGGCTGATTCTTTTAAGGACAGAAATTCAATCTATAAAATCATTTTCATTCTTTCAATTGCTGCAACCGGTCTTGTTATTTTGACGCAGGGTATTTCAAATATGGGACAGAACACATTTTTTATGGTACTTGTTCTCATTCTCCTGTTCGTTGTTAATGCTGGATACGGCGGTGGTTTCCGTAATGTTCCAACACTTTTAGCAGACCATTACGGAATGAAAAACATTAGCGCAATTCACGGAATTACACTTTCTGCATGGGCGTTTGCCGGTCTTTCAGGAAATCAGCTTGCAACATGGATTGTTAAGAAGTTCGGTTCAGAAGTGGATTTAACACATACACTTGCTGACGGTACTTCGGAAATCATTAAAGTGAATCCGACAGGCTATCAGGCAGTACTCTATGTCACATTAGTTCTATACATAGTTGCCATGATTATCTGTTTCACAATGGTTAAATCTTCCAAAGAAAAAGCTTAATATTTATTTTATATATTTTCTGTATAGAGTGAGATACGCATAACGCATCTCACTCTATTGTATTCAGGGCAAACACAGTATTCACAGAAAGGAGCATAACGCATTGAAAAAAAATCTTCAAAAAATCTCCCTATTATTTCTTCTTGTGGCATTTGCACTTAGTGGATGTACAAAAAAGGAAGTGATTGATTATTCAGTTCAGACTAACTGGGTTTATAGTGAGACTGATGCATCTCAGAAAGCTGCAGATGTATTTTTCATCTGTCCTACCGTATATGGTGGAACCGCAGACTCATTTAATATGGAAATGAGCGATGATGAAACAAAGAAAAACTTTCTGGGTGCCACAAATATGGAAAAAGGAATTTATGATGAGAACGCCAGATTCTTTGCGCCCTACTACAGACAGGTTGGTTTAAATGTATATTCTCTCCCGGAAAAAGAAAGAGCGCCTTATCTGAAAATCGCTTATTCAGATATCAAATCCGCATTTAAGTATTATCTTGCACAGGAAAATGATAACAGACCAATTATTCTTGCCGGTTTTTCTCAGGGTGCTGAACTATGTATCCGTTTGTTGAAGGATTTCAGTAAAGATGAGCAGTTCATGAACAGGTTTGTTGCCTGCTACGCTATCGGATGGCGTATTACAGAGGAAGAAATGAAAGCAAATCCAAACTTAAAATTTGCCACTGGTTCGTCAGACTGTGGAGTTATTGTATCTTTTAACAGCGAAGCGGAAAATGTAGACGACTCTCTAATGATTCCGAAGGGAACAAAAACACTTTCCATTAATCCCCTGAACTGGAGAACTGACGGAACCCCTGTAGATCGTTCACTAAATAAGGGTGCCTGCTTTACAGATTACAACGGAAACATTGTTACCGAAATTCCTGCACTCACAGGTGCCTATATTGATCAGCTAAGAGGAGCATTAAAAGTTACAGATGTAACCTCAGAAGACTATCCGCCTGTCCTTGATATTTTCCAAGAAGGGATTTATCATCTGTATGACTACCAATTCTTCTACCGTAACCTTCAGGAAAATGTGAAAGAACGAATTCAAACTTACGAATCCAAATAAAATTTTATTATTATAAGATAAAAAAAGGACACCACGCGGTGTCCTTTTTTTATAGCTTAATTATATCATATCATTATCGTCAAAAACATCTCCACACTCCGGACAGAACTTCGGCGGTGTAGATTTGTCTTCAGGCTCCCAGCCGCATTTGTCGCACTTATAAATCGGTGCTCCTGCCGGCTTTGGCTTTCCACAATTCTGACAGAACTTTCCTTTGTTTATTGTACCACATACACATGTCCAGCCATCAGCTGACGGTTGCGGTTTTCCACACTGAACACAGAATTTACCTGTATTTCCTGTTGCACCACATGCACATGTCCAGCCAGACTGGGCTGTGGCTGCCTGCTGCTGTACAGGTGCAGCCTGCTGTGCATTCGCTGCCTGCTGCTGTGCCCCCATTGCATACAGATTTCCTGTATTCATTCCACCTGCCATATTTGCCATATTCATACCAGCAAATGCCATCATTGGTCCTGCGCTTTCATTGGATGCTGCGCTCTTCATAGCTTCTGCCTGTGCTGCTGTAAGTGTTGCTGCAGCCATCGTAGGATCTTTAAGAACTGCATTCTTCTGCAGATCCTTAATCATCTTTTCATCCTCTTCGGATGCCGTTACAGAACTGATACCAAAGGATACAATTGCAAGTCCTCGAAGCTCTGTCCATTTTTTAGAAAGTACCTCATTCAGCGCATCAGCCATTTCCATAGTGTGTCCCGGTAGCGCACTGTATCTAATTCCCATATCAGAAATCTTAGCAAATGCAGGCTGGAGAGCAGTCATCAGTTCACTCTTTAACTGACTGTCAATTTGTTCACGTTCATAGTCAATTTCTACATTTCCTGTCACATTTGTATAGAACAGAATAGGATCGACAACCTTGTATGAGTATTCTCCATGGCAGCGGATTTCAATATCCACATCCAGTCCAATATTTTTGTCTACTACACGAAACGGTACAGGATTAGCTGTTCCGTATTTATTTCCAGGAAGTTCCTTTGTATTAATATAATATACTCTCTGATCCTTCGCAGTATCTCCACCAAATGTAAATCGTTTTCCTATCTGTGAAAACGAACGCTTAATGTTCTCACCAAGACTGCCATAAAACAAACTTGGTTCTGTCGAATTATCATATACAAATTCACCTGGCTGTGCACAGAACTCCACAACCTTACCCTGCTCTACAATCAACATACATTGTCCATCATTAACCGCTACAATGGAACCATTGCTGATAATATTATCATTTCCTTTTGTGTTGGAGCTGCGTTTTCCATTTACGCGCTTTTCTCCCTTTGTTACGAGGACATCTGCCTCCAATGACTCGCAGTAAAAATACTCGCGCCAGGAATCCGCAAGAGCGCCTTCTGCTGCACCTTTAATAGCCTGAATCAAACCCATTTTTTTCACCTTCCTATGTATATATTCTTAGTTAAAAACTAGTTTTATCATACCATACAGACACAGAAAAGCAAAGAAAAAACTTCATTAACCTTTATGTTCATACCAGATACCGCCAACTACTCCAACTACGCAGATAATGATAGCTGTAATTCCCCATGCATCCATTTTTTCCTCCTGTGAGCATTACTATTTAAAGCAAGCCCATTCACATTTTTATTTGCAGTATCCTTCATTGAAGTCGAAACGACAATCATTCCTGACATATCTTAACAAGAAATTAGCACTTTTTTCATTGCAGAATCTTGTATGAAGTTGCATAATTCTAAGTAGGTATGAACCATTATAAAGGAGAATCAAAATGCATAAGAAAATTCTGTCCAATCATCCAATACAGAGAAATCTTCTATTTACAATCTTAATGCTTGGACTTGCAACCTTTCTGGCTTTTCTGCTCTTTTTCTATGTTCCGGAAAACCAGGCAAATGTTTCTCTCATCTACATACTTTTTCTGGTTATTATTGCAAGAAATACCGACAGCTACCTTTATGGCATTCTGGCATCTCTATTCTGTGTTGTATTTATTAACTTCTATTTTACTTATCCATATTTTAAACTTAATTTCACTTTGACCGGTTACCCTCTGACCTTTATAGAAATCCTGTCCATTACGCTAATCACCTGCACTATGACTTCCAACCTCAAGCAGCAGTCACAGCGCATTTCCGAACAGGAGCACAGTTTAATGGACGCTGAAAAGGAACGCATGAGAGCAAATCTTCTGCGTGCCATCTCACATGACCTGCGTACACCTTTGACAAGCATCATCGGAACTGCTTCTCTGTGTATTGATGACACTGTTACATTAAAAGAAAAAGATCAAAAAGAAATGATCAGGCATATCAGTGAGGACGCCTCCTGGCTATTAAATATGGTTGATAATCTGTTATCGGTCACTCGAATTCAGGAAGAAGGCGCAACTGTCATTAAATTTCCAGAGAGCGTCGAGGAAGTTGTATCTGAAGCAGTTCTCAGACTTAAAAAACGTATTCCTGATGTAATGATTGAAGTTTTAGTCCCTGCAGAATTTCTTATGATTCCGATGGATGCAACACTCATCGAACAGGTCATTATTAATCTACTTGAGAATGCCTGCATCCACTCTAAAAGTACACTTCCAATTAAACTGACTGTACTTGATTCAAGTGACAATGTTTCCTTTCATGTCAGGGATTATGGAATCGGAATAAACACAGAAGAACTCGATTTGCTCTTAGACGGCAAGGTAAAGTTTGGTGCACAAAGCACAGACAGCCACCGCGGTATGGGAATTGGCCTGTCTATATGTAAAACGATTATTGCAGCACATGGAGGAATTTTTACTGCGGAGCGACTCCGCGACGGTTCGGAATTTACTTTTACACTACCAAAGGAGATTGTAGATGGGAAATGCATATCAAATACTTCTAATTGAAGATGAGGATTTTATTTTGGATTTTATTCAAAAAAACCTAACTGCACAGGGATATAAGGTTCTCTGCGCTAAAACAGGGACAGCTGGGCTCTCTATGATTGCCTCACATTGTCCTGATGTTGTACTTCTCGACCTCGGACTTCCCGATATAGACGGTCTTGAAATTATTCGTCAGGTCAGAGACTGGAGCAAATGCCCTATCATTGTTGTTTCTGCAAGAATTCATGAAAATGATAAGGTTCACTGTCTGGATGCCGGTGCAGATGACTACATTACAAAACCCTTTAGTCCAAGTGAATTATCTGCGCGTATCCGTACAGCCCTGCGACATAAAAACTGTAGTATTGGTTCGCAGACGTCAGTTGTGTATCATTCACAAGAACTTTCCATTGATTTTTCAAAGCATCAGACCACTCTGTCCGGGAAAGAAGTTCACCTGACTCCTGTTGAGTTTAAAATTGTCAGCCTCCTGGCACAAAATGCAGGACGCGTTCTGACACACACAACAATTATGCAGGAAATCTGGGGTCCCTACATTGATGAGGACACAAAGATTCTCCGTGTGAATATGGCAAATATCCGCAGAAAGCTTGAGCAAAATCCTGCAGATCCGCAATATATTTTTACAGAAATCGGTGTCGGCTACCGCATGGCGGAAGAAAACTGATGAAAATAACTTCAGTTCATTCTGTCAAATCAACTAAGCTGGCATTTGTGTATTCAGCAAGAACTTCTCCATTAATCAAAATCTGACCACCTCTTACCCCTGCACTAACGGCGATATTATCAAATAATATCGCCGTTTCATCTAAATAGGTTGGGAATTTTTTCTTCATTCCAATTGGAGAGCAGCCTCCGCGGATGTAACCGGTCACCGATAAAAGTTCTTTCATTGGCAGCATTTCCACCTTCTTGTCACCAGCTGCACGTGCCACCTTCTTCAAGTCAAGTTCTTCTGCAACAGGAATACAGCATACGCAATATCCTGTTTTCTCTCCACGAAGAACGAGTGTTTTAAATACCTGCTCCACCGGCTGCCCAAGCTGTTTTGCTACATGTACACCGGACAAATCCGTTTCATCCACTTCATACTCTCTTGTTTCAAATGAAATATGCGCTGTTTCCAGAAGACGCATTACATTTGTTTTTATCATTCATCCTATCCTCTACTCATCAAATTCTTCAAATGACAAATATCGTTTCTTCATATCTCGATACCTAAAACGAACCATCTCATTTTTTTCAAGTACATCTTCCTCTGTTCCGGTATACTGACATCGGATACAATAATACTCACCCTTTTCTCTGTCAAAAAACATATCTATGTCCAAATCTCTCATAAAGCAGGACGGACATCGATAATTTAATTTACCCTTTCCAGACTGAGCCATGTCTTAAATACCTCCTTATCAGTCATCCGTTTCTGACATCCCAATGTAAACATTGGAGAAAATGCGTATCCTTCCTTGATATATCCATCTGCGTGAATGCCCGATTCTGTCGTTAAGGATACTTTTGTGTGAATTGCATCTATCACTGCTGACATAGATGCAGCATCTGCAAGCTGTTCTTCTCGGCACCTATATGCATATACAATTTCTTTGGACACCTCTTCATTTTGTACAGTCAGTAAAATGCCATTCATATCCTCTGGGTACTCTGTTGTACCATAACAGGCTACCATATACTCATTTAATTCTACCTCTGCCTGTGGATTTGACATCGCAAGTATCGTTCGCTCATAAGCGATTGAAGAGGATGCTTCTTCAAAATAAATCTTCGTCTGAAGCGTAACTGTCAGCTTGGAAAACTCGATATCGACTGGTCTCAATGTCAGAATACGTATCTTTTTTCCTCCTGTCAATACTGTTTCAGAAAATTCTGCCTTTGTCCTGCACAGACACAAATCTACTTCTTCACCCTGATAGCTTATCTTTGCGCTGCGTATTGTCCCTTCTCCGGCATAATGCGTGAAATATCCTGCTCTGTACTTTTCCTGAATTAAAAACGGATAAGACGCGTCCTGTATATGTTTTGTTCCTATTCCAACCGGCCATTCCAGCTTGGCAGCGTACGGTCTTAGATCCACAATGGCACCACCCTGATCCATATTCACGCAGGCACGCATATACGGATCCGTATACCAGAAAATCTGTTTATCTGAGCCATACAAAATATCTCTCCACAATGCGCATTCAGGTTCCGTATATGTTTTTTTGCTGCGATAATAGTCAGCAAATTCTGCCATGGTCATATCCGTCAGACTACCTTCTGCTTTCAGCTTTCCATAATATGCCATACCATCCTCATATGATTTTTTCAACAGCTCATACGGGGCCTCCCAACGTCCCATTTTATTCATCCAGCCAGGACCAACAAACATCATATTATAGGAATAACCATTATTGAACTTTTCAAGATATCGGTACTGGTCAATCAGGTTAAATAAATAAGGATACTCCCATGTTTTGCTGTCATAAATCATCCCACGCAGAACATTTTGTGGGTGTGTTCCAAAATTAGATCCGTTTCCGTCATAGCAGGCAAGAAGATCCCTGGACAAATGAGGTATTGCAACAATACCACTATCCTCTGCATCATTTGCTGCCGGTGCGTGCGTATTCTGTTTAGATGGAATCCATGGATTCCATGGACCGCCGTCAAGCAGTGTATACCATGAATTGTTACAGGTATGGTATGCCTTCGGACCTTCTTCAAAACAGGTTGCTACTGCACATTTGACCATCGGATACTTTTCTTTGATATAGTTTATCAGATCTGCATCCATATAGTAGGAGCCTGTTGATTCCGGATAAAAACCGAACTGCTCATAAAACTTTTGAAATACATCATTCACAATTCTCTTTTTATCTTCCATTGAAAACATCCAGATACAGAAATCTTTTGTTTTGTATTTATCACGAAATTCCTTACAGGGAAGTCCTAAAAGAGAAAGCGCAATCTCATCAGAAAACTTCTTATGATGTTCTTTTGCAATTGCTACCGCTTCTTCATTAAACAGACTCGCATAAGTCATCTGAATCGTTGTTTTCAGACCATTCTTATGCGCAATTTCCTGCTGTGTCCGGAATATATCAAGTGATTCCATGAGAAGAGATTGACTGCTGATATCCTCTTCCTTTCCATGACCGGTAATTTTTTGAGCATACTCCGGCACCATTTCCGGTCTATGAATAATATTCACTATCATTTTATCCATTCTATCCTCCAACTCAGCAGCCACTGAGCGTAAATGTAAACTCCATATGTGTGCTGCAATCTAATAAATATTCTTTATGTGTCAGGGCTCCCCAGCTGTCATCACCTGCAATCCCCATTTGACCAAGTGCTGCACGGACAACAGTATAATGCGGCTGTGGAAGCTCATATACATGCATAGCATTTTCAAGCTCATGCGGTGTATAAGGCAGTGCTGAAAAATAAAAACTGTCACCTGAAAGTTTCAGTCCATGCCCACCCTCATCTGTAATTTTTGCTGAATAAACTCCTGCATGACATCCACACTCCTGTGGCATCAGGTACTTTGGCATATCCATTGCATCTGACTTGTAGCTTCCAAGCTTTGCTCCTGTCAAGCGATCCGCATATGTTTCTTCTGGACCCATTCCAAACCATTCAAGCTTATGATAATCTGCATCCATTTTAAACATCACACCAAATTCAGGCATATCGGACAATCCTTCCACCGGATCATAAGAAAGTGTCACCTCAATTTTTCCATTTCCAAATACACAATACCGCAGACTGCATCTGCTTGCTGGAACAGTTGGCATGAAATATTGATATGTCACCGTCACTTTACCATCCTCTGTAGCAAGTGTCGGACGAATATCCTGTACTACATTTGGATAGCAGCTCTCATCACGATATTTTTGATTCAGATACAGGCTTGCAATCTTCCATTGTGCATACCTGTATGGCATCTGGTTTCCAATATCATTATCAGTTGGTGCTCTCCAGAAATTCGGTTTTACTACACCCTTCAGTAATTCTCTTCCACCATATCTGTATGAAACAAGTCCACCTGATAGTTCCGAGAACAGTACTTCAAATTCCGTTCCTCTGACACCAATATTGTTCATTCCACGGATTACTTCCAGTGTTCCTTTATTACAATCCAAAGATGATTTTGGAATAAAACAGGTACTCTGTCCAAATGCAATCTCATATCCACATTTTGCATAAACAGTATTCTCTCTCAGTCTGAAAGAAACCGTCATGGCATATCTTCCACTCTCCTTTGGAAATGTAATCGGAAGCTTATAGCTCTTTTCTGAAAGAGGTGCAACATCAGTACTCATTTCACACTCACACATCTGACATCCATCTCTTTCCAGTACAATCACACACTGAAAAGCATTTGTATTAGTAAATAAATGCTTATTCACAATTTTTACTGTATCTTTTTCAAAGACAACCTCAATATTCTGGTAATTATATTTAACTGTCTGCATTTTTGGAGATGGTTCTCTGTTGTCTCCATATACAATTCCATCTCCACTGAAGTTCCAATCTGTAGGGCGATCATCAAAGTCGCCACCATATGCTTGAAATTCTTTACCATACCGGTCCTTTTTTGTAAGTGACTGATCAACATAATCCCAAATAAAACCACCCTGATATAGCGGCTCTGTGTCAGACAACCTTGTATATTTTTCCATTGCTCCACAGGAGTTTCCCATTGCATGAAGATATTCACAGCAAATAAAAGGTTTTGTCCTATTTGTCTCAAGAAATGTCTTTATTGATTCTGCTGACGGATACATCTGACTCTCCATATCACTTGTGTCAATATATCTTCGATCATGAAAAATTCCTTCATAATGAACAAGACGGGTTTTATCCAGCCGTTTCAGAAGCTTTGACATTTCATATATCACTTTTCCGCCATACGACTCATTTCCACATGACCAGATGACAATCGACGGATGATTTTTGTCTCTCTGATACATGGAATTTATGCGGTCCAGCATATTCTCACACCACTCATTTCTATCTCCTGGAACTGCATATTGTAATGGCTTCAAATCTCTGACTATCGGATCCCATGTACCATGACTCTCCAGATTATTCTCAGCAATCATATATAGACCATATTTATCACAGAGCGCATACAGCCTGGAATCATTTGGATAATGACTGGTTCTGATGGCATTAATATTATTTCTCTTCATTGTCAAAATGTCTTTTACCATATCTGCTTCAGACGGAACACGTCCATGTTTTGAATTGAATTCATGTCTGTTCACACCTTTAAATACAATACGTTTCCCATTAATCATCATAATATGGTTTTTCATCTCAAATCTTCTGAATCCAACTGGCTGTTCAATCAATTCAACAATAGTACCTTCCTGATCCAGTACTTCAATAATTGTCTTATATAGAGCAGGATTTTCCGCACTCCACAAAACAGGATGTTCTATTGCAATTGCTAATTCTCCCTTATCTGACAGCTTTTCCTCTAATGCAGTCAGCATCTGTCCATATCCCTTTCCTGCTTTTTTGCTGCCTGAAGAGTATGGACATTCTCCTTCTCTCTCCGGTGCATAAAGTGCAGCCCGTACCTTCATAGTACCACTTGTTTTCACAAAAATACGCAGTACTGCCTTCGTCAGAGTTTCGTCAAGCTCTGTTCTGATACAGACATCCCAAATATGCTGTTTTGGTACAGTATATAGAAATACATCTCTGAAAATACCAGAGAAACGAAAGAAATCCTGATCCTCGCACCAGCTTCCAGCAGTCCACTTAAACACCTGGACAGCCAGTTTATTTTCCCCCTCCTTCACAAACCTACTCAAATCAAACTCTGCGGGTGTAAAACTGTCCTCACTATATCCAACATATGCACCGTTAAGCCAGACAGCAATACCGCTTTCCACTCCCTGAAAAGAAATATAGATACGTTCTCTGTCAAATCCTTCAGGCAGAATGAATTTTTTCACATAGCTGGCTGTCGGATTGAACACAGTCGGGATTTCACCGGGTTCAATATTTTCTCTGCCATCCCACGGATACTGTATATTCACATATTGAGGCGCATCATAACCTTCTAACTGAATATGTGCCGGTACATGAATTTCATCCCAGCCAGAGCAGTCATAATCAAGCTTCTCAAAACCCGTTAACGTACTCTCTATATTCTTGGCATAGGCAAATTTCCATAATCCATTCAGAGAATAATAAAAACTGCTCTCTCCTGTTTCAAGCTCCATATCAGTTCTGTAGAATTTGTGATCTGAATGTGCCTCCAGTCTGTTTTCTTTGAAGTATGCAGGGTCTTTTATTTTGCTGTAATCAAATCCGTTCATACGCCACTCCCTTTTCTTTAATGATTACTTCACTGCGCCCGTAATACCTTCTGCAAAGTTTTTCTGTAACATAAAGAATATAATTACTGTAGGAATACTACAGAGAAGAACACCAAGCATCAGCATTCCGTAATCAGTTGTATAGCCAGCTTTTAAGTTTGCAACAAGCATTGGCATCGTAATACTATTATTATCTGTCATAATTACCTTTGGCCATAAATAAGAATTCCATGCATTCATAAATGTAATTGTCATAGCAGCTGCATAAGTTGACTTCATAGTCGGAATGAACATCTTAAAAAAAATCCCGATTTCACTCACACCATCAATCCGTGCAGCCTCCATAATATCATGTGGAAATGCACGTGCACTCTGTCTAAACAGCATGATTAAAAATGGAGTAGAAATTGTTGGCATAATAAAACCTATTGTTGAATTTAACAGCCCTGCCTTTGAAAACATCTGAAACAGGGGAATCATTGTAGCCGCAAAAGGCACCATCATGGCTAACAGTATAACTGACATCACCGCGTCCTTCGCTTTATCATGAAAAATCTCGAATCCATATCCTGCAAGCGAACAGATTAAAAGAGAAAACAATGTTAGAATCACTGCGTATTTCAGAGAATTAAGCATGGCACCGCCAACATTTTGCGCAGCAGCAAGATTTTTAAAATTCTCCACCAAATAGGTTCCCGGTATCATTCTGCCTGCCACTACATCCTTGCTCGTATTTGTTGCAGATATAGCCATCCATAAAATAGGGAAAACAGAAAATAAAGAAACAATAATCAGAATTGCATATCTTATCGCACTTTTAAATTTAATCACGCTTATCACCTACTTTCATCTGGATAAATGCAAGTGTACCAACAAGAATCAGAATCAAATATGACATTGCTGCTGCATATCCGAAATTTGGTACATATTTAAAGGACATATTATAAATATAATGTGACATAGTGATTGTTGCATTGGCAGGTCCTCCATATGTCAGGTTATACGACTCGTCAAACAGCTGTAATGTTCCATTGGTTGACATAATGGCAGTCAGTAGAATTGTTGGTTTCAATAACGGAACAGTAATTCTCCAAAATGACTGGAATGGTGAAGCCCCGTCGATTTTCGCTGCCTCGTAAACAGAGTATTCAATATTCTGCAGACCAGCCAGATAAAAAACCATATTGTACCCTGTCCAGCGCCAGATTAGGGCAACTATAATAACAATTCTGGCACTTGTTGGAAACGTTAAAAAATTATATCCTGTATGTAAAATTCCGAGTTTAATCAGAATCGTATTTACAAATCCGTCTACCGCAAATAATGAGCGAAAAATAATCGAATAGGAAACAAGAGAAGTCGCACATGGTAAAAAAATCGCTGTACGAAAAAGTCCTTTGAATCTTAAATGCTTATCATTCAGCATGGAAGCCAACGCCAGTGCAAGCACAAGCATAATGGGCACTTGAATAATCAAATAAAGGAAATTGTTTTTTAATGCCTGCATAAAAACGGCATCCTGAAACATACGAGTATAATTACTGATTCCCGTCCATTTAAGATTAACACCAACACCTGTCTTAAATGACAGAAATAATGCCTTAAACATAGGATAAAAACTCATTGCCGCAATTAATATTGCCGCTGGTGCCAGAAACACCCATCCAGTTAGATTCTGCTTTTTGTTCAGACTCAAATGCCTCTTTGATGCACGGTCCATAGAACTAACTCCTCGTAAACTGTCATTCTCGCATGACCCTTTTAAACAATAGGGGAACCTCCCAAAAGAAGTTCCCCTATCTAATTACAGTTTCCAGTTTTCTATGCCGGACTTACTTGCCCATTGCAAAGTTCACTGTATCTTCTGCTGTCTGAAGTTCTGTATCGATATCTGCACCTGCTACAACATTTGTAATGGCAACTGCAACTGCATCTCTTGCTTCGTAGTAATATACACCTGTATTATTGCTTGGAATCTTACCTGCAAACTCTGTTATTTTTGCAAATACAGCATCTCCACCAAAGAATTCCTGTGGTTCTGCATATACAGTAGAATCTGCTGCTGGAAGATAAGTTGCAAGTGCACCTGAGCTTGGAAGGATTGTCTCATAAAATTCTACACTTCCGGCAAAGGTCTTTGCCAAGAAATCTGATGCAAGCTCAACGTTTTTGCAATTTGTTGTAACTGCCCAGCTAGAACCGCCGTTGTTTGAATAATTTGTTGCACTAGAAGCTTTGTCAAGCTTAGGCATATTTGTGATTGCCCATTTTCCTGACTGCTCAGGTACAGCCTGAATTGATGCCATAATCCAGCATCCATTGATTGTGCCGGCAACTGTCTCATTATTAATTGTTCCAACATATTGATCCCAGTCATTAACCTCTACGCAAACGCCTGAAGAAACAAGCTCTGTATATGTAGACATTACTTCTTTCAAAATATCATTATTTACCATTGTCGGATTTCCTTCTGCATCAAACAGAGAACCACCTGCTGACTGTAACATCATCATAATGACATCTGTTTCACCTGCCTGGCAGGAAAGCAGCGGTTTACCTGTTTTTGCAAGTACGTCTTTACCGATTTCAATATATTTTGACCATGTAATGTCAGTCAAATCATCTACTGTGTATCCTGCTTCTTCCAGAATATCTGTCCTGTAGCAGGCAATTACTGCACCATTATCAAACGGAACACCATAATTTTTTCCATCTACTGTAGAATAGGCTACTTTTGAAGCACCAAACTGTGAAAAATCTATTCCTGAGCTTGTCAAATCAGAAAATGCATCCGGATAGGATATTACGTTTTTCTGAAATGCATTATCCTGCATCAGAAGAATATCAGGAAGTGTAGAAAGATCTCCTGACGATGCTGCTGTTGTTAATTTCGTCTGTACATCGTTCCAAGGTGTCTCTACTACATTTAAAACAAAATCAGGATTTGTCTTTTTATAAACTTCTGCTGCCTGCTCCATTGCATAAATATTGAATGCTGGATCCCAGCACCATACTGTCAATGAATTATCTCCAGACGCTTCCGATGCTGCACTACTCTCTTCCGTTTCTGTTTCTGTTTCCGTTTCTGTTTCTGTCGCTGCATCTGCAGTCTTATCGTCTGCTGCTCCCCCTGCTGCCGGTGCTGCACTTGAGCCACATCCAATCAGGGATGCTGTCATTGCTGCTGTTACAAATAACGCAATCAATTTCTTTTTCATTTTCATTCCTCCTGCATAATCTTTAATGTTCTGTCTTACTGTTTTGTTTCATTTGCTCTTCGAAGTTTTGTGCAATATGCATATTTTTTTAGCTTTGTAAATTAATTTCTGTGTGATTGTTTACACAGTATAACAGGAATTTCCATGTGATTGCTAAGAAAATCGATTATAAAACATGCATTTTCGACCATTGAGCGTTCTGCGCAAACGGTTATTCCCATCCTTTATGCGCAGAAATTCTAAATTCCTTAGTTTTCTTCTCGTAATTTCTAAAATGAAGCTTCCATTGGTATGGCGAATTACCGACAATTCTGTTAAAATTCCGGTTCAGCGTCGACACGGTCTGGAATCCTGTCTTTTCTGCAACGGTCTCCATCGAATAATTCGTCTTGTTCAATAACTCACATGCCTTCTGTACTCTGATCATGTTTATGTATTCCACAGGGCTCATATTCATACTCTGTCCAAACAATCTTCGAAAATGCGTTTCGCTCATATGGCATGCATCTGCAAGATCTCTAACCTGCAGCTGCAGGGCATAATTTTTATCAACATAAATCAAGGCACTTCTAATCTGTCTGGAAACACTGCTGTTCTCTTCATTTTGTTTTGAATAATCTCGGTTTGCCTGCGCTATCAGCATCAGTAATGTAAATACAAGTCCCTTGGTAACCTCAGAATAATATGGCTTTTTTTCAGACTGTGCACGCAGTATCTCTTTTATCGTATTATGCATAGCCGGGTTCTCATCTTTCCCTATAAGCAATGGGCGAGCATTGATACGTTCTATAAGTTTTTCTGCCTGTACTGGTTCCTTTTCAATATATTCATCCAGAAAATTCTCCACATCCACAAACACAAACTCCCAAAAGCATATTGATTTTTCTGCGCTGTTTGTCGTATGTGGAATACTGCCGGGAATAACAGAAACTTCTCCGCCGGAATACGTTCTACGAAGCAGCTCATTTTCCATCACATCATAATCCAGTTCTCCACTTCCGGAATGGCAGTATCCAATTTCAAGAATATTATGAAAATGCAGGAAATCAATTCCATCTCCATATTTTCTTTTCCAGCCATCTCCTATCAGCGCGAGTACCGGCTCATTTGGCGGCATATTATAGTATCTGTATTCTATTGCAATCTTCTTTTTCTTTGACATACAGATTTATTTCCTCCGTTTTATGGATAATCTCGAACTACCTCCAGTGCAGGAAGTGTATTTCCGTCATAATCAAACAGTGCCTGATTCGCCCATTCATTTCCTCCTGGACCATCTTCCTTTGTATATGCAAGAGCTGCTTTATTTGCCCAGCCGCTTCCATAAATCGGAATCCATCCGGGTTCCCAGTAAAAATAACCCCATCCGAGGTTGTCCGGCACTGCTGTGATTCGGTTGATCAATTCCTTTAAAAACAAGCATTGACCTTCTCTTGTCATTGCGTATTCAAGGTTTTCAAGCAGCTGTGGTTTTGTCGCCATCCCTTTTCTGTCCTTTGGCAAAAGCTTTTCATATTGTGCATAATCTTCAGTTGTAAATCCTGTAGATGTTTCTGCAATAACCAGTTTTTTATGATATCTGTGTGCAAGCATGTTCATATTCTCTGCCAGCATATCCATCGTACCATGCCAGAATGGATAATAGGAAAGACCAATCACATCAAAATCAATATTTTTTTCCTTCCTCTGCATAAAGTTATCAAACCATTCTCTATACATTTCTATGTTTCCACCATTATCAAGATGCAGCATAACCGATATTTCTTTCGAAACACTGTTCACACCCTTGATTCCGGCACTGATAAGCTGTGCCATATGTTCAAAATCCGGTCGCTTTCCCATCGGCCAGAGAAGACCATTTGTCAGCTCATTTCCTACCTGTACCATATCAGGCAGCACCTGTTCCTTCTGCATGTAAAATAATGTATCACGTGTATAGGAAAACACAGCATCAGTAAGCTGTTCAAAGGAGAATCCGGTCCATGCCTTTGGTATGACCTGTTTGCCAGGATCTGCCCAGAAATCGCTGTACTGAAAATCAAGTAAAATCTGCATTCCCGCTCTCTTTCCTCTTTTTGCAAGCGCAACAGTTGTTGCTAGATCATTTGTTCCTGCGCCATAAGGTGCTCCTTCTTTTGAATAAGGATCATTCCACAATCTAAGCCTTAAAAAATTCACTCCATGTTCTTTTAATATCTGAATGAAATCACTTTTTTCTCCATTATGATAATAGGCTGCTCCAAGTCCTTCTAATTCCAATAATGTAGAAATATCCATTCCTTTTATAAAATTGCATTCTTTCATCGTGTTGACTCCTTTACTACCATCTGGTACTCAACGGTTGTCAAAAGAGGAACCTTTTCTCCTCTGATTGTCTCAAGCATCAGTTCTGCCGCTGTTCTACCAAGCTGCAGCACATCATAGGTAAGACCTGTGATAGCGGGTACATAATTATCAAGAATCACACTTTCAAACAATGTTGCAATTCTGATTTCATCCGGTATTTTCACGCCCTGTCTCCGCAGCTTATTGAGTACAGAAATTGTCAGTCTGTCATCTGAACACAAAATACAGTCACAGCCATTATATAGAATTTCCTGTACTGCACGTGTAACATCGCTTTCACTGTTCATGCTTTCATAAATACTTAAATACCGAGCAGGATGATGCATTGTCTCATAAGCACTTTTCACACCCGCCAAACGTTTCTGATTAACAATATGTGTAGGATCTCCACTTAAAAGTGCAATTCTTCTCAATCCCTTTCCAAGCAAATATCTTGTCAATTCACAGGCCCCCTCTTCGTGCCTTGCATCGACCTGAATGACCTGCCCATCTCCTTCAAACAGTCCAATTACAACAAACGGTATTTTCATATCCTGCAAAAATGCAGCTGCAGAATCCTCTTTCACAGTTCTTGTTAAAATAACACCATCCACCTTTTTATTAGTGACTATTCTTTTCAAATTATCAATATGATGCTCTGAAGATGTAGCAATGATTGCATCATAACCGGCACTGGCAAGATACTCGCTGATTCCGAGCAGTGCTTTTTGAAAAAATGGCATATCCTTGAGATAATCGTCTTCTGGCAGCAATACACAAATATTATTGGTTTTAGACTGTGCCAGCCCTTTTGCTATTGCACTTGGCTGATATCTGTGAACAGCAATACAGTTCATAACCCTTTCTCTTGTTTCACTGCTGATTCTTCCTTTTCCGGACATCGCACGCGAAACAGTTGTCTTTGAAACACCAAGTTCTTTTGCAATGTCATTGATTGTCAGATTGTTTTCCATTCATCCGCCTCCACATCATTTATAGGAATGATTTATTTGCGCAATCGGTTGCTCAACTAATTATAATAAACCCCGGCAGTCATGTCAACTAAACTACCGGGGAATCATGCATTTTATTTTTCTTGAAAAAATTTGGATACCTTTTTTAGCAATGATGGTTTCTTTTTATCTGCGGTACCAGCACTAATATCTAACAGCTTTATTCGTCCTGAAAACTCTCTGTTTGCACTATCCATACAGTCCTGCTCATACTGTTTAAAATCCTGCATCAATTTTCGATCTCTCAAAAGCCTGTTGTACTCTCGGTCATATTGCGCAAAATAGAAATCAAATTTACCACGCAATAATGTTCTGTATCGAACATCATTTTCAAAATCATCACACAAAATCTTAACATGCTCATACAGTACAAGGAAATCCTCCTGTCTGTAAACGAGTCCAAACCGCTCCGGCTGACACTGTGTCAAGGCTGTTAAAGCTTTTGCATCATCATGAAAAATACAGTACAGCTTTCCTATCTGAAACTGCACCCATGTATAATAATCTGTATCTTTTGCTACTTCCTCTCTCAGTCGGTAGTAAATGTCAAATGCCTGTTGATACTCCCCTTCAATAAAAAGCTCCAATGCTTCTGATAGCATGGCATTCACTGACTTTCCAGCTGACTGGGACATACCCGCTGGTTCCACAAGCCGGATATCTTCATATCGCTTTTTAGGCGGCAGAGCTGCTTCTTCTCTGACAACAGGCATCGCCAGAAGCTCATCAATGTCGTCTGCATCAGGTGGTAAATGATTGCGATATTCGGCATACTTCTTCTGCCCCATATCTAAACATGTTTTTTCATACTCCTCGAACACTTCTGACACTTCATTTCCAGCAGCTACTACAGCCTGCCTATGCAGCTTTGCATACTCCTGATCAATACAGCTTCTGTAATAAATCTTAATCTGTCTTTCATAGCGTTTCATTTTCACATCAAGAAATGCATGCCCAAGATGAACATAAAAATCTCTCTCGTCACTGATAAATTCCAGGTTGCAGCGATCATACAATACAATTGCACGTTCATAATTTCCAAGAAAATAGTATATTTCTGCGAGAGAAAAAGCACTGGCTGTATAAATTGGCTGAATCCTTTCTGTATGGCGCAGAATCCGTTCATACCGTTTTGCTGCTTCCTCCAGCTGATCTGTCATTTTGAGGTAATCAGCCTCTGCCAGCCACTCAGAAAGGTTCGTCTGTGCATCACGCTCCGCATCCCTCTCCATGATCAATTCAAGTGCTTGCTCAAATGTAATTGCATCCTCATCATGATAAATACACATGCTGTCCTCGTCAAACAAAATGCGAAGCTCATAGGGTGCAATTTTTTTATTGATTTCAACCGATGCCTCATAAAAACTGGCATCATCCGGAAACGGATCTATCTCAAACCATTGACGGAAGGCATTATTAATCATTCTGATTACAGCTGCCTCTGCTGAATCCTCCGAAAACCACAATATCGGTTCAGCATCAATATTCCAATTACGAATGGGATTATCGGTTGTCACCTCTTTGGTCATCATATTCAGTTTTACAGAATGATTGGTTCCAAGCAAAAGCAGCGTATCATTCATAAGCAAATATTTAGCACAGGAACCATAATTTCTATCAATTACAGCTACTGTCATATACATTCTGACATCCAACTGCCTATAAAGTTCAAATACGACCATAGTATCTCCCCTTGAGGTACAATTTATATTTTCATCTTTTATTTTAATGCCTTACCATATATAAATCAAGAATTGTAATTTTTTAATTTAATTGAATAAAACGCAGTTCATCGGTCATACTATTAGCAGGTAATCAATTATTACCGAAATCATTGGACCCCTCCATTGATCAACACAAAGGATAATAAATACTTATCCTCCCCTTAGGAAGCCTCTAAATAGCGATTTTCGCTTGTTAGAGGCTTCTGCTTTTTATATACCCTTGCCTGTTTTCAATTGTCTGTGCTATACTCACTTTTAGGAATACTGCTCGTTTGACAGCAGTTGAAAGGAGTATTTATGAAACGAATTTTAGCACTGATTGGTGCCGGTCTGCTTGTACTTTTATATCTGTTAACTCTTGTTTTTTCATTGATGCATACACCATATTCTACTGCATTATTCAAGGCTTCCATTCTTGCAACAATTATCATTCCATGTCTGATATATGGTTATCAGCTGATATATCGTCTGTTAAAGAGGCATGGCGAAGCACTGGCTCAAAAAGATTCCACGAAGGAATCTGAAAATAACAGATAGTAATTTATAAAAAAGGAAGATTAATAATCTTCCTTTTTTATCATCCTCTGATCATGGTTGTCTATCAATGATCTGAAATATGCAATTGTCTTAATTAATCCTTCTTCCAGTGCAATAGTCGGTTCCCAGTCAAGCTCTTTTTTTGCTAGCTCTATCACCGGTTTACGCTGCAAAGGATCATCCTGTGGAAGTGACTGGTATACAATCTGAGACGTGCTGCCTGTCAATTCTATGACTTTTTCTGCAAGCTGTTTAATTGTAAACTCTCCCGGATTTCCGATATTTACTGGTCCTGTAAAACCTTTACGGCTATTCATCAGGCGAACCATTCCATCTATCAAATCGTCCACGTAACAAAAGCTCCTTGTCTGGCTTCCATCACCGTATATCGTAATATCCTCATTCTGAAGTGCCTGCACAATAAAATTCGAAACAACCCTTCCATCATTCGGATGCATTCTTGGCCCATATGTATTAAAAATACGCATAACCTTTATATCTACCTGATGCATACGATGATAGTCAAAGAATAATGTTTCAGCTACTCGTTTTCCTTCATCATAACAGGAACGGATACCAATTGTATTCACGCATCCTCTATACGATTCCGGCTGTGGGTGAATCTCCGGATCTCCATACACCTCACTTGTACTTGCCTGCAATATTCTTGCATGTGTTCGTTTAGCCAACCCAAGCATATTCATTGCGCCATACACACTTGTTTTTGTTGTTTTGATTGGATTGTACTGATAATGGATTGGACTCGCCGGACAAGCAAGATTATAAATTTGATCCACTTCCACATACAATGGCTGCGTTACATCATGTCTGATAAACTCAAAATTCTTTTTTCCCATCAGTTCAGAAATGTTTTCTTTCGCACCTGTAAATAAATTATCCACGCAAATAACATCATTTCCTTCGTGAACAAGTCGATCACACAAATGTGATCCTAAAAATCCTGCACCACCGGTAACAAGCACTCTATTCATCTGTTTTCTCTCTTTCCAACACCAATTTGATAATACTCAAATCCATCGCTTCTCATTCTCTTTTTGTCGTACTGATTTCTCCCGTCAAAAATAACTGGATTTTTCAGTGCATGCTTAATTTCATCCATATCGGGACTACGGAATTCTTTCCACTCTGTTACAAGCAAAAGTGCATCAGCGCCTTTAAGTGCCTCATATTTGCTCTCCGCATAGGATACCTGCACATTATCTTTCAGATAACAGCGTTTTGCTTCCTCCATTGCTTTTGGATCATATGCAATGATTTTTGCACCGTGCTCAGTCAATTCATTAATGATTGTGATTGCCGCTGACTCTCTCATATCGTCTGTATCAGGTTTGAAAGAAAGTCCCCACACTGCAAACACAAGACCTGTCAGATCCTCTCCAAACCGTTCCATGACCTTCTTTGGAATTACATGCTTCTGTCTGTGATTAACTGCTTCAACAGATTCAAGCAGCTGCGGCTCATAACCATACTGATGACTTGTCCTGATCAAAGCCTGCACATCCTTTGGGAAACAGCTTCCGCCATAGCCACAGCCGGCATATATAAAATGGTATCCGATTCTCTGATCGCTGCCGATACCTCTTCTCACCTTGTTCACATCTGCACCAACCATATCACAGATATTTGAAATCTCATTCATAAAGGAAATCTTAGTTGCAAGCATTGCGTTTGCTGTATACTTTGTCATTTCTGCACTGGCAATATCCATAATGATAAAATTCTCTGTATTTCTGATATAAGGCATATAAAGCTCCTGCATAACCTCTGCTGCCTTTGCATTGCTGACACCAATTACTATTCTGTCCGGGCGCATGCAGTCTGCAACTGCTGTGCCTTCCTTTAAAAACTCAGGGTTTGAAATCACATCAAAAGTCAAATCTACCTTTCTCCGCTTAAGTTCTGCCTGAATTGCTTCTCTTACCTTCTTTGCTGTACCAACAGGAACAGTCGATTTATCAACAACATACATATGATGCTGCATATACTTTCCAATGCTTCCGGCCACTTCTAATACATAATGAAGATCTGCACTTCCATCCTCTCCCATTGGTGTTCCAACTGCAATATAGCAGATATCAGCATACTTTAACGCTTCCTCAATCTCTGTAGTAAAACGTAAATGACCCTGTGCATAATTTCTCTTTACCATCTCTTCCAGTCCTGGCTCATAGATTGGAATCATACCCTTTTTCAGGCGGTCAATTTTCTTTTCATCTACATCTACACACCAAACATCATTTCCCATATCAGAAAAACAGGTGCCCGTTACCAGACCTACATAACCGGTACCTACTACTGCAACTTTCATTTAGTAATCCTCTTTTCTCTTTATTTAGTAATGAGTTATAGTCATATTTTCAATTAATAAGTATAACAAATATAGAAGCAATAGGCAAGTCATCATACCGATAACCTTTGAATATTGCTTCCCTTTTTCTTGTTATTCTGAGCCGAACATATCATTCTTCGATATAATTTGATGCAAAGTCCAAGAAACAATAATAGAATCGTTGCACCACAAATATCAATCAGTACATCCACAGGACTTCCATGACGTCCCTCTATTCCTGTCTGATAATATTCATCCAAGGATGCCGTTAACAGCACAAGAAGCTCTGTAACCAAAAAAGTTCTCCATGCACGCAGTCTGCGGCAAAACAAGAAGACCGATATACTGAATGCAAGCAACGCATATTCCGTCATATGAGCACACTTTCGTATTAATCCCTCATATGCTGCCACCTTTTGTGTTATCTGTTCTACAGAAAAATCCTGCATAAGAATTCTGTTTATAAGTGCAAGAATTTTTTCTGTTACCCCTGTGCTCAGCTGACTGGACTGAGTTGCATTATCACTTGAAAAGCAGAAAATGAAAGTAACAAAGCACACAATAAAGATCATCTGCACAATGGCAAGAAGTTTTGAATTCATGACTGGTGATGCCGCTTTATATGGCACAAGTGACGTTGTCAATATCTGTTGGCGTACCGTCTGAAGTGTATCATAAAGCACAGCAAAAATCACATATCCTATTATAGCACCAGATGTGTTCAAAATAATTTCTTTCAATTCAAAGTTACCTCTTGCAGTTAATAACTGCAAAAGCTCAAACATCATACTGAAGATTAACGCAATCAACACGAGTCTCCACATTTTTCGATAAAAACGCCATATAAACGGAATTAAAATCCCGATAGGAACAAACGGCAAAACACTCCTTAATGTATGCAGCAACATATCGTTTCCTCTTTAATGTTTTTCTTATCCTGTCCTCTTTTATGCATAGTATACAGATACCATTTCAATCAGCTATAAAACAGCGGCATCAAATGATGCCGCTTACATTACTTTCTATGTGATTTCTTTTCTTTCTTTACCTCATACATCCGTCTATCAGCTTCTTCTATAGCTTCATCAAGCTTTGAATTATCCTCTGGATTGATAACAATCACTCCAATGCTGGCAGATATCTGATAGGGAAGCTTATACGTTTCATTGTATCTATCCATCTCTGTCTGAATACGCTGCTTGTATTTCTGGGCATCCTCCATCGTAACATCAGATGCCAGTACGACAAACTCATCACCGCCATACCGCATAATTGCCTCTCCGTGATGCTTACAGGATGTCAAAATACCGGAAATGATTTTAATAAAGCAATCACCTTCATCATGTCCATATGTATCATTTACACATTTCAAACCATCTGCATCCAGAAAAAGAATCATTGCACTTTCTTTCTTTTGAATACATTCCTGCCATATATATCCGCCATATTTTTTAAATCCAGCACGATTGTACAGACCTGTCAAATTATCATATATCCACATGGAATCCAGCTTTTCAATCATGGTCCGCAGTAAATGCTGCTCTCGAATCGTCTCAATAGAATTACTGATATTCATAATCCATGTATAAAACAACAGATTTTCAAAAGGGAAAAAACTGTTTCCAATAATGCAATAGCCAAAACATCTGTCTCGATAATGAAGCGGTGAAACTGTAAACACATTTCTGCAGACTTCTCCTGCGGACAGCTCTTTCAAAAGTGTATGCAGATTAATATCGCACTTATCCACACACTTCCCATCTACATATCCAAATACAAGTGAGCACTTATCTCCGTAACCTGTATGAAGATACTCCTCATTTTTATCAGTTAAATCATACTTATCTGAATGAATGGTACCCTCCCATTCATCGCAAAGCAGCAGATAAAACGACTCACAGCCAATATCCTGAACATACTTACTTAACGATTTTCTAAGACCGGACAAAGACTCTACTGTCGTTAGTTCAATTGCCATCTCACGAGTTTCCTGCATAAAGCGTTCCGTGTATTCCTCATGCTGAAAATGCCTTCTTCGAAACTTTACATTATCAATGACATCACGACATCTGCAGCCACAGCTTTCACGTCTAATCATCTGTGCCTTCAGGATACTTGCTGCTCCTTTATCCTCGTCTCTAATTCCTTTAATCAGCTTCTGACAAGCCATATATCCTGATTTATATTGTTCTCTCGTTACACTTGTCAAGCGGGGCTCATGATATTTTGCTGCCGGCTCATCATCAAATCCTGACAGCATTACCTGGTCAGGTACCAGAATGCCTCTCTGTTCAAAAACAGAAAAGACACCAAGTGCCATTACATCATTTGCACAAATTACCGCCTCCGGAAGCCCCTGTTCCAAACTCAGAAAATATTCTGCAGCAGCTTTTCCGCTTTCCTTAAGGAAATCTCCTTCAAATATCAGTGACTTGTCAAGAGGAATATGATTTTCCTGCAGCACTTCTCTATAGGCTTCCATACGCTCACAGGCTTCAACATTATCTATTGGGCCTGCTACAAAACTGACTCTTCGCAGATTATGGTCAACAACAAAATGCTGTACTATTTCACGCATAGCAGTCTTATTGTCAATCATGACATTATACATATCTTCTCGATAGTACTCAAGACTTACAGCCGGAACCTTTGATGCAACAATTTGTTCCGCAAGCTCTGAAAGTACTTTTCTTGATCCGATTGTACTGTTAATCAAGATTACTCCATCAAACTCCTTAAAATCAGGAAGATTGAAAATATTATATTCTCCAACATCATGAGGAATCGACTTTTCATATCGTCGTTCGCATGTAAAGAAAAATGCGTTGCAATTATTGGCGGCAATACAATCTCTGATTCCATCTGTAACTTCTGTAATTGTGCTAATTGTTAGTCCTGCAACAAGTACTGCAATATTCTTCATATTGTTCCACCCCAGTAACAATAGAAATACCCAATAAGTTCCTTTAATTATATCACACAAGTTTTTCCATATCTACATTTATATCAGAAACCTTCAAATTCTTTCATGTTTTCTGTCATGCTGTCAGAGCCTATATACACTCTGAACAATCCGATTTCGCTTTCGAACTGATTATGAATCGTTGTAAAACGAAGCATTTCCTCTGTGATATGAAATGATACACTCATGGTTTCTCCAGGTAACAGCTTTATCTTCTCAAATCCCTTCAGTTCCCGAATCGGACGTACCACACTTGCGTTCACATCCTGTATGTACATTTGAACGGTTTCCACTCCTGCCACTAATCCTTTATTACATACTTGGACAGATGCTGTAATATTGTCCGATTGTTCCTTAAGATTAAGTGTGTTTTTTGATAATGACACTTTTGAATATTCAAAAATTGAATATGAAAGCCCATACCCAAACGGATACATTGCTTCTACCGGCGCATCTAGATATTTTGATTGAAAGCGGTTTTTCTCATCTCCATTGTATGGACGTCCTGTAGAAAAATGATGATAGGACATCGGCAGCTGTCCAACAGAATACGGGAATCCCATAGAAAGACGTCCTGATGGATTTTCATCGCCAAACAGAATATCACAGATGGCATGACCGCCCTCCGTACCCGGAAACCATGCTGCCAGTACTGCTTTTGACCGTAAACTTATCTCTCTGATATCAAGTGGTCTTCCATGGAACAATACAGATACTATATTGGAATTCACTTTGAAGATTTCCTTTAAAAGTCTCCTCTGATTTTTGGGAAGCTTAATGTTTGTACGACTGCCTCCCTCACCTGAATGATAGGCATGTTCTCCAAGTGCAAGTACGACAATGTCAGCATTTTTTGCCTCTCTGACAGCTGCCTCAAGGAGTTTGCTATCTGATACTGTTCTTTCCTCTTCTACAAGGCCTCTAAAGCCATATAGGGTTTCACCCTTTTCAAACATATAGCAGCCCTGTGCAAACGTAATTGTATCTTCAGGAGATAAGTCAAGAATACCCTCTTTTACAGATACTGTATCCTTATCCTCCCCTTGTAGGGACCATGCCCCATACAGACGCTTGAATGTCACATACGGTCCGATAAACGCAATTTTCTTTCCTTCCTTTGGCAATGGAAGTATCTGCTCCTCATTTTTCAAAAGCACCATTGAAGCTGTTGCAGCTTTTCTTGCCAGCTTTCTATGCTCTTCACACAGAATCGTCTCCTCTCTCTTGCCTACATCCGCAAATCTATATGGATTCTCAAATAACCCAAGCTTGTTCTTAAGCCTGAGGACTCTAAGCACTGCCTCATTAAGCTGTTCTTCTGGCAGGTCTTTCTCGTCAACAAGCTCCCTTAAATATTTTCGATAGCAACTCGTACACATGTCGATATCCACACCTGCCTTCATTGCAAGTGCAGCTGCTTCTTTTTTATCTTTTGCAACTCCATGATAGACAAGTTCTTCTATAGCTGCCCAATCTGAAATAAGTACACCATCAAATCCCATTTCCTCACGCAAAATATCTCTCATCAAATGTCTGTTTCCGGTAGCAGGAATACGATCAAGTGTATTAAAAGATGTCATAACAAGAGCACTTCCTGCATCGATGCCCGAACGATATGATGGAAGATAATCGTCTCGCAGTGTCCTCTCTGACAATTCTACTGTATTGTATTCTCTTGCTCCCTTTGGTGCACCGTATGCGGCAAAATGTTTCACACAGGATGCTATTGTTCCATCCTGCAAAAGACTGTCTCCCTGATACCCTTCCACCATTGCTCTGGCATACAGACCATTTAAATAAATATCCTCACCAGTAGATTCCATTACTCTTCCCCAACGGGCATCCTCTACAAGATCAACCATTGGTGAGAATGTAACCTGCATACCGTCATAAGAAGCTTCTTTTGCCGATACTTGAGCACATGTCTTAACAAGCTTTGGATCAAAACTGCAGCCCTGTGCAAGCGGAATTGGGAAAATGGTCTTATATCCATTTATGATATCTGCCATAAAAAGAAGTGGAATATGATGCGGCTGTTTCTCCATGTATGCTTTTTGTATACGGATAATATTATCCGCTCCAAACACAGACAATGTAGCCCCTGACTCATATATTTCTTTTTCTCCGATTCCCATTTCCTTTGCAGGACCTGTCAAAACGGCATCATCCTCAAAGAAATTATTTGGAAGCTGACAAAGTTGTCCAATCTTTTCATCTAACGTCATATCATTTAACAACTCCACTAATTTAAACTCTTCCATAACATGCCCTCCAAAATTCTATTTTACTGATTAACTGTTACTGCCTTAATGCATGAGAAAATCATAAATACGATCATATTTGCCACTACAATACTTGCACCTGTCGGAGTTGCCAATAGATAAGACCCCAACAAACCAGCAAGGAAGCATACTACTGAAACAACTGCAGCGCAGACAACAACGGAAAAAAAGTTCTTAAACAATCTCATCGCGGTCAATGCTGGAAAAATAATCAGACTCGAAATCAAAAGTGCTCCCATCAAACGCATACCAAGCACAATCGTCACTGCCGTAAGCATTGCAATCACCATATGATACAGTTCTGTCTTGATTCCTGTTGCACTGGAAAATCCTTCATCAAAAGTAACAGCAAAAATTCTATGGTAAAAAAGTATAAATAAAATTAATATCACAGCTGAGACACTGATGCCGACCCACATATCCATTTCCGAAAGCGACAAAATGCTCCCAAACATATAATTATTTACATCAGTCGTCATTCCTGTTGTAAGCGAAAGGACAACAACTCCGACTGCAAGAGAACTTGTCGATACAAGCGCAATTGCAGAATCGCCTTTGATTTTCGTGCCATTATTAATCCGAAGCAGAAAAAAAGCCGCAATCACGACAATAGGTATTGCTACTGCAAGCGGAGCCAGATTCGCTGCGGCTGCTATTGCAAGTGCACCAAAGCCCACATGTGAAAGTCCATCTCCAATCATGGAAAAGCGTTTCAGTACAAGACTGACACCAAGCAGAGCTGCGCAAAGTGATAACAATCCCCCTGTTAAAAGTGCGCGAACCATAAAACGAAAAGAAAACATTTTCTCAATTAATTCCATCATACTATTGCAATGCCTCCTTAAGATTTTCGAGGTTCTGCTTCATCATATCAATATAAGAAACCCCGCTTTCTATTTCTTCCTTTGAACGATTGTGACAGGAATCCAACAGAAGCTTTTTTGCCCCTGTACTTTCACAAATAATATCCGCAACTTTTTCATTGGAAAACTCAATATGGAACACTACCGGAATATGCTCATCCTTTACCTTATCTACAAGAGACACAAGTGTTGCTGCACTCGGTTCAGCATCCTCCGAGCAGCCAGGAAACGCTGCATAATATGTAAGTCCATAGGCATCCGCCAAATATCTGAATGGAAACCTGTCCGCTACTACAATTGTTTTTTGTTTACATTCTGATATAGTTTCGTAGTATTCCTGATCGAGACTTCTTAGCTTTTCTGTATATGCCGCCTCATTTTTCCTGTATTGTGCTGCATTTTTATCATCAACCCTGCATAATACTTCAGTTATTTTTTCAGTAATATGAATCGCATTTTCCAAAGAAGTCCACACATGTTCATCATATTCCGGTTCCTCGTCAATACAATCTGATTCCTCTGATATGAGCTTTTCCTGCATACCTTCCACGGTTTCCTCCTCCAGGGCGGAAACACAGTCAAGCATCGAAATAAACTGTGTCTGACTTGTATCGATTGAATCAACAATATCCTCAATCCACGTATCCGATTCTCCACCTGCGTAAATAAAAATATCACATTCCTGAATTGATATGATGTCCTGCGGTGTCGGTTCGAAAGAATGACTTTCTGCGCCGGCAGGAAGCAATTGAATAATATCCGCATGTGAGCCGGCAATATTTTTGGCAAAATCATAAGGTGGAAAAATCGTTGTCACAATTTTCACATGTTTAGAAGTATTATCTTTGATATTCAGCGCCGTATGACTGTTCGAGCTGGTACAAGCAGTAAACAGTAACGTTATACAGACAGCTGTGTAGATTAACCAAATCAGACGTGCACTTTTTCTTTTCAATTGTCTGTCCCGCCTTCCTGTCTGAATGATAAGTTATTTTGTGTGAACGAATACAGTCTGCCATGAATAAACTGATAAAAAGAGTAAAAGGAGCATGCCTGTGGCACGAGTTATTCTGGATGCTGGACATGGTGGAACCACAGATCCGGGTGCTGTATATAACAATCGTCAGGAAAAAGATGACACTCTGAATCTGACACTTGCTATCGGAAAAATATTGGCTGATAATGGCCTTGACGTTGTATATACACGCACAACAGATATTTATGAAACACCTTATGAAAAAGCAAATAAAGCCAATGCCTCAAATGCTGACTATTTCGTATCTGTTCACCGCAATTCTTCTCCCTATCCAAACACCTATTCAGGAGTGGAAACTTTACTTTACTCATCCTACGGTGTCGCTTATGAAATGGCATCCAATATTAACGAACAATTAGAGAAAGTCGGATTCACAAATCTTGGAATTAATGAACGCCCTAACCTGGTTGTGCTTCGGAATACGCAAATGCCTGCCGTTCTTGTTGAAGCAGGTTTTATCAATACAGATACTGATAACTGGCTGTTTGATGCAAGCTTTCAAGATGTCGCGGCAGCAATAGCAGATGGTATTCTGATAACCATATGGGAGAATTAGCTTTTTCGTTTTCTCTTTCTAAGCACATATTTGCGTATATATGCAGTTGTTTCTTCCTCACCTTTCATGGCAAGCATTCTGAGCAGATGTACCAGCATCTGTTCAGAGCGCTTTTCCATAACAACCTCACTTTTTCCATTCAGATAATATTTTAATGGCATATCCTGCATGAAATGACCTTTATTATATATTTTTGATGCAGCAATACGGTCCATATACATTTCAACCAGATATCTGACCGGCATATGTGCCGGAATCATTCCATTTTTCCCGGAGGAACTATAATCAATCCAATACTCATAATGGTGCTTGTTTCGGCCTTTATGATGCAACCATGCGCTTGAATAACCCCTGTCTTCTCTTTCTGCATTATTAGGACTGCGATATCCCTGATAGTATTTTGCTCCCACAAGAAATTCCGAAGGCGAATATTTGCTCAAATCATGTGTCAGTCCCTGCCAGTACAGTCCTACACTGAAGCATCCTTTGCATACTACATGTCTATGTTCTGTAATTGTTTTAAAGTGCTCCCAGTATTTTTTCATGTTCTATCTCCTCAACCAGTTCGGACAAATACATCCAACGATCCATTTTTTCGTTTAATGCCGTCTCAGTCTTTTCTTTTTCTGTTGACAAACGATTCAACTCTACAAAATCAGTTGCCGCCAGCTCTATTTGTTTATCAATTGACACAACTAAATCCTCCAGTTCAACAATCTGCTGTTCTATCGTGTCATACTCTTTTTGTTCCTTATACGACAGTTTGCGCTGCCTGTTCTCTCTTTTTCTCGTACCTGTATCCGATTTTTGTTCCTGACTTCCCTGTGTCAGCTTTTCCTGTTCCAGCTCTCTTGTGTGAATCTCAGCACGTATCGCATAATCAGAGTAATTACCCTCATATTGATAAATGCCACCTTCTTCAAATGCAAAAATCCGCTTCACAATTCTATCAAGAAAAAATCGATCATGCGATACAGTAATCACAATCCCCTGAAAATCATCCAAATAATCTTCAAGTATTTCCAGCGTCATAATATCCAAATCATTGGTTGGCTCGTCCAGAATTAAAACATTAGGTGCTTCCATCAATATTTTTAGTAAGTACAGCCTTCTTCGTTCTCCACCTGAAAGCTTTTCTATCAACTGATACTGAAGCGTCGAATCAAATAAAAACCGCTCGAGCATTTTGGATGCAGTAATTGTTCCAGACGGTGTACTGACATACTCGGCGGTATCTTTTATATAATCAATTACTCGCATAGAAAGATCCATATACTCACTTTCCTGTGAAAAATATCCAATCTTTATTGTCTCGCCTATTTTTACATTACCAGTATCAGGTTTTTCATATCCAGTAATAATTTTCATCAGTGTAGATTTACCGCAACCATTCTTTCCGATAAATCCAATGCGATCGTTTTTCAAAAAAATATAGGAAAACTCTTTAAATAATTCTTTTCCATTATATGCCTTGGATATTTCAGACACCTCTATCGTAGTTTTCCCCATACGAATTGAAGCTGAACTGATTTCTACACGCTGTTCTCTTATCGGTGCCTTTATTTCCTTCAATGCTTCATATCTGGCAATATGTGCTTTCTGCTTTGTACTTCTTGCGCGTGCGCCACGCTGCATCCACTCAAGCTCAACCCTCAAAATACTCTGGCGTTTCTGCTCTGACGCGGCTGCCATTTCTTCCCGTTCCGCCTTCAAAGCAAGAAACCCAGAGTAGTTTGTACTATAGCTGTACAATTTAGCCCTGTCTATTTCAACAATTCTATTTGATACTCTGTCAAGAAAATATCGATCATGGGTAACCATGACAAGAGCACCTTTTCTTGTCATCAAATACTCCTCGAGCCATTCTGTCATTTCATTATCCAAATGATTTGTAGGTTCATCAAGTATAAGCAATTCACACTCTGTAAGCAATGCTGCCGCAAGTGCCACACGCTTCTTCTGCCCACCAGATAGAATATCAGTATTTACCGAATAATCAGAAAAACCAAGCTTATTCAGTATTGTTTTTGCCACACCCTCCAAATCCCATTCCTTATCATTTGACTGGCTGTTTTTCATCACATACTCATAAATACTGATGCCATTCTTAAATTCCGGATTCTGTGAAAGAAACCGTACATGCACATTTCTGCCTTTTATAACCGATCCCGAATCGCATTCCTCGAGTCCTGCAAGAATCCTTAACAACGTAGATTTTCCTGTTCCATTAATTCCGATTATGCCGACCTTTTCGCCTTCATTTACACTGAAATCAACTTGATCAAGAAGCAGTCTGTCTGTATGAGATTTTGTCACTGCATTGATTGTCAGCAAATTCATTTATTAACGTCCCTTCAGCTCCACATAATCTGCACCGGGATACTCTGTTTCATCCGGCGTTATGAATACAGTCTTTGTTTGTGAATTATAAAACACTGCCTTTACATCTTCTGCACCATCCACAGTCATTTCATCACCTGAAAATTCAGTCATTTGTGAAGTCTGTGTATTAGTGAATTTCAGAATGGCTTCATTTAAATCCCCAATATCAGCTGATTCTGAATACTTTTTTTTGTAATCAGCCAGTTTTTTTTCATCAAGTAATTTTGGATCTTTGTTTTCTGTAATTGCTGTTTCTATTTCTTTCCCATACATTACATTAGTATAATAGAATTGTTTATGAACCTTTGTATTTTTCATAAAAACAAAAAAAGCTTCCTCAAACTGGTCATACAGTTCTTCATTTCCTGCTTCAAAGCCCATTACATTCAAAGCTATCCATTCTGTCACTGTTCCTCTGTCATCAGAATCATCATTTGCGTAGTAGAAATCATTTGCAATCAACGGTACATAAAAATCACAATATAATACTTGATTATCCTTTGTTGTAATCTCATATTTCAGAATTTCAGCTGAAAACTCAGCCTCCATCGTCGCATAGGTTGTATCTTCACCAATATGCGCATAATCACCGATATCTCCAGTAACGGATTTTGTGTAATCCTTAGAAATGTTTCCAAGCTCCTCCGTCAATTTCGGATCTGCTTCCACTTTTTCAATAAGCTTCACTTTCTTAATATCTTTATAGCCCTGCTTAATCATTGCTTCAATGTAGCCTTGTGCTCCATCATAACCAAGATAACTCATATAATAATCCAAATCACGCTCATTATTACGAGACTTACCTGTTTCGGAAGCTTTTTGCCAGAATTGCTGCATGGACATATAGGTAAAACGAACGGTATTATCTTCATTTGAAACGGCAAACGTCAAAAGCTGTGGATATTTCGTGCTGTATTTCTCATAGTCGATTGCTGCATCCGCATTTTTCATATCTTCCGGATAAAGAGAAGAGAATACTAAATTTCCCCCGGCATCCTCTTTTTCAAAATAAATGTAATAACTGCCTCGGTCATCCTTCACAGCACGTGAGTCTACAGGCTGTTCTTCGGCTTCAACTTCTGTGTCCTGTGATTGCGCTGCAGGCTGCAAAGGTTCTTTTGAAAGTGCTTCTGTCTGTGTCGCATCTGTGTCAGGCGACTCTGACATTGACTGTTCGGTACTCTCCTCAACCGTCTCTTTTGGCTCTGTTTCCGGTTCTGTAAACTTGGAAGCCTGTGAAATAATCACTCCCACTAGGGCAAGTAACAGCACAAACACTAAAACAATTGCGAACACAATTCCTCTTCGTGTTTTTGTCTCCTTCTTTTGAACTTCAATCGTCTGTTGCATTTGTGGCGGATATTTTGAAACATTATCTGCATTCGTAACGTCTATACCACATCCAATGCACCGCTCGTGTGTATCTTCCAAAAGCATTCCGCAGTTCTTGCAATATTTCATATCTGCTCTCCTTATCGTTGTTCAATATTGTCCGTAAATTAATCCTCATCAGGAAAATCTATACCATCATCCATAATCTGAAGCATTATATCCACAAGATCTGGATCAAACTGAGTGCCTCTTCCTTTTTCAATTTCACCTCTTACTATTTCATCTGAAAGTCTCTTACGATAAGCTCTGTCAGAAGTCATTGCGTCAAATGCATCTGCAATTCCAACAATTCGTGCTGCATAAGGAATTTCTTCTCCCTTTAACCCCTCCATGTAGCCTCGTCCATCATATCTTTCATGATGATATTTTGCACCTTTTGCAACATCACGAATAACGGTTATATCTTTTAGGATATCAGCACCCATTGCAGTATGCGTTTTCATAATTGTAAACTCTTCGTCTGTAAGTCTCCCCGGCTTATTTAATATTGCATCTGGAATACCTATTTTTCCAATATCATGTAGCAATGCCAAATTGTATAGATTTGTAATTTCTTCATCATTCCAGCCAAGTCTTGTAGCTATTTCTCTCGCATATTTTGCTACTCTTGCGGAATGCTGTCTTGTATAAACATCCTTTTTATCAACAGCGTTGGAAATTGCCATAATTGTCTGCACGCTGAGTGCTTCAATATCTCTCGTCTTTGCAGCAACAAGCATTTCCAAATGATTTCTGTAATCTGAAAGTTCAATCTGGGTAGAAACTCTGGCAAGCATAATATCAGGTACAAACGGTTTAATAATGAAATCCACTGCTCCTAACTGAAATCCCTTGAGCTCATTGTCCATATCTGAATGCGCAGTCAGAAAAATTACAGGAATAGACTCAAGTCGAGCATCCTTCTTAATCAGGCTAAGGGTTTCATATCCATCCATTTCCGGCATTTCAATATCCAATAAAATCAAATCCGGAAGTAGCTTCTCCATCACTTTAATTGCTGCCTCTCCTGATTTTACGGGCACAACTTTATACTCCTCACCTAATACCTTCATAGCGTACTGTAGATTACTTGGTGTATCATCCACAACCATAATCACTTTTTCTTTGGTTTGATTCTGTGCCTGCATCGTTTTCCTCCCTCTATTGATACATTCTTAAATCCATTGTCCCGGTCTGCTTCCTCTTGGCACAACATAATTTAATGCAGTTGACATTAGTTCTGTCTTCCATTCTGCCGAACGATTAATCTCACCATCCACGTTCAGGTTCATACACTTTCCATCCTTGCGTGAAACTGTCATGGAAGATTTTGCTCTGATAAGACGAAATGGAGAGTCTTGATGATTCTCAATTTCTCCATGTTTATATAAATTCATCAGACCAATAGCCTTCCATTTTTTGATTTTATTTAAAAGAACAATTTCCATAACTCCGTCATCTGGAGATGCATCAGATACCGGATAAAATGACCCTCCCATACAAATACTGTTTCCGATATAAAGCATGTCATACGCTCCGCTGTAATCTTCCCCATCTATATCTATTGTATATTCAACGGTAGGATTAAACATAAATGTACAGAGAAATGATACTACATATAAAAAATCTGCGTTCATTCCACCAAGAATCTTAATTGGTTTTGCGAACCGCTCTACCTGCTCAGTAAGACCGATTGTTGAAAACAGGACATGGTTATAGGAAGTCTCATCACAATCTCCTGAGCTTTTCATAAAATCGACAGGAATTACTTCTCCCCTAATCAGATTATCCATGTTATAAAAGAACTTCTGATTTCTTCCAAAATTCTTTATAAAATCATTTGTCAAACCACATGGGTAATTTGCCATCTCTACACGCGGAAAATCCTTTTCTGGAATACCTTTCAACGCTTTTGCAAACGAACCCGAACCACCGCAAATATAAAATCTTATTTTTTCATCATCAAACAGTAGAAGCATTCTTTTAACAATATCTGTTTCGTCTGATGTGTCCTCTGTATCAAATACAAGGTAAGAAAACCCCGGTTTTCTTTCAAGAAACTGTCTGATACCCTCTGACCGGTCTCTAAGTCCAGCAACCGGATTAATAATAAAAATATGTATCATATTCGGTCACCTAACTTTCACCTTTCATTTTACTTATTTTTTCAATTGCTATATCAAAATCAAACAATTCGATGTTTTCCAAAATTTCTTCCAGCAAACTTCTGTTTTCTTCCGAAAGTTCACAGGCAAGCAGATCATTTACCAAATCCATTCCTTCTTTTGTATTCCAATTTTCCAGAGCCGTCATTGCCGTCTCAAGTCGATTCTTAAGTTCCTCTTCTGTGATGGAAACATAATCTTTCTTTTCCTGTGGAGTAACAAGCTTTAATGCTCCTGCAAGCTCTTCAATCAGCTTATGATAATCTGCTATAAACTGGTCATGATGTGAGTATACATAGGTTTCATTTTCTGCCTTACTTTCCATTTCAAGCTTTCTCGCCTCCTCAGAAAGTAAATTGGCACCTATATTCTTAGACGAGCTCTTTACACCATGTACTTCAATTCCATAATTATGTAAATCTTTCTTTTGATAAGCGTCCTCAATTCTTTTGAAAATACCTTTGGAAGACATTACATAGACTTTAATTACTTCCAATAATATTTCAATATCATTGTCACATAGCTGTAATCCACTATCCAAAGATAGATTTGCTACCTTTGAGAACACAGACTTGGCTTTATCCATCAAATCATCTGTTGCACTGATATTCTGCTCCTCATTATATGATTCCTTATCCAGTTGCTTTTCCTTTGGCAGCCACTTGAACATAATCTGTCCGAGTCTCTTAATATCTATTGGCTTTGGCAGGAAATCATCAAATCCATTTTTCAGAAACATATCCTGTACGCCTTTAATAGCGTTGGCAGTCAATGCCACAATTGGAACATATTTATAAAAATCAAGCTCCTTTTGACGAATAATACGTACAAGCTCTACTCCATCCATACCAGGCATCATATGATCAACGAACAGAATATCAAAGTTCCTGTCTTTTGCAAGAATTTCAAGTGCTTCTTCTCCGCTTCCTGCAGTGATGACCTTCATGCGGTATTGTCCCATTAAGCCCTCTGCCACCTTCAGGTTCGCCAGATTATCATCCACAACTAAAACTCTTGCATTTGGTGCATAGAACTTGGAAATCGCATGTTTCTTTACTGAATCATTTTCCGATGCCTCACCAAGTAAAATCGGAATTGCAGAATACAAAGACAAAGGCTTATGAATATAGCGAATGTTTGGTATCTGAGATTCTTCCAATACATCATTGATATCAGCCATAGCAACCCATGTAACACTCGAATACTCTTCTGCATATTCCAATACACAGCTATTAAATAATACATAATCATAAAACACAATCTCTGATTTTTCATTATGAAGATTCTCAACTACTTCAGATATTGCATTTACTGATTTTGTATTTATATTCAAAGAACTGAACAATTTACCAAGGCCATCTCTGTAATACTGATTTCCTTCACAAATATATATTGTTCTGGCTTCCATTTTTTCCAAAGCACTGTCACTCGGTTTCTTATCGCGTACACCCTGTTCAATTTCAACAAAGAATGTAGAGCCCCTGCCATATTCACTCTCAACACGCACGGAACCATTCATTTTCCTGACAAGCTCTGCAGTAATTGCAAGACCGAGACCAGTACCTTCTATATTACGATTTCTTTCCATATCCAGCTGAGTAAATGCCTGAAATAATTTCGGAACATCCTCTTTCTTCATGCCCATACCGGTGTCTGAAACCTGAATTTTCAGCATCAGCTTATCATCAGCAATCATTTCAAAATCAAATGATAAGAGAATTATGCCCTGTGATGTGAATTTTACTGCATTTGTAAGAAGATTCAGAAGTACCTGTTGTACACGTACTTCGTCTCCAAACAATGACATTGGCATCTTTGGATTCATTTCAATAATAAAAGCAACATCTTTAAGACCAATTCTCGTATTAACGACATTCTGCAAATTGTTCATCTGCGATGTCAGATTATACTCCTGCTCGACTATTTCCATCTTGCCCGCTTCAATCTTTGAAAAATCAAGAATATCATTAATAATATTCAATAAATTATCAGAAGCGTTTTTAATAGTATTTACATACTCCGTACCAAGTGGTGATAAGCTCGTCTGTAAAAGCAGTTCTGACATACCGCAAATTGCATTCATCGGTGTTCTGATTTCATGAGACATATTTGCTAAAAAATCCGCTTTTGCCTTAGAAGCTGCTTCTGCATCCTTTTTCTTGATTTCCACAACACGAAACAAATCTGCATTACTCTGCAAACGCTGTTTGTTCATTCGTTCTATCAATATACTTTTATTCGACAGCAGTACAAGAGAAATCTGTCCTACATACAATGCTGCCACCTGTAAGAAATTTGAAGTACTAATTCTATCATGTCCAAAAACAGCAGATACTGAATAAAAAATCACAGAAATAATCAGAAGATATCTCGTTACCTTTTTAGAACCATATAGTGACATCAGACATGCAATCATCAGCAGTGCAATATTAAATACATTGTCCGTACCTGAAGCATAACAGTAAATACCGGCAATCGAAGTAAATGCAATTGCCATTGTCATGCCACGCGTATCATTGCTCACCTTCGGAAAATAAGTCAGAAAAATCATCAGCACAATGGAAAACACTAAGACAATTTCAACCCATAATGCCACTTTTATTTCTTTTTGACCGAACAGAATAAACAACACCGTCAACATATAAACAAGTAATATAAACTTTTGAATTGTACTGCTTGCTTTTGTTACCATAGAGTCTCCCTATTTAGCTTCCTTCAAATCAATCTTAATTTGTAGTTCCTCAAGCTGCTTTGCATCTACTACATTTGGTGCCTCTGACATCAGACAGGATGCATCTTTTACTTTTGGGAATGCCATAACTTCTCTGATACTGTCTGCTCCAAGCATCAGCATTACAAGACGATCCAAACCATATGCAAGACCTGCATGTGGCGGAACACCGTATTTAAATGCATTCAACAGGAAGCCAAAACGTGAATAGGCATCCTCTTTTGTAAATCCAAGTACTTCAAACATCTTTTCCTGAATGTCACGCTGATGTATTCTGACACTTCCTCCACCAAGTTCTGTACCATTCAATACAATATCATATGCCTTGGCACGTACTTTCCCTGGATCAGAATCAATATATTGTAAATCCTCATCCATTGGCATTGTAAATGGATGATGCATTGCTGTATATCGGTTTTCCTCTTCACTCCATTCAAGCAGCGGGAATTCTGTCACCCACAGAAATCTAAATTCATTTTGTGGAATCAAATCAAGATTCTTTGCAAGCTCTATTCGCAGAGCACCAAGCACATCCCATACAACCTTTGTCTTGTCTGCCGCGAACAAAAGCAAATCACCCTTTTCTCCATGCATAGTCTTTACAAGTGCATCTAACTCTTCTTCTGTCATAAATTTTGCAAACGAAGATTTATAAGTACCATCCGGCTGAACACTTAAGTAGGCAAGTCCCTTTGCACCATAGCCTTTTGCAAACTCTACAAGAGCATCAATCTTCTTTCTTGGCATTTCTGCCTGACTCTTAGCATTGATACCACGTACTGTTCCGCCATTCTCAAGTGCACCTGTAAATACACCAAATCCACAATTCTTTACTACCTCTGAAACATCTGTAAGTTCCATGCCAAATCGTAAATCAGGTTTATCAGAACCAAAACGGTTCATTGCATCAATCCATGTCATTCGTTCAATCGGAAGTTTTACATCCACATCAAGAATTTCCTTAAAAACCTTTTGAATGGCACCTTCATTAACAGCTATGACATCATCTACATCAACAAATGACATTTCTAAATCAATCTGTGTAAATTCCGGCTGTCTGTCTGCTCTCAAATCTTCATCACGAAAACACTTTGCCAGCTGGAAGTATCTATCATATCCGGAGCACATCAAAAGCTGCTTAAATAACTGCGGTGACTGTGGAAGTGCATAAAAATTTCCCGGATGGACACGGCTCGGAACAAGATAGTCTCTTGCTCCCTCAGGTGTACTTTTCATCAAAATCGGAGTTTCAATCTCCAAAAATCCCTCATCTAGAAAATAATTTCTTACAGTATTCACAATCTTGCTGCGAACCATAATATTTCTTTGCAGATCAGGTCTTCTCAAATCAAGGAATCTGTATTTCAAACGTAAATCTTCTTTTGTCTTACTATCTGCTTCAATTGGAAATGGTGGTGTCTCAGCCTCAGATAAAATTCGAATCTGTGTAGCACGCAGTTCAATACTTCCGGTAGCAAGATTCGAATTCGCCTCACCGGCACGCTTTTCTACATTTCCGACAACTGCTATTACATACTCACTTCTGAGTTTTTCTGCCTTTGCAAACCCTTCTTCCTTTACATCGCTTTCTTCAAAAATTATCTGCAGTAACCCGGAGCGATCTCGTAAATCCACAAAAATAATACCGCCCTTGTTTCTGCTTTTTTGTACCCAGCCCATTACAGTGACTGTCTCACCAACATTTTTCTCTGAAAGTTCTGTACATCTGTGAGTTCTCTTGAGTCCCACCATTGATTCTGCTATCATTTGACTGTCTCCTCTTTTCCTATCCTATTTCAATGCAGTATTGTAAAAGTCTTTGATATTCTCCATGTCATATCCTTCTTTTACAAGCTGCTCCTTTTGGAATTTCTTATTTTTATTCATCTGTGAAATTAATACTTGTTTTCCAGATGCACGTAAATCTGTTGCTTCACGGATAACCTCACAGATTCGTTCCTTGTTTGCACCTTTTTCGATTAAAAAGGCAACTCTGCTTCCACTACACGGAACCTTAAAATCCTGTTCCAAAAGGATTGTAATAATACGTTCAAATCCAATAGAAAAGCCGCATGCACATGTCTGCACTCCGGTAAATTTTCCAATCATCTCATCATATCTTCCGCCACCGGCTACACTACTACCAAACTCGTCCATACTGATTTCAAAAATCGTTCCTGTATAATAAGACATTCCTCTGACAAGTGTTGGATCAAATTCAAGACTAAATGCGGATGTTCTGGTAGATTCTACACTTGAAATAATCATTTCCAAGTTTTCTGCTGTATTATCAGGCAGGAAATCACCAAGTGTATCTTTTAAATACTGAATTCCATTCGGATTACCTGTAGTATGCTTGAACAAATCCAAATATTTGTCTATCGCAGCTTCTTCAAACCCATTGGCAAGCAATTCACTTTGCACACCGTCTAATCCTATTTTATCCATTTTGTCCAGAATAATGAACACTAAATCATACTGATCTTCCAAAAAGCCACTATAGGCAGCCATTGCCTTTAATATCTTTCTATCATTAATACGCACTGTAAAATTCTTGAATTGAAGCTTACCAAGTAATGTCGTTGTTGCAAGAATTAATTCAATTTCTGCAAGATAGCTTGGATCACCTAAAATATCAATATCACACTGTACAAACTGTCTGAACCTGCCCTTCTGCGGTCTGTCAGCGCGCCATACACTGCCCATCTGCAAAGCCTTAAAAGGTGTCGGCAGTTCATTAGCATGATTCGCATAATATCGGGACAGCGGAACAGTCAAATCATACCGCAGACCGGCATCTACAAGATCATCTTCGGTCGCTGCTGTATTAAGATTCAGCTTTTCTCCTCTTTTTAATATCTTAAAAATAAGCTTCTCATTCTCACCACCCTGTTTACTGCACAAGTTCTCGATGTGTTCTACACATGGTGTCTCAATCGACTGAAATCCAAAGCCTCCATAAGTTTCTTTTACAAGACCGGTCACGTAATCCCTAATCTGCATTTCTCTCGGAAGGATATCTTTCATTCCGGTTACCGGTTTCTTAGTCAGTGCCATAATCATTCTCCTCTTCTACTCACTTACATTTCAGTGTATCATAAAATGACTTCTTTTTCTTTAGAAATTTGTCACTTTCTTTTATGAACATTGTCACATCCTTAACATTGTCTGTACGTTCAATTCGCCCATCACCCAGAACAGCCTTTGAAATAGAGCCTGCTCCAAGTGCTGCAATTGACTGTATTTCTTCCATTATCAAGATATTGTATATACCAACCCTTCCCTCTTTTGCATATCCGACATTTTCAAAATTTCCTGCCATATTCTTTTGTCTGTATAGATAATACGGCTCCATATGCATTCTGGCAGCGGCATTAGCTGCAGCCTCCATCATTTCCGGTGTGTTGATGCTTTTGATGTCTGCATGTTCATTCAAAAACTGTGCCATTCCTGCAGCACGTTTGATAGCCATCGAATGAATCGTAATACTATCTGGATCGAGCTTTTCAATTTCTGAAAGCGTATAGACAACCATATCCAGATTTTCACCCGGAAGACCCAAAATCAAATCCATATTAATATTTGTAAATCCAACCTTTCGTGCAAGCAAAAATGACTCTCTTACCTGCTCTGTTGTATGATGTCTTCCAATAATCTTTAAGGTTTCTTCATTCATTGTCTGTGGATTAATGGAGATTCTGTTTACACCAAGATCAAACAGTGTCTGCAGTTTTTCTTCTGTAATACTGTCCGGTCTGCCTGCTTCCACAGTGAATTCCTGTACTGTCTGAAAATCAAATGCCTCTTTCAAATATCCAATCAGGTTTTTAAACTGCTGTGAGGACAATGTTGTCGGTGTTCCTCCACCAATATAAACCGTATCCAGTACCTTTTCCTTATATATATCAGCAGTGAAATCAATTTCCTTCTTCAGTATCTCTATGTATTCATCCACCTGATTTTTCCATTTTGCAATGGGATAGGAAGTAAAAGAACAATAAAGACAGGTTGTCGGGCAAAACGGAATTCCAATATAAATGCTAAATCCATCCGTTCCGTGCAACCTCGAAAGAATAGCCCGCTCACGTTTTGCGATTTCTGTACTCAAATGTATCTTTTCTTCTGATGCCAAATAAGTATTCTGCATAAAAGCCAGTATATCGCTCTCAGACTTTCCTTCATTCAGCATTGACATCGGCAGCTTCGTAGGCCGAATTCCTGTAAGTGTTCCCCACGGAAGTATTCTTCCAGTCACTTCACTCAAAAGGCAGTACATCTGACGTTTGAGCACATTTTTTATTTCAGGTCGGATAAGTCCTGAAATCTGTGCCTGCTTTTCATTTTCCACAATTCCGTTTAGAAGCTTCTTTACTTCAATTGCATCATCCAAATAACATACTTCGAAACCGGAAAAATCTTCTCCGGTTTCTTCTATCAAAGCAAAATGCACATCTTCGTTCTGGTAAAATGCCTTTACCAATGAATGAATATCATACTCAAATACCATTTCAGATAATCTGACAGTAATCATTCTATGCACAGAAAGGATTATACATCCTTTCCTCTCCTATCGTAGTTGATTCTCCATGACCCGGATATACCTTAACATCATCTGCAAGCACCATCAGCTTATCCTTAATTGATCTGATAAGACTGCTTTCGCTGCCGGTAGGTAAATCAGTTCTTCCAACAGATCCGGCAAACAATGTATCACCACAAATCAGCAGTTTTTCTTGTTCAAAATAGTAACAGCTACTGCCAATTGTATGACCTGGAGTCTCCAGCATCTGAAATGTCATTCCTTCTATTTCACAGGATTCTCCATCATGTAGTAAAATGTCAGCTTTCACCGTATATGGTCTTCCTGTCTGGTGTGAACAATTCAGCTTTTCATTTTTGCACAATTCCTGCTCGGACTTTGCTGCATAAATCTTTGCACCTGCTGCTTCTCTCAGCTCATTTGCGCCCATAATATGATCAAAATGTCCATGAGTCAGAAGAATTGCTCCAACCTCTATTCCGTTATTCTTAAGCTTATCATAAATACCCTTTCCATCATATGCCGGATCAAATACAAGTGCTTTTTTTACTGTATCATCATATACAAAATAACAATTCGTACTGACCATACCCAATACCATTCTGCCTATTTTCAGATTACTCATTTTAGCCTGTCGTCCTTTCAATATCTATAACACCTTCTATGGAACGTAAACGATCTATAATCCGGTTCAATTCTTCTGTATTGGAAATTTCGAAGGAAATGGACGTCGTCGCTGTTCCCTGTTTGCTTGTCCTGACATTCATCGATAGAATACTTACATTCTTCTCAGTTAATGCCTTTGTAATTTCTGCCAGAAGTCCATTTCTGTTATTACTATATAAATTAATTTCTGCAAGATACCGTTCTGCTTCCCTTACATCTGTATTCTGCCACTCCGCCTCAATCAATCTCACCCGCTCAAGCTCTGGAAGATTAAGAATATTGATACAATCAGTCCGATGAATTGATACACCTCTTCCTCTTGTAACAAAACCTACGATTTCGTCTCCCGGGATTGGACTGCAACACTTTGAAAAATGCACAGCCACATCATCGATGCCTCTGACAACAATTCCACTTTTGCTTTTAATTTGAATTTTCTTTTCCTTTTGTGTATCAGCCACATTCTGCAAAACTTCTTCATCAGAAAGAATCTTAGGATGATCCTTCTCATACAGTTCCTGCATTTTATTGATAATCTGTCCTTCTTTCAGTCCACCATGTCCAACAGCGGCATAAACAGATTCCCAATCTTTAAAGCCATACTTTTCCATAATCGCATGCATATATTCAGGCTTTAGAAGCTGGCTTGTCTCAATCGCCTTTGTCTTGCAATAAGTCTGCAGCATTTCGCGACCTTTGATAATATTATCTTCCTTCAGCTCATTTCTGAACCATTGGCTGATTTTACTCTTGGCCTGTGTGCTTTTTACAATATTAAGCCAGTCACGACTCGGACCCTTGGAATTTTGTGAAGTAATAATCTCAATACGGTCTCCGTTATTTACAACATAATCAATTGTCACAAGCTTTCCGTTCACTCGTGCACCAATCATCTTATTTCCTACTGCACTATGAATGCTGTAAGCAAAATCAATTGTATTAGAACCAGCAGGCAGTGTTTTAACATCCCCAGTTGGCGTGAAACAATATACGCTGTCAGAAAACAAATCCAAATCACTTTTCAGAGTATTCATAAACTCTTTGTTATCTGACATATCCTTCTGCCATTCAAGAATCTGTCTGAGCCAGCTGAGTTTTTCAGCCTCCTGCTCCTCAACATGCTTGCCATCAGAAGCCTCTTTATATTTCCAGTGAGCAGCAATACCATACTCAGCTGTTTTATGCATCTCATATGTTCGAATCTGTATTTCAAACGGCTGTCCCGTCGGACCAATCAACGTAGTATGCAGTGACTGATACATATTTGGCTTTGGCATGGCAATGTAGTCCTTAAATCTGCCCGGAATCGGCTTGTACATTTCATGTATCACGCCAAGTGCCGCATAGCAGTCTTTCACTGTTTCCACAATAATTCTGACTGCAAAAAGATCATAAATCTGGTCAATTGTCTTATCCTGATTGAGCATCTTTTTATAAATACTGAAAAAGTGTTTTACTCTGCCATCTATCTCAGCTTCGATTCCTGCATTTTTAATATGCGTAGAAACCTCATCAACTATCTCCTGCACATATTTTTCTCTGACACTCTTTCTGATTGCAATTTTATCCACAAGATCATAATATACTTCCGGCTCAAGATATTTCAGTGAAAGGTCATCCAATTCTACCTTTAATTTGGAAATACCAAGACGCTGTGCAAGCGGTGCATAAATATCCATTGTTTCACGTGCTATCTCTATCTGCTTAGCAGGAAGCATATGTTTAAGTGTACGCATATTATGCAATCGGTCAGCAAGCTTGACCATAATGACACGAATATCCTTTGCCATAGCCAAAAACATCTTGCGAAGATTTTCTGCCTGAAACTCCAGCTTGTCACCATTATACTTCAAACGACCGAGCTTCGTCACGCCATCCACAATAAGCGCTACATCCGGACCAAATTCTTCTCTGATTTCCTTATCAGTCATAATCGTATCTTCCACAACATCATGAAGAAGACCTGCTACAATAGATTCCTTATCCAGTTGAAGATCTGCAAGGATAATTGCGACACAAAGGGGGTGAATAATATATGGTTCTCCGGATTTACGCACCTGATCCTTATGTGCCTCAGATGCAATCCGATATGCTTTCTCAATCATGGAAATATCATCAGACGGATGATACTTTTGCACACGTGAAATCAAATCCTGATATAATTCTTCAGGACTAAGAAACTCTTTCATGGCTTCTATTCTGCCATCATCAAGAATTAGTTCAGTTGTCTGACTATTCCCACTTATCTCTTCTGCCATAGGAATCTCTTCCCTTCGCCTGTATTTACATTTATGTATTTATGCATTATTGTACATCAATATCCGGTTTTTCGTCAATTCCATTCAGTTGTAAACCCGACTGCCACTTCATGGACAGGAAGTTCCTGTGCCATTCTTGCTTTTACTTTAAAATTTGTACAATGACACGGGTATATATTCTGTACATGATTATCTTTAAAATACTGTATTGTCTGCTCCAGTCTTTCATCTGTTTTAAACATATGAAATCCACCGATGATTCCAAGTATTGTATCGCACTTGCATATTTTCTTTGCGTATTCCACAATATTGCAAATTCCGCAATGAGAGCATCCTGTCATAATATAGATGCCATTCTGTGTTCGCGATTTATATACAAGTGCCGTATCTTCTTTTAGCCAGTCCGGCTCCCAGCTGTCATTCACCTTATGCTCTCCCATAGGATGAAGTGACTCAAACTCAGTTACTCTTGGAATTTCCCCTAAAAATGTCATTCCACTCACAACCTCAACAGCTCTCTTTGTCAATCGAAGATCACATTCTTCTTTCATTTCTTCTAATGTATAGGGTGCGCCAATATCTTCTGCTCCATCACGCTTTTCATACCATGCATCCGGATGGGACAATACAACAACGTCAGGTTTGCTCACCTCAAAGAAATAAGGAAGTCCCTTTGTATGATCATCATGACCGTGTGACAGCATCACCATATCCACTTCACCAAGATCAATTCCAAGTCGTTCCGCATTGAGTGTCTGGATATGAGAATAACCGGTATCAAGCAGAAACTGTTCTCCGTCTATTTCTATATGCAGGCAAAATCCTGGCTCTGCATACAGTTGTTTACCAATATATGTATTATTATCAACTAAAACCGTTATTTTCATACCACACCCTCATTTTCCTACATACCTCTCTGCATAATGAAATACATTACAACTACAATCGAAAGCACGATTCGATACCAGCCAAACACTTTAAAATCGTGGCTTTTAATATACTTCATCAAAAAGCGGATTACAACTACTGATACAATAAACGCGGATGCCATACCTGCCAAAAGTACAGCAAGTTCTATTCTCGAAAAACCAAATCCAAATTTAAGAATTTTAACAAAACTTGCCCCAATCATAACCGGAACTGACATAAAAAAAGTAAATTCTGCTGCAGTAGTCCTTGATACGCCAAATAAAATTGCGCCAAGAATTGTTGCTCCTGATCTTGATGTTCCGGGAAACACAGCGGCTATCAGCTGAAAAACACCAATAATAAGCGCTGTTTTCCAGTCAATTTGAGCTATCGTTACCATTTTGGGGTTTTTATCCTTGTTCATCTGCTCAGTAATAATAAAAAGAACACCAAACACAAACAATACAATTGCTACACATACATAATTGTAAAACATACTTTCAAAAAAATCATCAAACGGTAATCCGATTACTATTGCAGGAATACATGCTACAACAACTTTGAACCACATAACAAACACATCTTTTTTTATGTATGGCTTTTCTTTGAATTGAAATGGGAATAACCGTTCCCAATACAAAACGAGCACTGCCAGAATCGCTCCAAGCTGAATTACCACCCTGAACATTTCCTGAAATTCCGGTGACTGATTGAGTGGAAGCACTTGTTCAATTAATATCAGATGTCCGGTACTGCTGATAGGCAGCCATTCTGTAATTCCCTCAACCACTCCATAAATCAATGACTTTACAATTTCAAGCATTTATTTCCCCTGTCCGTTCAATTTATTTAAGTCCATTTGGATTCATGGATTGCCAGCGCCAAGAGTCCTCACACATTTTTTCCAGATTTCGCTCAGCTGTCCAGTTTAATTCTTTTTTTGCCTTTGATGCATCTGCATAACAGGTCGCAATATCTCCCGGTCGTCTTTCCTTAATTTCATATGGTATTTTCTTTCCGCAAGCCTTCTCAAAGTTCTTAATAATATCAAGCACGCTGCTGCCCTGTCCGGTACCAAGATTATAGATTTTGACACTCTTATCCTGATCTGTCGTATTAAGTTTTTGCATTTGGGCTATTTTCTTCAAGGTCTTGACATGTCCGATTGCAAGGTCCACTACATGAATATAGTCTCTTACTCCTGTTCCATCAGGGGTATCATAATCATTTCCAAATACTCCGACGCTTGACAATTTTCCGATTGCAACCTGGGTGACATATGGAATCAGATTATTAGGTACACCTTTGGGATTTTCTCCAATCAATCCTGATTCATGCGCTCCTATCGGGTTGAAATAACGAAGTAAAATGACATTCCACTCATGATCAGACACATAAAGATCTGTAAGAATCTGCTCAATCATGACTTTTGTACGTCCATACGGATTTGTTACCTCTCCTATTGGGCATTCCTCTGTAATAGGTACAAAAGCAGGTGCACCATATACTGTTGCTGAGGAACTGAACACAATACTCTTACAGTTATGTTTTCTCATCACATCACATAATATGAGTGTTCCCGTTAAATTATTATAGTAATATTCAAGCGGCATAGACACAGACTCACCCACAGCCTTATATCCTGCAAAATGAATAACTGCGTCTATCTGTTCTTTATCAAATATTTTATCAAGTGCTTCTCTGTCAAGCAAATCTGTCTCATAGAATGTCACCTGTCGTCCAACAATTTTTTCTATTCTGGAAACTGCCTCTCTACAGGAATTATATAGATTATCTACTATAACAACGTCATATCCGGCTTCAATTAATTCCACACATGTATGACTTCCAATAAATCCGGCACCACCTGTAACCAAAACTTTCATTAATACACACTCCTCTCAGTGTTTTATATTCCTTTGCTATCTTACACTATTAGAGTAGAATTCGCAACTTTTAATATGGTATGATTAGGAAACACGAAATAATTTTTTTAATTTTTTGAAATAATATTAAATCCTGTCTCGTTATATAAGATAGGAACTGCAAAATACGAGGGGAGGCGGGCAGCATCGACGAGCAGCAGCAATTGGAGCATATGATTACAGCATACCAGAATTTGATTTTCACCATATGTTTCCGATTTACAAATAACTATTTTGATGCCGAGGATCTGACTCAGGAAACCTTTTTATCCGCCTATCGACATATGAATTCATTTGACGGCAGTAACCTAAAAGCATGGTTATGCAGAATTGCTACAAACAAATGCCTGGATTTCAAAAAAAGAGCTGCTTCCAAAACGGTACCGACCGAAGACTCATTCTTCCTTACACTGGAAGCGGACAACAGCTCTGTTGAAAACAATTTCTTTGAAAAAACAGTCCGGGATGATCTGCTTTTCTGCTGCAATCAGCTTTCTCCACCCTATGACGAAGTCGCACGAGAATACTTCTACTATGAACGATCAGTTGATGAACTTTCAAGACTTTTGAACAGGAACGAAAAAACATTGCGCACACAGATTTTCAGAGCAAAAGGTATGCTTAGAAAGCTTTATAGAAGGGAGGCCGTTTCATGAAACAGCAGTCAAATATTTCTTCTGACACGCATTGGACAGATGAGCAGCTTACTGCATTCATTTCACAAATTGAGTCTGAGCCACTGCTTTCTGCCCCATCCAATTTAAAGGATGAAATACTTTTGAAAAGCATGGATGCAAGTATCCGGATTCCACTTGCATTCCAAAAACAGAAAAAAGAACTTTCAGGAAACATGCAGTTTTTGTTCTACAGCTTAAAAATATCGGCTGCAGTCCTGTTGTGTCTTTTTCAGCTGACAGCCCTTAATAAGCTTCCTGACAATATTGGTGCTCCTCTAAGCAGCACATACACATCCTATCAATATGCACAGCTGGAAAAAGAGGCGGAGCATGATGCTCAGGCATGGAGTGCTGAAGATGAACACAAAGATTTATCTGTAAAGGCAAAGGAAGCCGGAATTTCTATCTATCAATCAATTCAATCTATCACAACTGGAGGTAAGAAACATGATTAGAAAAAAAACAGGATTTTGGACATTTATTTTTTCAATATTTCCGGGTGCAGGAGAAATGTACCTTGGATTTTTCAAACAGGGAATTTCACTTATGCTTGTATTCCTGGCTGCCTGCGTATTAAGTTCATACAGTATGAGATTCATCGCTATACTGCTTCCCGTCATATGGTTCTACAGCTTTTTTCATGTACACAACCTTGTCGCAATGCCAGACGAAGAATTCTACGCGCTGGAGGATTCGTATTTCTTTTCCAGTGAGCAGGATCCGCTGTTAAAGAAGGCTTCTACAAAAAATGGGCATCGAATTATTGGTCTGCTTTGCCTGATTATCGGTATGTGTACACTTTGGGATGGCATTCGTTCCCTATTCTATCGCTTTACCGAGCAAGAGTTTTTCTCTGCATACATTGGACCTCTGTTTGACATACTTCCACGTGCAGTTATTGGTCTTGTTGTTATCATTCTTGGTATTTGGCTGATTATCGGCAAAAAGAAAGAGCTTTATTCAAATGATGCCGGAGAAAAACAGACGGATAAGCCTACTATGATTGAGCAGAAAAACGAGTAGGAGGTACATTATGTCAACAAAACGAACACATAAAGTCGGAACTCTGACACTTGGTATAACACTTGTTGTCTCTGGCATATTTTTTTTACTGCATCTTGTATTCCCGACACTCACCTACTTTACAATCCTCAAAGCATGGCCGATTATATTTATTTTCCTTGGTATAGAAATATTATTTCAATCCATTAAACTTTCGAATGATGAAGAAGACAAACTGACATATGATAAAACTGCCATTTTTCTTACTGCTCTCGTTATTCTGTTTGCAATGTGTATTGGCTCTATATCAACTGTCATGGAACGTTCTATACATGTCAGCTTTTAATTTTGCACTACCAAAAGGATTCCACACAAAATGTGTGAGAATCCTTTTGTATTTTTTTAAAGTATGATATGATGTATACTATCATGTAAAGAGTGAAACATTAAGATAACACAGGAGAAATTATTATGCTTGAGCTAAAGAACTTACATTGGGCTCTCCCGGATGGTGAGGGGCTGATTAACGGAATAGATTTGATCATCCGGCAGGGACAGCTGACTGTTATTACCGGACCGAATGGCGGCGGTAAGACATCTCTTGCCAAGCTGATTGCAGGTCTGCATACACCTACAGCCGGACAGATTCTTTTAGACGGTGATGACATCACAGACTGGGATATCACAAGGCGTGCCAGAGCAGGTATCGCCTTTGCTTTTCAACAGCCAATACATTTCAAAGGACTCTCCATTAAACAGCTTTTAAACATTTCTGCCGGACACGAGCTTACAGAATGTGAAATCTGCTCCATTTTGGAAAAGGTTGGTCTGTGCGCAAAAGAATATATGAACCGTTCGATGGACAACCATCTGTCAGGCGGTGAAAGCAAACGAATTGAAATAGCAACAGTCCTCGCAAGAAATGCTAATATACTAGTTTTTGATGAACCCGAGGCCGGTATTGACCTGTGGAGTTTTACAAGTCTCATTGATACTTTCAAAGTACTGAAAGAGGAACAGGATGGCGCATTGCTTGTCATCTCACATCAGGAACGAATTATGGACATTGCCGACAATATTGTAGTTATCGCTGACGGGCAAATTCGCATCAGTGGTACACGGGATGAAATACTTCCTCAGCTGCTTATCAATGAGCGTGGACAGCACTGTCCGCTTCACAAGGAGGTTTCCAATGAATAACATTACTGAAGAAATGCTGCAGGAAATTACAGATTGGGACGGGCTCTTTCAGGGTGCCTACAGTTTACGTGAAGATGGGCAGTGTATTGATATGAAGTCTTCCGAAAATATTCGAATCGTACCAAAATCAGATAAACCCGGAATTGATATCTATATTTCTGCCAAGGCACAAAAAGAAGCAGTATATATTCCGGCATGTGTAACACATGGCTCTGTAAAGGATCTTGTTTACAACGATTTTCATATTCAGTCCGGTGCAAATGTTACTATCGTGGCCGGCTGTGGTGTTCATACAGACACGGATGAGGGTGTTTCTCACAACGGTATCCATCGATTTTTCTTAGAGCCTGATTCACATGTTCTCTATAAAGAAAAGCATATTGGCTCCGGAAAAGGATTTGGGAAACGCATAATTGATCCTGTCACAGAAGCTACTCTTTCGGAAAACTCGATACTTGAAATGGAAACGCTCCAGTTAAGGGGTGTTGACCATACGCTTCGCAAAACAAGTGCTGTTCTTGCAAAAAACGCAAAGCTTATCATTCATGAGAGTATCTTAACAGATGAGGAAAACGAAGCTGAAACCGACTTTGAGGTTTCCATGAACGGCGAAGGATCCAGTGTTGATTTAATCTCCCGTTCCGTTGCAAAAGGAAACTCTTCGCAAAAATACCATTCACATATTATTGGAAACTGCCGCTGCAGTGGTCATTCGGAGTGTGATGCAATTCTTGTAGGGAATGGAAAAGTCAATGCTGCTCCAGAGCTGTATGCTGGAAATATTGATGCCTCACTGATTCATGAAGCCGCTATTGGAAAAATTGCCGGTGAACAGATTATTAAGTTAAAAACACTTGGTCTTACAGAGGAAGAGGCCGAAAATAAAATTATCGAAGGTTTTTTGACTTCATCTAACTAAAATTTCCTGTATTGATCATTTTCATATTCACATACTAATACAGAATTCACACAATTAATTTACACTACTTACTGTGCAAATTAAGATTTTGTGAATTCTGTATTTTTATTTTAACAGTTAAGGAGGACTTACCATGTCAGAAATATCAGTTTTGGATTTACAAAATCTCAGGCATCTGATTGGAGGCTACACAACAACGCAGAGTAAAATGAAAGACTATGCAACACAGACCGAGGATGCACAGATTAAAAAGCTTTTTCAGGATGCAGCAGAATCTGCCTTGAAAAACAAGCAAGAACTTATGAAATTCCTATAATATAAAGAGAGGAAATGGCTTATGAATGAAAAAACAATGGTTTCAGATGCACTCACAGGAGTAAACGGTGAGTTGAAAATGTTTGGTGATATGATTCCCCAAACCGAAAACAGAGAATTAAAACAGTGTTTAAAAAAATTTCGAAACGAATGTGAAATGTCACAGGAAAAGCTATATCAGACAGCACGTGAAAAAAACTATTATGTTCCTGCCCAAAAGGCATCCGAGCAGGAAAAAGAACATGTGCGTTCAATTCTGACACAAGCCTGATTATCCTGATAACCTTCTACAGCTGTCATTGCTTCATGCATGGCAGCTGTACTTCTGACATACATTTTTCTGCACTCAATCATTTTTCATTGAAATAATGCAGGTTCTTGTGTATAATAAAAAAGCATGTTTATTGCGAAAACATAGAGAAATTGAGGAAATATATATGATTAGTGCAAACAATGTAACACTCCGCCTTGGCAAAAAGGCATTATTTGAAGATGTAAACATCAAATTTACTGAAGGAAACTGCTACGGTCTGATTGGTGCTAACGGTGCCGGAAAATCAACGTTTCTAAAAATATTGTCCGGCAATCTTGATACAACAAACGGTGACATTGTCATAACTCCCGGACAGCGTCTGTCTGTTCTGGAACAGGACCATTTCAAATATGATGATTTTTCAGTAATGGATACTGTAATTATGGGAAATGAACGTCTCTATAAGATTATGAAAGAAAAGGATGCCATTTATGCAAAGGAAGACTTTTCTGATGAAGATGGGATTCGAGCAAGTGAACTGGAAGGTGAATTTGCAGAGCTGGATGGCTGGGAAGCAGAGTCCAACGCTGCCATGCTGCTAAATGGTCTTGGCATTGATACAGACCTGCACTATGCAATTATGAAGGATTTGACAGGAAGTCAAAAAGTCAAAGTACTTCTTGCGAAAGCTCTTTTTGGAAATCCTGATATCCTATTACTGGACGAGCCAACAAACCATTTGGATCTTGATGCTATTGCATGGCTTGAAGAATTTCTTATCAACTTTGAAAATACGGTTATTGTTGTATCACATGACAGATATTTTTTAAACAAAGTCTGTACACATACGGCAGATATTGATTATGGAAAGATTCAGCTTTATGCAGGTAACTATGATTTCTGGTACGAATCCAGCCAGCTGCTTGTCAAGCAGATGAAAGAAGCAAACAAAAAAAAGGAAGAAAAAATCAAGGAGCTACAGGAATTCATTTCCAGGTTTTCTGCAAATGCCTCCAAATCCAAACAGGCAACTTCCAGAAAGAAAGCTTTGGAAAAGATTGAACTGGACGAAATCAAACCATCAAGCAGGAAGTATCCCTATATTGATTTTCGCCCTGAACGTGAAATCGGAAATGAAGTGCTCTCTGTAGATGGTATTTCAAAAACAATTGATGGTGTCAAAATTCTTGACAATATCTCATTTATTCTCGGACATGAGGATAAAGTTGCTTTTGTCGGTGGTAACGAGCTTGCCAAAACAGTTTTGTTTAAAATTCTTACCGGTGAAATGGAACCTGATGAGGGTACATTCAAATGGGGTGTCACAACCACCCAGACATATTTCCCAAAGGATAACACAGAAGAATTTGATAATGATTTAACTATTACAGACTGGCTAACCGGCTATTCTCCTGTTAAGGATGTCACATATGTCCGCGGTTTCCTTGGAAGAATGCTCTTCCCGGGTGAGGACGGTGTGAAAAAAGTCAAAATACTGTCCGGTGGAGAAAAGGTACGCTGTCTGCTTTCAAAAATGATGATTTCTGGTGCAAATGTACTTATTTTGGATGAGCCAACCAATCATCTGGACATGGAATCTATTACTGCACTTAATAATGGACTGATTAAGTTCCCAGGTGTTGTGTTATTTGCCTCCCATGATCATCAGTTTGTAGAGACAACAGCCAATCGTATTATGGAAATCATGCCAGACGGCTCTCTTGTTGACAAAATCACGACCTACGACGAATACCTTGAAGGTGATGAACTGGCAAGAAAGCGTTTCGTATATACTGCAAACACAGAGGACGACGAAAATTGATAGATTTACATGTACATTCAAACAAATCAGATGGCTCCTATTCTCCATGTGAGCTTGTCGATTATGCCCTTGAAAAAAAATTGACTGCTTTTGCGCTTACCGACCACGATACAATGGCCGGTGTTGCAGAGGCTGTATCATATGCATTAGAAAAACCAATAGAGGTCATTCCGGGAGTTGAACTTTCGACAGAATATGAAGGACACGACATCCATATCGTTGGTCTATATCTTGATCAAACTACACCCGGCTTTGCCGACTATCTGAAACAATTTCAAGACACGCGAGAACTTCGAAACGAAAAGATGTGTAAGCTCCTTAATGAGCATGGAATCCCCATCACATTGGAAGAACTGAAATCAGCTTTTCCTGATGCAGTTATTACAAGAGGACTATATGCTAAATATATGCTTAAGCAGGGCTATATCAAAAGCATGAATGAAGCTTTTGAACGATATATAGGAGATCACGGACCATGTTATGTGCCAAGAGAAAAGATTACTCCCGCACAGGCCATTGCCTTTATCAAATCTGCCGGTGGACTTTCCATTCTCGCACACCCAACGCTTTATCATATGGGACATGCACGTCTGGAAGCTCTTATTTCCTTACTGAAAAATGCCGGACTTGATGGAATTGAAGCAAAATATACAACCTACTCTTCCAGTGAAGAACGTGAAATAAAAGAATTTGCCGCAAAGTATAACCTCGCTGTTTCCGGAGGCTCTGATTTTCATGGAACAACAAAGCCTCAGACTGATCTCGGAACCGGATATGGAAAACTGTATCTCCATGATTCTATTTTGGATAAATTAAAGCTTCTGCTTTCATCTAAGTAGCCAGAGTACTAATTGCTGTAAGGAGATTTCGATTATGACAGAAGAAAAAAAAATTTTGTTTTCTGATTTAGATGGAACGCTATTAAACACACACAAAGCTATCAGCAGTGAAAACCTTAGTGCAATCCACGAAATGACAAGTAATGGACACAAATTTGTAATTGCTACGGGCAGACCTATTCCAAGTGCATTAAGGATTGCTGAAAAGTATCATTTTATTACTCCCGGTTTCTACATTGCAAGCTTTAATGGTGGACTGATTTATGACTGTTACGAAAAAAAGACGATACAAAAATGTACCGTCCCTTTTTCATATGTCAGATATCTCTTTGACGAAGCAGCAAAAGTCGGGCTTCACTGCCACACCTATTCACGTACACACGTCATTTCAGAGCATGATACAGAAGCACTCAGACACTATACCAAGCATATTGGAATGCCTCCTCTTGTCGTAAGCAATGTCCTTGATGCCCTTACAGAAGAGCCTGTCAAGCTTATTATTATCTCATTAGATGGTCGCAAACCACTTACACAATTTCGTGATGCGCATGCCGAGTGGGAAAACGGGAGACTCTGCAGTACATTTTCAAGCGATATTCTCCTGGAATATGCAAATCCACTCTCTACAAAAGGAAATGCTGTTCGCTTTTTCTGCGATTACTTCCATATTCCGCTTTCAAATGCAATTACCGCCGGTGACGAGGAAAATGACATCACGATGATAAAAGCTGCCGGAATCGGCGTTGTAATGGCAAACGGCTCAGACATTGTAAAAGCACATGCAGACTACATCACTGCACAGGACAATGACCACGATGGTATTTCCGAAATAATTCACAAGCTTATACTCTGCTGATTTTATACATCAGTAAGCTTTCAGCCTTCCACAATCAAATACCTGCCATCAGGTATTTTGAATACTTCACTGGCTTCTTCAAGCTCATCAAGATCCATTCCATCAACATCTGTACCATTCTCTTCAAAGTAGTCTCTAACCTCTTCTATGGAATCAACTACAACTGCCATGCAATCCTCTAAAAAAGCTTCTGCTTCTTCAAGTGTCTCAGCAACATCCTCATCAAACAATTTACTCTGGTTCTTCAAAAAAGCCTGTAATACTTCATCATCATACTCCTGCTGTTCCTGCATATGAATCCCTCCTAAAATAATTTTTGAAGTTCTCTGTATACACCCTTTTCGCTATATGGTGCACAGATATGTTTTGCCTGACATCGCACATCTTCACGGGCATTAGCTACAACATAGCTCTCTTCAGCCTGGTTCAGCATCCCAAGATCATTTGCATTATCACCAAATACCATTGTTTCTTCTTTGGAAATGTGAAAGAAATTCTGAATGGTTCGAAGCGCGTTTCCTTTGTCTGCATCTGCATCCATAAAGTCAACCCATTCTTCACCTGCCATTGTGGCTCTGCAAAGATTTTTCCACTTTGGAACAAGTATCTTTTCTCCAATCTCTCTTATGCTACCTCTATGATATAAAGCTACCTTTATGATGTCAATATCTTCTTTTAAAATATCATCAACAAGCGTAAATCGGTTACGATACCCATTCTCAATCAAGTCCACAAATGCAGCATTTTTCGACTCAAGATATGCTCCCTTAGCAGTTGAAACAACAATATCAACACCCGGATATTCTCTGGATTCCATAATAATCTGATTTGCTATCTGCCGGTTCATGGATATGACAGACATATCTGTCTCTCGACATTTGATATGTGCTCCATTTTCCGCAATAAATATCATATTATCTTTTACTTCATTAAACAACTTTTCAAGACTATCATATTGTCTACCACTAGCTACAACAAACAAAATATCATTTTTGCGTAGTTTTTTCACTGCTTCAATGATTTCCGGATATACCTCATTGCTGCTGTCCTTTACAAGTGTTCCATCCACATCAGTGGCAACAAGTCGAATCCTGTTCTTTTGCCTTTCGTACAGTGGCTCCTTTTGACAATTTATATAAACCGGTATTCTTTCAACAATTGACAACAGTTCTATCGGATTTTCAATAATCTGGTCTGCATGATTCTCTTCAAGCTCCTGCTTTTCTCGAAATCCCCATAACACACCAACTGTATACATACCAGCCTGCGTTCCTGTCTTCATATCCGTATTAGTATCACCAACATATACACATTCCGAAGGCTCCAAGCCAAGTGCTCTGGAAATATAGAACGCACCTTCCGGACTCGGCTTTCTCAAAAAATCTTTCGACTGTCCACGTATCATGTCAAACAGTTCTGTACCAAATAGTGCTTCTACGACCTCAACAGCCTGCTTATGCGGTTTGTTTGACAATACTGCCAAATGAACTCCTCTGTTCTTCAATTCCTTTAGAACTTCAGGCAGACCATCATATGGATGCACCTGAAACATACAGTTCTTACTGAAAAAATATCTATATTTCTCACGAAGTTCCTCGTAATGAACACCCTCTGTATCTCCATTATAATAAAGCATACGCCTGACCAGTTCAGCAGCTCCATCCCCAACAAATTGTTTGTAACGCTCCGTTTCATAAGTATCCATTCCAATAGACTGTAATGCCAGATTGGCACTATGGGCAATTGATACGAGAGAATCCGACAAAGTTCCGTCAAGATCAAAAATAACTGCTTTCATCATAGCTGTATACCAATTTCCTTCGCTTCGTTTATTATTCTTGCAATCGGAAAACCGACAACATTATTATACTCACCACGTATTTGTTTTATGTAAACTGCACATTTCCCCTGTATTGCATAAGAACCTGCTTTATCCTTTGGCTCACCGGTTCTGACATACAAATCAATGTCCGTATCGGACATCGGATACATCTCAACATCTGTTACCGCATAAAATGTATGTGTCAGTATTTCCTTTTTTAAATCATAAATGAATGTGACTCCTGTGTAAACCTGATGTGTTTTTCCCTGAAGCATTTTAAGCATTCGTCTTGCATCATCCTCATCTTTAGGTTTTCCAAGTATTTCTCCATTAAATACTACAATCGTATCTGCTCCGATAATCAGAAAATTCTTCTGTCCTAGAAAATGTCCAGCTACATCACTTGCTTTCTGCATTGATAGTTCTTCTACAACCCTGGATGGATTTTCTTCGGTAATTTTCTCCTCCCTGCTGCTGACGAATGTCTCAAACTGAATCCCAACCTGCGTCATTATATCCTTTCGCCTGGGAGATCCTGATGCAAGAATCACTCTTCTCATATCGGTTCCTCTGGAATGAACACCCGTTCATTCTCCACTTCCTTCTTTTGCGTTGTCTCAAAAACAGCCTCTTCACAAAATGTTTTCTGGCAGCTAATTAATTCCTTTCCCCGTTTATCAATTTTTTCATAACTGCCATCTGGCTGCATGACATTTGCTTTCATATTATCTGCCAGCATAACCTTAAGAATATGGAATACCTTCGCCTTAAGTCGTTCTTCTTCAATTGGGAATAAGATTTCCACTCTTCTCTCCAGGTTTCTTGGCATCCAATCAGCGGAACCGCAATATAATTCCGCCTTTCCGGCATTTTCGAAATAAAAAATACGGCTATGTTCCAGAAAAGTTCCTACAACAGAACGTACTCGAATATGCTCACTGACATCTTTAATACCTACTTTCAGACAGCATATTCCACGCACAATCAAATCAATCTCCACACCCGCTGCAGATGCCTCATATAAGGCTTCTATAATATCCGGATCACATAACGAATTGATTTTTGCAATAATCCGTGCAGGTTTTTTCATATGGGCATTTTCGGACTCTCTTGCAATCAGACTCAGGAAACGATCTTTCAGCCATAATGGAGCAAGTGATAATCGATTCCATGACACCGGCTCGGAATACCCAGAAAGCATGTTAAATACTGCAGTTGCATCTTCTCCAATCGGCTCCGAACAAGTCAGCAGACCAATATCTGTATACAGTTTAGCTGTTGCATCATTATAATTTCCTGTTCCTAGATGCACATATCGCCTTATTCCATCTTCCTCACGTCTGACAACAAGTGTAATTTTACTGTGTGTTTTCAATCCAACAAGTCCATAAATAACGTGACATCCTGCTTTTTCAAGCATTTTCGCCCATACTATATTGTTTTCCTCATCAAATCTTGCTTTCAGTTCCACAAGCACCGACACCTGTTTCCCATTCTCAGCAGCCTGTGCAAGTGCTGCAATAATTGGCGAATTACCACTGACACGATATAGTGTCTGTTTAATTGCAAGCACATCCGGATCCTTTGCTGCCTGCCTGATAAAATCAACAATCGGCTGAAACGTTTGATATGGGTGATGTAACAGAATATCACGTTCCCGTATTTGAGTAAATAAGTCATTTTCTGTTGTTAGCTCACTCACAGGCTGTGGAATATACTGCGGTTCTTTTAAATGGTCATAGCCCTCCATCCCATACATTTTCATAAGGAATGTCAAATCAAGTGGACCATAAATCCTATATATTTCTTCCTCAGAAATACCCAGTTCCTGGCGGAGTATCTTCAAAAGGCGCACATCCATATCGTCTGCAACTTCCAGACGAATAGCTTCTCCCCACTGTCTTTTTTTAAGCTGACGCTCAATTTCCTTAAGCAGATCAGCAGCCTCATCCTCTTCAATTGTCAAATCTGCATTGCGCATGATGCGAAAAGAATGTGCACAGATAATATCATAATTCAAAAACAGCTTATGCATGTTTCTTTCTATCACTTCTTCAAGTAATATCAGGTTTGTCTGTCCATCCTCTGACGGAAGCTTCACAATACGAGGCAATACAGCTGGCACCTGAACAGTCGCAAACACTGGTTCTTCTCCGCTTCCCTTTTTAGACAAGAGTGCTCCTATATTTAATGATTTGTTTCGAATAAGAGGAAACGGTCTGGAAGAATCAACTGCCATAGGCGTGAGTACCGGATAAACATTCTCCTCAAAATATCGATCCGCATAGGAAGCTTGTTCTTCTGTTAAATCCTCATGAATAACTATAAAATGGATTCCCTCCTGTGAAAGTAACGGAAGCAATGATCTCGTATATGTAGAATACTGCATATTTACAAGCTCATGTGTTGCCTTATTCAGCTTTGTAAGCTGCTCCTTTGGCGTCATGCCTGCAATATCCACCTTATGATACCCTGCATTCACCATATCCTTTAGTGAAGCAACTCTGATCATAAAGAACTCATCCAGATTGGATGCCGTAATGCTTAAGAACTTTAATCTTTCAAATAACGGATTTGTTTTGTCTCTGGCCTCTCCGAGCACTCGCTCATTAAATAAAAGCCAGCTCAATTCTCGATTAATATAATATTCGGGTTTTCTAAGATTTTTCTTTTCCACCTGTATGCCCCCTAAATCGCATCTAATTTCTTTTTACATTTAAGTACTGGCTTAATACTGAACACTTCTTCAAAAAAAGCTGCTTTTCTTCCAAAGAATCCCTGCTCCAATGTAATATCTTCCATTGTGCTCACTGTAATAATCAAATCATCCTTTTTCTGTAGGATTTTCAAACCATCTATCTTTTTTCGGTAGCATCTGCAGATGCCATCAGCTACTCTAAATATTGCCGTTAGCTTTGCTATTTTCAAATAGGAATCCTTATCCAGACGAGTAATTCCTGCAAGCTCATCATAATACTCAAAATGCGCTTTGTTAAACTTAACAACATTTGCTACAATCTCTCTCTCTACATGAGACAATCCTATCATTTCAGTTGCCATAATAATACTGTAGGAGCATTCTGCTCCGGCCTCAAGACTCATATACTTTCCACAATCACCTAATAATGCAGCAATTCTGAGCAGTAGTCTTTCGCGTCTGCCCATACCATGAATTTTCTTTGTATTGTCAAACAGTTCACAGGCAACCATCTCTATAAGCTGATTCCGTTCTTTATTTCCCATATATCGCTTGCTCATATTACCGGCGCAGGCAATAATATCATTCTCAAAATCATGCTTACCGTGTATCAGCTTTTCTTTTTCAGAAAATTCATATGCAATTCCATCACTCAGACTGACTCCCGGTGCCCACACAAGCTCAGCCTTTGTCTGTTGCAGTATTCTTTTAAGCAGAATTGTCGACGGTGTTAAAAGTGATGCGTTTTCTTCCCCCATACCAAGAGCTTTAGATATCTGCTCCGGTTTGTTTTCATGAAGTTTCTCGGCAAATACATTGAACTGCTCAAGCGAAATCATGTCGCTGTCGCCACAAATCCTCTGTATGACATATGATAAATAATCATCTACTACTATAATGTTTTTTATATCACGACCTCGCAAATACAAATGCTTAAACACGCTGAGCTGATTATCAATCAGTTCTCCAAGCAGATGCTCATAGTCATTCGTTCTTGGCTTAAGGTCAACAAGCATATCCCTCATACGAAGAATTCCAAGACGGATATTCTGTGTCGTCACAAGTGTATCTTTATCAAAAAGAGAAATCTGTATGCTGCCTCCACCAATATCAACAACAGCACATCCCCGCTTAATTACCTTATCAAATTTCTCGCCGCGGGAAGCAACCGCTTTATAGTGAAGAAATCTCTGTTCGGAGTTACTTAACACTTCTACGGTTATCCCTGTTCGCAGCTTAATCTGTTCAATTACAATCAGTGTATTCTCGGTTTCTCTGATTGCGCTTGTTCCATATGCCTTATAGGCATCAACTTTATATGATTTCATAATCAAAACAAATTCATTCAGAATCCTGCAAAGTTCATCAACTCTTTCATGACTAATTTTCCCTGTCATGTATGTATCTGTTCCAAGCTCAATTCGATGTCTGATATGGTCGACTTCTTTCATAGACCCTTTTGAGGAGAACTCAAATATTTTCATGGCCAGCTCATAGGAACCCACATCAATTGCTGCAAATGTCTTTAGTGCCATACAATTTCCTCCTATTTCCCAAGCAGATAATCAATAAACTGCTGCGCTGTTCTACCTGAAAGACCTCCATGTGATAATTCCCATTTGTTAGCTTCCAGAAGCAGCTCCTCCTCGGGCAGCTGTACATGATATCTTTCTGCCAGAGTTTTCACGATATTGGTAAACTCTTTTTTGTCTGGTGCACAGAAGAATATAGAAACACCAAATCTGGATACAAGTGACAGCTTCTCCTGAACCGTATCACTGGAATGCAAATCATCTCTGCGTTCTTCTTTGTCTGAAAATTTTTCTCTGACAAGATGACGCCTGTTGGAGGTTGCATAAATTAAAATATTATCTGGTTTTTTCTCCAGTCCGCCCTCAATCACTGCTTTTAAATATTTGTACTCAATCTCAAAATCTTCAAAGGATAAATCATCCATGTAAATAATGAATTTGTAATTTCTATTCTTAATTTGGGCAATGACTTCATTCAAATCTTTAAACTGGTGCTTGTACACCTCAATAATGCGCAGTCCCCTGTCATAATATTTATTAAGAATTCCTTTAATACTGCTAGATTTACCTGTTCCGGCATCACCAAACAGCAGACAGTTATTAGCATGCTTCCCATTAATAAATGCTTCTGTATTATCAATCAGCTTCTGTTTTGGAATTTCATATCCTACCAGGTCTTCTAAATACACATGTGCAATATTCGTAATAGGCTTGATATTAATATCTTCTGCTATGTGTTCAATCCGGAATGCTTTATGTAAACCAAACTTGCCAACACCAAAATCCTTATAAAAACCCGTTACAATCTGTTTAAACTCTTCTGCATGTTTTGCTGCAGCTAGCTGTACACTCAAGTCGCAGATTCTGTCGCGAATACGCTTGTTAAACATTTTGCTCTGCTCGTTCACATTTTTGTATTTGAGAATCATTGACATGCACTCTGCGTGCAGACGCTCGTCCAGCTGTAATAAATTGCAGTCAAAGAACTCTTTAAAAATAGTAAAGTCATGCAGTGCAATTTGATTGATACTGCCCTCAACCTCGCCCCTGATTTCAGAAGCAACCGAAAATGCATTCTCATTGTTTGCAAGCAAATATGTCAAATAGGCATGCCAAAGATTTCCCTTGTAGCCATGACTGCCGGCAAGCTCCACAAGCCGATGCGTTACATCAAAAAGTTTATCTCTCATCTGCTCTTCTGTTGTGGCATCCTTTACATCCTTTGCATTCTTCGTCAGCCATGAAATATCCTCCAGAATATCACCATGCTTAAAATGCTTATACAGTATTAATTCCTTGTTCCTCATGATTATCCCTCTGTTCCTATCAATAATATGATTTCTATTAGTAATTACCAAGAATTTTTAAATATCTTGCTTCTTCTCGCAGGCCGGCAAGTGCATTTTTTACAGACATATCAGAAAGATTTCCTTCAAAATCAACAAAAAAACGATACTCCCAGTTTCTATCTTTGATTGGTCTGCTCTCAATTTTTGTCATGTTCAAACCATTATAAATGAAATGAGAAAGAATATGGTACAACGAACCAGCTGCATGCTCTACTTCAAAACAAATACTGATCTTGGAGGCATCTTCCTGATATATTTTTCTGCCTGATACTACAATAAATCGTGTACTGTTTCCTGCCTCATCGCTGATATTATCATTAAGAACAGACAGCCCATATAATTTTGCCGCATATAAGCTTGCAATTGCCGCTTTTGTGGAATCTTTTTCATCCAATATCCGTTTTGCAGCTACAGCAGTATTTTGGCAGCCAATCTGCTGCCATGATGCATGCTTACGCAAATATCCGGCACACTGCATCAAAGCCTGTGGATGAGAATAAACCTCTTTGATTTGTTCTGTACTGCTTCCCTGTAATCCCAGAAGTGCATGATTGATTTGAATAATCTGTTCTCCAACTATATAATTTTCAAATTCTACAAGTAAATCAAAAATTTCATCCACAATACCTGCTGTGGAATTTTCTATCGGAAGAACGGCAAAATCTGCTCTTCCCTCTTCAAGCGCACACATAGCTGCGCGGAATGTATCTACATGAAAATTATTTGTTTTCCCACCAAAAAACGCTTCCATAGCTGCCTGTGAATAGGCACCTTCTGTCCCTTGAAAAATAATCCTCGGTACGTCTTCTGCAAGACTTTGTACAGGGATAAAATTCGCCGGCTTAATCATTCCCTTTTCCTGCAGCTTCTGATATTGCAGTTTACGGCTGATTGCCATTATCTGTCCAAACAATTCCGCTACGCCTTTAGCATTAAATTCATTCGATGCCAGTTCACTGACTGCTGCGAGCTTTTGTGCCTCACGTTCCTGATCAAGCACCTGCTTTCCAGTTTCGATTTTATACTCCGCTACCTGCTCACAAATCCTCATCCTTTTTTCAAACAAGGTGACCAGTTCCCTGTCTATTTCATCAAGCTGTCCTCTTAAATCTGTAATACTCATATTTTCTCCCCTAACCACTTCTGCTTTACGTCATTATAACTCACCACTATAGTTAAATACAAGTAAAAGCAGCGTAAAATCCATCCAAAAAAAAACTTCTCACATTGCATTTTAGCCACAGTTCCATTATACTGGAATAGAAACATTTTACAAACCATGAGGAGGAATACTTTTGAACAAAAAAGTTATTATTATAGTCATATGTATGGTGTTATTCATAACAGGCATTATTGTCAGCTGGAAATATCTTTCTGTCATTCCGGATAATACACCGGAGACAATTGGCAATACAGCAGGCAATCTTAATAACCATGGTATATTCTGCGAGGACAATTCCATTGTCTACTTCAGTAATCCTTATGACAACGACTATTTATACTCCATGAATCAGGATGGTTCTGATAAAAAGCTTATTTTAGATGTTCCTGTTGAGTATATCAATTCAGCCGGTGACTATTTGTACTATTACCAGAAGGATGTTACTGCGTCAAAAGCAGTGTTTGGTCTTGCCGGAAATATGCATGGTGTTTATCAGCTGAAAAAAAATGGCGATAAGCAGGCAACCTGTTTGGATCGTTCTGTATCCGGCATTATCTCTCTAATTGGTAACAACATATATTACCAGCACTATAATGTCGATGAAGGCATGGCGCTTTATCAAGTAAGCATCAAAGATTCCAAAGGTATCTTAGTCAGTCCTAAAATCGTCAATCCATCCTGTGTCATCGATGGAAACATCTACTATCCAGATATGGATAATGCATTCTATATGAATGTATTTAATACGACATCCCTTACCTCTTCCCTGTTTGTTTCTGAAAGAGTATATAATCCAGCCTATGCCAACGGCTATATTTATTATATGAATGTTGCAGACAATTATTCCCTCTATCGCTATAATTCAACAGAGGGAATTAATGAAAAGCTGACAAATGATCGCGTTGATACATTCAACATACTTGGAAATTTTATTTACTATCAAAAAAATGATGCACAAAACCCTGAATTGAAACGCATGGGAATTGATGGAGCCAACCCTGAAACAGTTGCAAGCGGTAACTATACAAACATCAATATGACATCTGCATATACATATTTTCAGGCATTTGACAGTACTACACCGCTTTATCGAACACCTACAAACGGCAGCGTAGACGTCACAGAATTTCAATAATCGTATTACTTTTGTCTGTTCTCAAGCTCCTGTTTTAATTGAGCTATTGTCTTATTAAATATCGGATGTCTCAAATTGGGTGCTATTTCCATTAACGGAATCAATACAAAATCGCGATTCTGCATATCCATATGTGGAATCACGAGCTGCTCCGTATCAAGTACAAGTGCATCATACATAATAATATCCAAATCAAGCGTTCGAGGTCCCCAATGTACCTGTCTTTCTCGACCAGCGTCAGTTTCCACCTCATGCAATACACTTAACAGTTCATCTGGTGTTAACAATGTCCGTAATTCAATCATTCCATTTATGAATTTATCCTGTTGCACATATCCATAAGGTTCAGTCTCCATGAACTTCGAAATTCGTTCAATATGAGAATCCGTTCGTTCATCAAGAAGCTGAACAGCATTTTGCAAATACTCCTCACGATCTCCCATATTTGAACCAAGAGCAATATACGCAGTATGCCATCCACGTTCAATCTGAACAGAAACCTCTTCCAAAGGGAGTCCAATTGGTGCCCACGGTTTCTTGATTTCAAGCTCCAGTTTTTTTACATGTTTAAAATTCAACAGAATGCCTTCTGCAAGATTTTCCGCAACCGCCTCTATCAACTGATAGGTTCTTTCTTTCATAAACTGATTCATAAAATGACATACATTTCCATAATGAACCGACTCCTGCAGGTCATCATCTCTTCCGGCCTGACGTGTATCCAGATACAGCTTTGCAGACACCTGAAACTTCTGTCCAAGCTCATTTTCTTCCTTTAGCACACCATGCTTTCCAAAAACCTCAAGATTATTAATTTTAATACAATCCATACATTTCCTCCCTAGTCCTCAGTGTCCTGACTCAATTATATTCCGCCTGCTCTACAGATTCTATTGCAGAAAGCATTCTTAATGCTCTGACATTCTCCAGTACATCATGTACTCTGACAAACGCATATCCTGCCTGTGCGGCAAGAATTGTCGTTACAAGTGTTCCTGAAAGCCGTTTATCAGCAGATGTATTCAAAGTAAGACCAATTACTGATTTTCTGGATGTTCCAAGCAGCATCGGATATCCTAGTTTACAGTAGTATGACAGATTCTTAAGCACCAGTAGATTCTGTTCATAAGATTTTGCAAATCCAACGCCCGGATCCAAAATGATTTTATCTTTCTCGATTCCGCTTTGTTCCGCAATCTCTAATGAAAGTTTCAGGTCAGAAACTGTATCAGCAAGGAACGCTCCATACACTGCCTGCCTGCGGTTGTGCATCAGACAGCATGCTGCATGATATTTTGATATAACATGTGCAATCATATCATCATGCTGTAGTCCCCAAATATCGTTTATTAAATCTGCTCCTGCACAAAGAGCAGCCTCAGCAACGTTCCCTTTATAAGTATCAACCGACACTGGTATGTCAAATTCCTGTTTGATCTTTTCTATAACCGGAAGAATACGCATGATTTCCTCTTCATCAGGAATAAGTGTATAGCCTGGTCGTGTTGATTCTCCACCAATATCAATCAGATCAGCACCTTCCTCTACCATCTGGCCAGCCTTCTTCAGAGCAGCATCTAATGTACAGTAGCTTCCGCCGTCAGAAAAAGAATCCGGTGTTACATTGAGTATTCCCATAACATATGTTTTTTTATTTGTATCAAATTCTTTTCCTGCAATCTGCATAGTTTACTCCATATGTTAATAGTGTAAATACATTGTCCGCTTCGTTTCTTCCTTATCACAATCCTTAGCCACCCGGCAGCAAAAGCAATTTCTGGAAAGCTTGTCTGCACGATACAGCACACCGTTTAATGTATGTTCCCCTGCAATACTCTGCTCTCGATGCGTAGCAATTGCACTCGTAATAGTGTCCATCTCATTTTTCTCAAACCCGCATTCCTGTAAAATTTCCGATGCAAGCTCTGCACTTATCGCTTCATGCCGTCTGCCAGTACGGTACTGCTCGCCACGTCCAATATCATGCAGCAATGCAGCTGCATAAATCAGCTCTTCCGATTCAAGCAGATGATGATTTTCCGGCTCTCTGTGACAAATCAATACGGCAATTCTTGCAACACCAAGAAAGTGGTCCATCTGATGTCTGCAAAAAATTCGGTCTTTTTCCCATTCGTCAATATCCAATAGGTAATTTCTGAATTTATCATTCTTAATAATTCGATTTACTCGTTCCATAGAATTTAGTTTCATTATGTCAGCCTCTTATTTATATAAACCTTATTCTCTGACCATTTGAAAGAATGTTTCCTTCAAATCCTTTTGTTCGGAAAATATGCCTCTTGTAACTACAGTTACTGTTTTGCTGCCCGGCTTTTTAATTCCACGCATCGTCATGCACATGTGCTCAGCCTCAATCATTACCATGACTCCTTCTGGCTGTAAATGCTCCATTAATGCATCCGCAATCTGTGCGGTCAGTTTTTCCTGTATCTGCGGTCTTCTAGCATATACGTCCACAGTTCTTGCGAGCTTGCTGAGTCCAACAACTCTTCCCTTTGGAACATAGGCAACATGTGCCTTCCCATAGAATGGCATTAAATGGTGTTCACAGGTAGAATAGAATGTAATATCCTTTTCAAGAATCATTTCATTATTTGCAGCAGAGAATGTTTTTTCAAGATGATGTTTACAATTTTCCTGCAAACCACCATATATTTCTTCATACATTCGTGCAATTCTTTCCGGTGTATCCTTTAATCCTTCGCGTTCAGGATTTTCACCGATTCCTTCGAGAATCAACCTGATCCCCTGCTCTATTTTACTCTTGTCCATCCTGTTGTCACTCCCATATTAATTATTGTCTTTCTTTTCTTTATGCATATCAGTTACATACTGTTTAAGCTCTGCCAAATAAGAAAGTGAGCCAAATGCCACAATCAATGGATTTTCCCTCTCATGTAAAACTGCTTCCTCAAATCCGCACTTCACAGCTTCTCTTAAACTTTTTGTTAAAACAGTCTGTGTAGAGTATTTCATAACGGTTGCTTTTAAATCATTTGCATCAAGTGCTCTTGCAGAATTTGGTGTCTGAACCGTAATAATTGTTCCAGCCAGCGGAACTGTTTGCTCACATATTTTCTCATAGTCTTTATCACGAAACACCCCAATAATATATATGTAATATCGATCTGCAAAATACAGTCTCAAATTCTCAGCCAATAGCTCTGCTGCCTCAGGATTATGTGCACCATCCACAATAAACTGCGGACCGGAATTGATTTGTTCCATCCGAAACGGCCATTTTGCAAGTCGCATTCCTTCTCTTGTCTGTTCATCCGATATGGCAAACCCTTGTTTTTGAAGACAGAGAACAGCATCCAATGCAACAGCAGCATTTCGAATCTGTTGTATTCCCAAAAGACCGATCTCCATGTCAGAAAACTTCCCATAAGAAAATCTCTGTATCGGGAATCCATGGAAAACATGTTTTATCTGCTCATTAGATGTAATCATCAATTCTGCATGCTCGGTCTTGCATTTTTTTGAAATAACATCAGTTATTTCACAATTACTCTCCATCATAACTACCGGTACTTTTGAACAGATAATTCCTGCCTTCTGCTCAGCAATCTCATGTAGACTGTGCCCAAGAATTGCAGCATGATCCATACTAATTGATGTCAGTACAGAAAGTACCTTCGACTGTGCGCTTACAATATTCGTTGCATCCAGTCGACCACCCAGCCCTGTTTCCAAAACAACAATATCGCAATGATTCTTATTGAAATATAAAAAAGCCAATGCAGTTTCCAGCTCGAACAAAGTAGGAAGTGGCAATGACTGTGTCTGCATCATATCAACTGCAGCCTTCAATGTCTCTACATGCTCTGCATACTGCTCACAACTGATCATTTTCCCATTTATTTGAAAAGATTCCAGGCGATTGGCAACTGCCGGAGAAGAATAAGTTCCTGTGCAGTAACCAGCAGTTATTAGAACAGAAGAAAGATATGCAAGTACCGATCCTTTTCCGTTTGTTCCTGCAATATGAATAAACTGCAGCTTATCCTGAGGATTACCCAAAATCTTCATTAGCTGGTACATACATTCCAAACCAAGTCTGCTTCCGGACTGTCCTGCTTGATCCATATATCTGACTGCCTCTTTAAACTCCATTTCCTGTTTCCTTCCAGATTCGCTACTTTTGACAATACTCTATTTATCATATATCAACTCTTGTATTTTTACAATAAATGAATAAAGATTCATTTTCTTCGCATACTCATATTATGAAGAAAATATTAAAATGTATTTTATTGTGCGGTATTATGGGATGGTGTCTGGAAATCACCTTCACAGCTATTAATTCCTTCCGAAGACGTGATTGGAAACTGAAAGGAGTCACTTCCATATGGATGTTTCCAATTTACGGAATGGGGTTTTTAATTCTGCCACTTTATAAGCTTTTAAAAAGTAAAACAATATGGGTACGAGGTATCGTATATATGACAGTGATCTATATTGTAGAGTTTATAAGCGGAAGCATTCTAAAAAAACACGGTTCTTGTCCATGGGATTATAGCCGCTCGCATTTGAGTATTCGCGGTGTTATCCGACTCGACTACGCTCCCTGCTGGTTTATCACCGGATTGCTATTTGAAAACCTGCTGAAAAGGGTGTCCAAGACGTAATAACCACGTCCTGAAACACCCTTTCCTGTTAATCTAAATCCGCATCATCAATTTCACCCATACCCTCTGTCAAACTAAGCGTATTCAAGGTTCGTCTCTTTCTCCGCATTTCTTCAGACTGTCTGATAATAAAATCTTTGATTTCCTTTGAATTCTTCACATGTTCAATTCTAAGTACCTTATCTGTTACATCACCCGTATAGCAGATAATCGTTCCAAGTCCAAAAATTCTCTCAAGTAATGTTTTTTCCAGCTTTATATCCAGAATCTTGTACATATAGCAGGCATCTTCTGATGTTTTCAAAAAGCCTCGATTGATGGTAAGCATTTCCTCCTCTACTGTATACTTTGTAAAGGTAAATGGTAAGCCAAGAAAAAGCCATCTCTTTCTTTCAATAAATCCCATAATCTCAGTTCCTTTCTTTTGTATGTTTATGCCTAATTACATTTAGTATAGTACAATATTTAAAATATTGCAAAACATACTTGAATAAGATTTCCGGATATATTATACTTAATATGCTGTTTGAAAGTAACTGTTTTTACATGTGTAAAGGAGGAATTACTGTGCAGACAATAGATTGTATTTTAAGCAGACGTAGTATCCGCAAATTTACTGACGAGGCGGTATCTCACGAGGTATTGGAAAAGATTGTAAGTGCTGCTTCCTATGCTCCATCCTGGAAGAATACACAGATTGTACGCTATATCGCAATCGAATCTCCACAGTTAAAAGATAAAATTGCAGACGAATGCACTACCTGCTTTACTTATAATTCTGGTACAATGAATGCAGCACCTATGCTGATTGCCGTTACTGTTCTAAAAAACAGATGTGGCTATGAGCGCGATGGATCATTTACCACCAGCAGAAAAGACACATGGCAGATGTTTGATGCCGGAATTGCATCTCAGACATTTTGTCTTGCAGCTCATGAATATGGTCTTGCGACTGTGATTATGGGTATCTTTGATGACAAATTATCATCTATATTAGAGCTCCCAGAAGATAGAGAACTCGTTAATATTATTTGTATTGGACATCCTTTAGAATCACCAGAGGCTCCAAAGAGAAAATCTGTTGCAGAATTATTATCCTATAAATAACTATTAAAACGAAGATAATTTTTATCTTCGTTTTTTTACGCACTAAACATCAGCAATAATAAATAAAATGAAATGAGGTAAATTGTATGAGACATTTAATGAGTCCCTTGGATTTCTCGGTAGACGAGCTTGACAAACTACTGGATCTTGCCACAGACATCCAGAATAATCCGAAAAAATACACACATATCTGTGATGGAAAGATTCTTGCTACCTGTTTTTACGAACCAAGTACAAGAACAAGACTCAGTTTTGAGTCAGCCATGATGCATCTTGGTGGTAAAGTACTTGGCTTTGCTTCTGCAAATTCTTCTTCTGCAGCAAAGGGAGAAAGCGTTTCAGATACAATTCGTATGATATCCTGCTATGCAGACATCTGTGCAATGCGTCATCCAAAAGAAGGGGCTCCGATGGTAGCAGCCTCAAAATCATCTATACCGGTTATTAACGCAGGTGATGGCGGACATCAGCACCCCACACAGACACTGACTGATTTGCTTACCATTCGTGCATTAAAGGGTCGCCTCAGTAATCTCACAATTGGTCTTTGCGGCGACTTGAAATTCGGTCGTACAGTACACTCATTGATAAATGCTCTGATTCGTTATCCTGGTATTTCGTTTATCTTTATTTCTCCAGAAGAGCTTCGTATTCCGGATTATATCAGAGAGGACGTTCTCGAACGTAACAGTATTCCATTCCAAGAAGTCATTCGTCTTGAGGAAGTCATGCCGGAACTTGATTTACTCTATATGACACGTGTGCAGCGTGAACGCTTTTTTAATGAAGAGGACTATGTACGCTTGAAAGATTTTTATGTCTTAAATAAAGCTAAAATGGAGCTTGCACGAAAAGACATGCTCGTCCTTCATCCGTTACCTCGTGTTAACGAAATATCTGTTGAAATTGATGATGATCCACGTGCTGTGTACTTTAAGCAGGTACAATATGGTGTCTATGTAAGAATGGCACTGATTCTCACATTACTGGAGCTTGTTTAATAAAGGGAGGATGATACTGTTATGCTAAACGTAGGTAAAATTGAGGAAGGCTTCGTTCTGGATCATATTCATGCCGGAAAAAGTCTTTCCATCTATCATGATTTAAAGCTTGATCAGCTTGACTGTACAGTTGCAATTATCAAAAACGCAAAAAGCAATAAAATGGGAAAAAAGGATATTCTGAAGGTTGAATGTGATATTGATATGCTTGATCTCGATATTCTTGGTTTCATCGATCACAATATTACAATTAATGTTATCAAGGATGGACATATCGTCGAAAAGAAAGATCTTGTTCTGCCAAAGGAAATAAAAAATGTAATCAAATGCAAGAATCCCCGCTGTATTACTTCCATAGAGCAGGAACTGACACATATTTTTGTACTGACAGATTCAGAAAATGGAATATATCGTTGTAAATACTGTGAAGAACAGTATAGCGAAAAAAATCTATAGCAAAATTATCCCCGGTAATTCAAACCGCAACATGCGTTGATTTACCGGGGATTTTCTTCTCAAGGTTTGTTAATTATCCATTTCATGGCTACTACTGTCTGACCTGTCCCTGACCATATATTTTATATTTAATAGAAGTCAATGCTTCCAGACCCATTGGCCCTCTTGCATGCATCTTTTGCGTACTGATGCCTATTTCAGCACCAAAACCAAACTCAAATCCATCTGTAAAACGTGTCGATGCATTAACATATACAGCTGCCGCATCCACTTCATTCAGGAATTTTTCTGCATTTTCCATGTTATTTGTAATAATAGCTTCTGAATGATGTGTCGTGTATTGATTTACATGAGCAATTGCTGCATCGACATCAGGAACAATCTGTAAGGAAATAATCGCATCCAAATACTCTGTTCCATAATCCTCCTCAGTTGCATGCTTCATATCCCGACATGCATCCTTACAAATGATAAATGCTTTTTCCCCTGCGCGTACTTCGACATGCTTGCTCGTAAGTCTCTCGTAAATAGCTGGAACAGCCTGTGCTGCAATCTTCTCATGTACAAGGAGCGACTCACATGCATTACAGACACCCATTCTCTGTGTTTTTGCATTATCAATAATACTAACTGCCATATCTATGTCTGCAGTTTCATCAACGAAAATGTGACAATTTCCTGTTCCTGTTTCAATAACAGGAATCGTCGCATTTTGTAATACTGATTTAATAAGTCCCGCACCGCCACGAGGAATCAAAAGATCCACATACTGATTTAGTTTCATAAACTCTGTGACAACCTCACGAGCGGTGTCTTCAATCAGCAGCAATGCGTCTTCTGGAAGTCCCACATTTTTCAATGCCTCACGCAGTACTGTCACAATTGCAATATTGGAATGAATTGCGTCCGAACCACCTCTTAAAATCACTGCGTTTCCTGATTTAAAACATAATCCAAATGCATCTGCAGTTACATTCGGTCTTGATTCATAGATAATTCCAATTACGCCCATTGGTACTCGAACCTTCCTGATCAGCAACCCATTCTCGCGTCGGTTTTCATCCAACACTTCACCAATCGGATCACAAAGTGTGGCGATTTGCTCAAGTCCCTGTGCCATAGCGCATAGCCTGTCATGATTCAACTGCAATCTGTCTACCATTGCCTTGGAAGTTCCAGCTTTAACTGCATTTTCTACATCCAGAACATTTTCCTGAATGATGTAATCTTCTTTTTCAAGCAGTGCCCCTGCAGCACACATAAGTCCTTTATTTTTCATTTCAGTAGACAAAATATTCATTGTTTCAGCTGCTTGCTTTGCTCTTTTTCCTAAATTATTCATATACTCCATAATTAATTTCCTTCCAATATTTTTTCTTTTGGCAAGTATTTTTTCACCATACCCGTAATGGATGCCTCACTGATTGGTTTGGAAATGAAATCATCAAACCCTTCTTCCAGATAATAGTTCTTTGCATCATTTACAGCATTGGCTGTTAGCATTATAACCGGTGTATGCTCACACATATGTGTCATTTTTTTCATCTCATGCAATGTTTCCACCCCATCTATATGGGGCATTCTATGATCCAGAAAGATCAAATCATACTGCTCATTCCTCACACACTTCAAACATTGCTCGCCGCTTAATGCAGTAGTAATCTTAACCTTTGTTTCCTTCAGCAGTGCCTCTGCAACCACAAGGTTTGTCTGACTGTCGTCTACAATCAGTACCTTCGCCCCCGGTGCTGTAAAATCGACTTTTCTTTCCACTCTGGTGTGTATACGGTCTGTCAAATTTCCTACTACCTCTGATTTTTGAGTCTGAACAGTATTTTGTGGAATGATTGCCGTAAATACAGACCCTTTTCCATATTCGCTGTAAACCTTCAATTCTCCATTCATCAAATCAATCAATTGTTTTGTAATGTTCAGTCCCAGACCTGTTCCTTCTATCGTTCGGTTTTTCTTTTCATCCAGCCTGACAAATCCTTCAAACAGCCTCGGAATATCTCCTTCCATAATACCAATTCCGGTGTCCTCAACCGATAAAATCAGATTTCCTTCTTCCTCACTCACCTGCTCAAATGCAGCTCTGAAAATAATACTTCCGGTCTTCGTGTATTTCACCGCATTTGTCAGAATATTAGTAAGAACCTGTTTAATCCGCACAACATCACCCACCAAAAATCGTGGAATACTGGCTGCAATTCGACTTTTGAATTCAAGATTCTTTTCCTTTGTTTTAAACTCATAAATATTTATCATATCATCAAAAAAAGCTGCAACATCATACTGTGAAAAAATAATTTCCAGCTTTCCAGCTTCAACCTTTGAGAAATCCAGAATGTCATTAATCAACTGTAGTAATGTTTTAGCCGCACTTTGAATTGTCTGGGAATACTCGTGCAGCTGTGGCTCATCATAATCTCTGAGAATTACTTCATTCATTCCAAGTACCGCATTAATGGGTGTCCTGATTTCATGCGAAACATTTGCAAGGAAGTCTGACTTTGCCTGATTGGCCAAATCAGCCTGTTCTTTTAATTCCATCATTTTTTGAAGCTGATATTTGTTTTCGGTCACATCAAATAGAACTACTGTATAACCAACAATTCTTTTGTAATTGATAATATTATTAACATGTACATCATAAAAACGATCTCCGATAACAATCTCTCTTGCTCCGTTCTTATTGAATATCTTGTTAAAATCCGAATCAGGAATGACTGAACCACATGAAACTGATTTTAACACAGGAAATAACTCGAGAGCCTTTACATTTGCTTCTTCAAAACCCAGTGCCTGGTCAACAATAATGATTGCATCATCCAGATTCATCAGAATACTTTCACGTGCTGTTTCAACAACATCAAAAATACGCTGGCAGGCGACAGAAATACCAAAAATACCAATTCCCAAAGCAACTCCAAGAGGAGCTGTATCATACCCTTCAATAATGTTTAAAATACCACACAGATGAAATATTGAAGGAACTATGCAGCTTAGGAAAAGGAGAAAACAGTTCTGGCGCATTCTTTTCTCACTTGAACGAATAATGGAAATCATGGAAACCGCACTGCAGCAAAGCAGTTCGAAATAAATCATACACGCATAGACAATATAAAGCGGTCCCTTTTTAAGAACAACATGTGGAAATGGACCTGTAAATACGAACTGCGCTCCTGTGTAGTATAGTGGATTCCATTGATATGTCCATACTGAAAGAATAACAAGAACACTTACAGAAAAGATTATAATTTGTAAAAACTTAGGACACTTGAATTTACAATATTTACACACAAATACTGTCATTAAATTCACAATAAATGCGCCACCAATATACTCACATTGGATTGCCATCATGACCTCTCCAAGTGACTTCGAGTATAGCTCCATCAGATAGCCTGCGTTCTGTACAAATCCACAGATTGCAATAATAAGCATCATTTTTGACAGCAGCGTATCTCTTTGAAGAGTCAGTATCAGTACACACGCAAAGCAAACCAATACTGCAATTACCTGAATGATCAATATTGCATTGTACATTTCTGAACTCCTCTCAATTAATAGTATGAGCGGAACGATAAGCCGGGTTATGTTAAGATGCAGTATGCATCCACGACAATCATCTATCTGGTACTATCGTTACCGACAGTCTCAAGCGACCTACCTGAAAGCACGACGGGCAGCCGTATCGCTTTCTAATTCGGTCTTGCTTCGAATGGGGTTTACATGTGCCCTCCCTGTTACCAGAGAGGCGGTAGTCTCTTAAACTGCCCTTCCACCCTTACCACATACGCAAAAGCCCATGTGGCGGTATATTTCTGTTGCACTGGCCTTGGAGTCACCTCCACCGGACGTTATCCGGCATCCTGCCCTTTGAAGCCCGGACTTTCCTCAGCTGCGGCCTTTCGGCACTTGCAGCCGCGATTGTCTGTTCCACTCATAATTATTACTACATATTATACATTAAAAATACTTCCTCCAACAAACTCACGCAGAATTGAATTATTCGGTAAGTTTTCGCTTGTAACACCAAGAAAATAATCAAGAAACTTTAACAGTCGTTTTGCTTCCTGATATTCAGGATCATTTTTTTCTATACTGAATAAGAGCGGCTCTGCAAACTGTTTCAAAACAGCCAGCTCATAAATTAATGCTGAATTAAACATTGCATCTGCAGACTCCTGATAAGGAAAAATATTTTCCTCCTCGCCCTTTCTGACTGACTGCCACATAGACAGTGTCTTATGAGCAGATGCACCTCTTGTACGATAATCACGCACCATTCTTCGAATCAGTCTGCTGTCTGTTGTTGCAATTCTATTATGTTCATCTACATTCAATGCTGTTAATGCGCTGATATAAATCTTGTATTTGCTTTCAGCAGGTAATGAATATGACATTTTCTCATTCAAACCATGGATTCCTTCGATGACAAGAATGTCATCCTGACCAAGTGTTTTGAAATTTCCTTTGTACTCTCTCTTTCCTGTTTTGAAGTTAAAACTCGGAAGTTCTACTGTTTTTCCTTCCAGTAATGCACACATATCATGATTGAATCCCTCAATATCAATTGCATCCAGACATTCAAAATTGAAATTACCGTTTTCATCCTTTGGTGTCTTATCACGCTCTACAAAATAATCGTCTACACCAATTGGATGTGGTACAAGACCATGTGCCCGCAGTTGAACCGACAGTCTGTGAGAAAATGTGGTTTTTCCTGACGAAGAAGGACCGGCAATCATTACAAATTTTTTTCCACCCCTGCTTACAATATCAGCCGCAATCTCTGAAATCTTGCTTTCCTGCAATGCTTCCTGTACCAGAATCAGTTCCTGTAAATCTCCGTTGCAAATACGGTCATTCAAAGCACCTACTGTGTCAATGCCGATTCCATCTCCCCAGTCACTGGATTCCTTCATTGTCTGATAAAGCTTATGCTGTGGTTCGAACGGTGGAATCACGCCCGGTTTTTTCCTTGTTGGCATCTGCAAAACAAATCCGGTATCATATAAAAACAAATCAAAATCTGTTATATAGCCCGTATTTGGAACCATATATCCATAATAATAATCCTGGAAATCTCCAATACTGTATATATTGACGCGAGATGCTCTACGATATTTAAACAGTCGCTCCTTATCCTTCATTTTCCGGTTTTTAAAAATCTGAACAGCTTCATCAATAGAATAGGAAGTTTTCCAAATCGGAACCTTTTCATCTACAAGCGCTAACATTCTCTGTTTCACTGCATCAAGAAATTTCTGGTCTACAGTAAAATCACCATATGCATTACAGAACAGACCTTTACTGATAGAAAATTCCACTTTAATCTTTTTAAGCCTGTCTTCACCAATTACATCATGAACAGCCTTAATCATAAGCAGGCATGCACTTCTGCGATAGGTTTTATATCCGGTTCTGTCCTTTACTGTTTTAAATTCAATATTGCAGTCTTTGTTTAACTTCTTATGAAGCTCACTCAACTTTCCGTTTACAGATGCAAGCACAATCTTTGCATTATAATCCTTTTGAAAATCCAGCGCTATTTTTTCATAGGTGACTCCTGCTTCATATTCTTTTGTTTCCTCACCAATCGTTACCTTCAGCATATTGTTTTCCATGTTTTCCTCCAATGATTATAATATAAAAGACGGTGTCCTGACATCCTGTGTAAATACAGCTAGATCAGAAAATTCTCTCTTTAAAAACTCTTTCATATATGGAACAAAAATCTTTTCGATTTCATAATGACCTGCATCAATCACCTGCAGTCCCTGTGCAACTGCATCCATCCCATCATGATAATCAATATCACCTGTAATAAATACATCTGCGCCCGCTTCTATTGCCTTTTTTATCATACTTTTCCCTGAGCCCGGACAGATTGCTGCGTTTTCTATTTCTGCATCTAAATCACCAATCACCTTCACATGCTCAATATGAAAGCATTTCTTTATGTATACAGCACATTCTGCAAGACTCATAATCTGCGGAAGTTTACCTACTCTACCAAATCCTTCTCTGGATATTTCATCTTCAAATGTCGTATCAAGAACATTTCGTTTTCTCAAGCCTATTTCATCTGCTGCAGCATCTGCCATTCCCATTATATCAAAATTGGTATGCATTGCATAATAAGCGATATCATGTCTGGCAAGTCTCAAGACACGTCGACCAATAAATTGATCTGAATTTATCTTTTTCATTGCAGAAAAGATAAGCGGATGATGTGTCAAAAGCATGTCTGCATGCAGTTCAACCGCATTCTGAATCGTTTCGTCTGTCGCATCCAGAGCAATATAGATTTTTCGAACCTCTTTTTCCCTGCGTCCGACAAGCAGTCCAACATTATCCCACTCAACTGCATAAGACGGTGGTGACAGTTCCTCCAGCTTTGATATAACTTCACTGCATTTCATGAAAGTCCCCCTTTCTGGATATCAATGACCCGCTCATGTCTCCATCAGCGCTAATGCTTCATTTGAAAGAGAAAGTTCCTTCTCTACATCCTTCAGCCTCTCTCTCATGCGTTCTGTTTGTTCCTGACATGCAAGTTCGCAATACAATTTACTGTAGTATTGCTTTTCCTGCTGTAAAAATGCATGAAACACCTGATTTTTCTCTTGAAAGAGTAATTTTCCATACTTATAAAATATTTCCTTCTCCAGCTTCATATCTCCATGAATCGCCTTCATCATTGGATAATATTTATATTCTTCACATACAAAGGCTTCCTGTAAAATCAGGTAATGCTCCTGTTCCAGATATTGTCTGACTTTCATAACTTCAGACTGTGGCTGCAAAATAATCTCATTTACGTCCTGCAAAAGTTCTTTTTTTTCATCCAGAATATGTATCATCAGACGTCCGCCCATCCCAGCCATAACCAGACAATCAGCTTCGTTCTTTTTAAGCTCCTGTAATCCATCCGAAAGTCGTGTTTCAATACATGCTGACAACCCAGCTTGTTCAATATTCTCCTTTGCTCTCTCAAGCGGTCCTCTGTTAATATCCATTGCAATAATATGCTCTGAAAGCCTGTTTTCCATCAAATAAATCGACAGATACCCATGATCACATCCTATATCCGCCACACGAAGACCCGGTGTAACAAGCTCTGCAACATTCTGCAGACGTTCTGAAAGTGTAATCATAAATTAATCCAAATAATCCTTCAATTTTCTGCTACGGCTTGGATGTCTCAGCTTTCTCAATGCTTTTGCTTCAATCTGGCGGATACGCTCACGTGTAACATTAAACTCCTTACCGACTTCCTCAAGTGTGCGTGCACGTCCGTCATCCAGACCAAAACGAAGTCTGAGAACCTTCTGTTCACGTTCTGTTAATGTACTAAGCACTTCAACAAGCTGTTCCTTTAACAAAGTAAATGCAGCAGCATCTGCTGGTACAGGTACATTATCATCCTGAATAAAATCACCAAGGTGGCTATCCTCTTCTTCACCAATAGGTGTCTCCAAAGAAACCGGCTCCTGGGAAATCTTTAAAATTTCGCGCACTCTCTCAACTGGCAGATTCATTTCTGCTGCTATTTCTTCAGGGGTCGGTTCTCTTCCAAGCTCCTGAAGCAGCTGTCTGCTTACGCGAATCAATTTATTAATTGTTTCGACCATATGAACCGGGATACGAATTGTACGTGCCTGATCTGCAATGGCACGTGTAATTGCCTGACGAATCCACCATGTTGCATAAGTACTGAATTTGTAGCCTTTTCGATAATCAAACTTTTCTACTGCCTTAATCAGACCGAGATTTCCTTCCTGAATCAAATCCAGAAATAGCATACCACGCCCCACATATCTTTTCGCAATGCTGACAACGAGTCTGAGATTCGCTTCAGCCAGACGTTTCTTTGCTTCTGCATCTCCCATCTCCATCTTCTTTGCAAGCTCAATTTCCTCATCGGCACTTAGCAAAGGAACCTTACCGATTTCCTTTAAATACATTCTGACAGGATCCTCAATACTAACTCCATCCGGAACAGAAAGGTCAATTGTTTCTACATCAACCTCGTCCTCTTCTGTCAAAATAATTTCCTCATCCTCGTCATCATCCTCGGTGATTCGAAGTACATCAATCCCGCTCTGCTCCAAGAACTCAAAAATACGCTCATAATGCTCTTCAGACAGTTCCATATCTGAAAAGCAGTCATTGATTTCCTGATTTTCCAAAACGTTCTTTTTCTTTTTGGCAATGTCAAGCAGTTCCTTCAGCTTTTCGTCAAACCTTGCCTGTGTGTTCTCATCCATTCTGTAAAAACCTCCATTTTATTTTGTGCACACTATATCCTTTACCTTAATTAAGAGAAATATGCAGTTTATTCAACTCTTCAATCTGCTTCTTATTTTCAATCATTCTTGTCAGAACATCCATGCCCTCCTGTGATTCGTTCTGGGCTGCCTTTTCCAGACTATTCGTTTTAACCTTGATCAAAAGCTCCCTCAATGCCTTTTCGCGTTCCTGTTTGGAATCAATATCATCAAGCTTTGTGCTGAATACCGAGGCGACTTCCTTTTGTTCTTCTTCATTCGTAAAGCAACTGATAATACCTGCCGGGTTGGGCTGACCGGATTCAATCTGTTCAAACAGCATACCGGCAACTCTCTGATACAACTCCTTTGTAAAGTCCTGAACAGAAATGTGCTGTTTGATAAGTGAATAAATTCCCGGCTCATCAGTCAACCATGTAAGCAGCAGTCTTTGCGCTTTCAGATTTCCATCTTCCGGACTTTTTTTACTGTTAATTCCTGATTTTGGTCTTTCATATGGTTTGATATGATCGCCCTGCATTGCATATTTTACAACAAGCTTTCTGAGGTTATCAAACCCAATATGATATCTATCTGCGATTCCTTCTATGTAATTATCTCTTTCGAGTTCTTCTGTAAAGCGCAACAGCTTCTTCGCTATTTCAGAACAGAATTTCGTTTTGCTTTCAGGATCCTTTAAATCAAATTCTGACTCCAGCATACGTACTTCATAATAAAAGCTGTTCTCCGCTGCAGCAATTCTCTCTTCAAAAGCCTCTGCACCCATATTTTTGATAAACTCATCAGGATCCTTATAGGGGCGCATATCTATTACCTTTGCTGTCAATCCCGCTTCACGCAGAATGGGAATTGCACGAAGTGCAGCTTTCACACCTGCTCCATCACTATCATAAGTCAAAAGAACTTCCTGTGTATATCTTCTTAAAAGATTAGCCTGTCCCGAGGTAAATGCTGTTCCAAGGGAAGCCACCGCTTGTCCAAACCCAGCTTGATGTAAAGCTATCACATCCATATACCCTTCACATAAAATGATATTTTTTTTACGCGAGGTTCGTGCATGATTCAACCCATACAGGTTTCTTCCTTTATCAAAAACCGGTGTTTCTGGAGAATTAAGATATTTAGGTTCTCCAGTTCCCATAACTCTACCACCAAATCCAATAATTCTATGATTAATATCCATAATCGGATAGATTACTCGATTCCAGAACTTATCCATCATGCCATGTCGTTCATCAATATTAAAAATACCACATTGACGTAACAAATCATCAGGAAATCCCTTGCTGTGCAAATACTGGTAAACAGTATCACGACCCGTTTTTGCATATCCCAGACCAAATTTCTTAATCGTCTCCTCTGAAAGTCCACGGCCTGTCAAATACGCATAAGCCTGTTTTCCACTTTCAGTCCGAAGCTGATAGTAATAATACTTGCCTGCTTCCTTGTTAACCTCCAGAATACGCGCTTTTAAGTCATCCTTTTTTCTTGCCTCTTCAGAGTAATTAATCTCCGGCAGACTCATACCTGCACGATCTGCGAGGAATTTCAGTGCCTCAGCAAACGTATAGTTTTCATATTTCATTATAAAGGTAATTACATTACCACCCTCACCGCATCCAAAGCAATAATAAATCTGCTTTGGGGCACTTACTGAGAAGGATGGAGATTTCTCATTATGGAAAGGACACAATCCAAAATAATTGCTTCCTTTCTTTTGAAGCCGCACATAAGACGATATTACCTCAACAATATCATTGCGCAGGCGAACTTCCTCTACCAGTTCATCCGGATAATACATTTCATAACCCCTTTTATCAATCCTTCCAGGAATCCGGAAGATAAATATCACTAAAAACAGCAATTGCAAATCGGTCTGACATGGCAGACACATAATCGCATACAACACGTTCCCTGCTTTCATTACGTTCTATACAAAGTTTTTGATATTCTGCAGGCAGCTTTTCATAATTTTCAAGATAATACTGATAAAGATTCTCGACAAGTCTCTCCGCTTTGCCTTCTTCACCCTTAGCTTTAGGATTTTGATATACGTTTTCAAACATAAATTTGCGTAAATCCTTCATCGCCTGTCCAATTTCATCTGACATGCAAATATCGTCTTTATCGGCACTGTTTGTAATAATATCATGTATGAATCTGTCAAGCCGTTGCGTCGTCGTATGTCCAAGTGTATTGCTCAATTCCTTTGGAATATCTTCCTCGCAAAGTATCTTTCCTCTAATTGCATCATCCATATCGTGGTGAATATATGCAATTTTATCAGACAATCTGACGATTTTTCCTTCCAGAGTAGCTGGCATACATGATGTCTGATGATTAAGAATACCATCTCTGACTTCCGCTGTCAGATTCAGTCCCTTTCCATCCTTTTCAAGAATTTCTACTACTCTGACGCTTTGCACATTATGCTCAAAACCAAGCGAACATACTTTGTTGAGTGCACGCTCTCCTGCATGTCCAAACGGAGTATGTCCCAAATCATGTCCCAGTGCAATTGCCTCTACAAGATCTTCATTCAGTCGAAGTGCCTTTGCAATCGTCCTGGCATTCTGCGACACCTCAAGTGTATGAGTCAGTCTCGTACGGTAATGATCACCCTCTGGAGTCAAAAAAACCTGTGTTTTATCTTTCAGACGACGAAATGATTTGCTATGTAGTATTCTATCTCGATCCCGCTGATATACGGGTCGGATATCACACTGTTCTTCTTCAACATCTCTGCCCTTTGAGTTCATGCTAAGAGATGCGTATGGACTCAGATATTCACTTTCTCTTTTTTCAAGTCCCTCTCGAATCGTCATACGCTCACCGCCAATCAATCTTTTATCCTGCATTTATCAAAACGATATCTGTACAGAAAACCATTCAAAATAGCACCCTATTTTATATATTCTGTGTAAAATTCATATTTCCTTTCCAATCATCTGCAAATCTCAAAAATAAAATCTGCCGCGTCTTTAATTGCATCATACGAACGTTTAAAAGGTGCCATTTGAAATACATGCCACATTCCATCATACTGGTCAAGACGTGCAAGTACCTTATCCTTCAAGAGCTTTTTGCACAGTCTGCGAGAATCATCCAAAAGAATCTCATTACTTCCAACCTGAATATAGACCGGTGGAAATCCGGTAAAATCTGCAAAAAGCGGTGATAATTCTTCATCATTCAAATCATGCTCTCCTGCATAACACTCAATCATTCGATCCAGATAGTTTTTTTCAAGTACAGGATCAAGCTGTGCTTTTTCCTGATGAGATGCACCCGACGATGTCATATCCGTCCATGGTGAAAATAATACAAGTGCCTTCGGAAACCGTCTTTTCTGTTTTTTCAAATTTAACAGAAGCTCTAAAGCCAGATTACCCCCAGCCGAATCACCCGTAACGATAACATTTTCTGCGCCAACTCCTTCTCTCATAAAATAATCCCACACAAGCATGACGTCTTCAATCGCAGCCGGGAATGGATGTTCAGGTGCCAGACGATAATTAAACGCAACAATTGGAATTCCGGTTGCCGCTGTAAGCTTTGCTGTCACACTGCGCGCATATCGACAGCTTCCTGTTGCATAGCCTCCACCATGGCAGTACAAAATCATTCTTTTACTGCTCTGAGCATGCTTCAGTCTGATCCATTCTGCTTCAATTGTGCCTATTTGTATTTGTTCAAATTCGATTGACGGACTCGCACCAAACAACGAGCCAAAATTATCCTGTGAATGTCGTTGCTTATCAAAATCAACATTTTCAACAACACTGTGCATTTTCTTAATTGCCGACATCAGCTTTTGATTATTCTTATCAAACTCGGCATCCTGCTCATGTATATTTCGAGTCCCAAGCCTGTCAACTTTTATTTTCATAAGCTTCATTCCATTTCTCCTTTACTCCACCCCAAATTACACTGTCAACGATACCAGTTTATCACATTTTACGTGTTTCTGACAAGCATATCAGTCTGCTCCAGTCATGTTAAGCTGACGCTTGCAGAGGGCGTTAGCAGGGAGTATACTGTTGTCAGAGAATATAAATGTACGACGTTTTTTGAAAGGATATTATATGCCTATCGTTAACATTGATCGTTCCACATGGTACAAGCTTGACTTGTCAGCTAATGTCTACCCCACTCTGCAACGGCGGAATTTTTCTTCCGTATACAGGCTTTCCATTTTACTCAAGGATGAGATTGATCCATCACGTCTGCAGACCGCAGTAGATCTTACTCTTCCACGTTTTCCATCCTTTAAGGTTGCTCTTAGAAAAGGACTGTTCTGGCGTTATCTCGAGCCAAATAATCGTCCCGGGCCTTTTGTGGAAGAAGATATTGTAAATCCATGTATGCCAATTGATTTCAAAGCCAATAACCGTTATCTGATCAGAATCTATTATTATGGGTGCCGCATTTCGCTTGAAGCTCATCACTCATTAGCTGACGGCAGTGGTGGCATGTTTCTGTTGCAGACAATTACTGCCGTATATTTACGGTTATGTGGGCATCAGATTTCCACCGGTGGATATGTACTTGATATAAATGCCAAACCAGCTCCAGATGAACTGGAGGATGCGTACCTAAAATACGCAAACTCGAAAGTACGTCCACCACGATCTCAGGAAAAAGCCTATCGCGTCCATGGAACTCGGGAGAAATTTTATACATTGAATATTATTTGCGGTGTTATGTCGACCAAGCAGCTGTTAGAGACTGCAAAAAGACACGGTGCATCTCTAACTGAATATCTGAATGCGGTTCTGCTCTATGCGCTGTTAGAGAAGCAAAATCAGGAAAAGCCATTAAAAGAACGACCGGTCAAATTAGCAATGCCGGTCAATCTTCGCCGATTCTTTCCATCTCAGACACTGCGTAACTTTATTACAATGGTTTATCCATCCATTGACCCGCGTCTTGGAGACTATTCCTTTGAAGAAATAATTGAGCAGGTGCATTATTACATGCGTTATTATATTAATCCAAAATTTTTAAATGGAGATATCACAACAAATGTGGCAACCCAGCAAAACCTGTTTGGACGTATCATTCCATTGTTCTTTAAAGATTTTGTAATCAAGCAGTTTTACACTCGTGTACAGGATCTTCAGTCCTCCGCCGGTCTGACCAACATGGGCAGTCTCCCAGTCCCAAAGGATATGGAAGCCTATATAGAACGATTTGATATTTATATGGGACAGCCCTTTTCTGCAAGAACGAATTGTGCCATAGCAAGTTTTAAGGATGTTCTGACAATCAACTTTGCGAGCAGTATTGTTGAAACCGACATAGAAGAGCTTTTTTTCAGAAAGCTTATTCAGGATGGCATTCATGTTAAAATAGAATCAAACAGAAATATGGAGGTGACATAATTATGTCTTATTGCGTACACTGCGGTGTTGAACTGGATCAAACAGCTACACACTGTCCTCTTTGTAACACACCGGTAATAAATCCTGTTCAGCCTGTAAATAAACAAGCCCCTAAGCCCTTTCCGCAAAAACGCGGTCAGGTTGAGAGAGTAAAGCATTATGACCTGGCATTACTGATTTCCATTGTTTTGGCATCCACTGCTTTTTCGTGTGGCATCTTAAATATGATTGTATTCAAAAGTTCTCCATGGTCACTATATATTATTGCAGCCTGTGTGCTTATCTGGGTTTTCTTTATACCTGTCATGCTCTATACAAAGCTGCCGGTTTATCTGTCAATATTTTTCGATATGCTTGCAGTCAGCTTTTATCTATACATTGTTGCATATCAATTCCCGAAAAGCATCTGGTTTTCAACACTTGCCATGCCATGTATGATTCTTTTGACTGTGCTTATCCTGCTCTTTACTTTTTTGCAGAAGAACTATCGGACTTCTATACTAGCGACAGCGATTTATCTATTTTCAGGCATAGCCGTATTTTGTATAGGCTTGGAGATTATTATCAGAAGTTATCTATCCATCGAAATTCGTCTCACATGGTCTTCTGTTGTTTTTGTCAGCTGTACTGTCATTATCATAGCGTTGTTAACAATTATCACTCGTACACGACTTCGCGAGGCAGTACGAAGGCGAATGCACATGTAGACGGACAAAGGCAATTCATGTATAATATAGTCAATAATTTAAGGAGGAATACAAAAGATGAATGTTTTCAAAAAAGGACTCTCTGTTTTTCTTGGGCTCGCACTTATTGTCGCAATTACAATTTCTGTTCCTGCCATTGCCAATGCTCAGGAATGCTATGATATCACAGCCGGTATGCCACTTATCCAGACTGACCGCAGTGCCAATATCATAGTTGCCATTAAGAATAATACTTCACAACCAGTTAGCTGTGTCGTATATAATGCAATCACAATGGAGGTTTTTTCAAACATATTAATTGCTCCGGATGTTGTCGGTCACGAATATAATCTGAGAAGTCCACGGCAGGAAAATGAAATTCTTGTTGTCGAGCTACGTGATGTTACCGGAGGTGTTGTAGATTCAGAAATTGCCTATGTCAATAATCCATATGTCACAGTGCCAACAACAGCTGCCCGTCCGGAACTACTTGTGCCGGTTATGGTACCTGTTTATTCAGCTCCCTACACCGCCTATCCAATTCCTGATATCGCAAAGCCGGTTTTCAGTCTTCGATAGTCACAACTTCTGATCAATTTCAAAATGACTGCTCGCATCATGAGCAGTCATTTATTGTTTAATCGTATGTTTTTAATCACATTTTTACTTAGTCGCATTTCTACTTAATCGCATACATTCCCATCTGCATATAGCTTCGCCAAAAAAGGTGTATCGACTTAAATCCTGTTTCTAATAATAGTTTTCGATGCTGTTCAACTGTTATTGGAAAATAATTCACACCACATCTGGAAAGATGTTTTTCTACCTCTTCTTCCGTTTTTCCATGAGCAAGCTGATAATCTCCCCAACGCCTTAATTCAAATTCTTTTTGTTCCGCGCACTCAGGAATTACATTCTCAAATGTCAAATAAATACCACCCTGCTTCAGTGCATGATATATTCGCTTTGTAGCAAGCTCTCTTTCTGCCACTTGCATATAATGATGTGATTGAATTGCTGTAACTACCTGAAACTTATCTTCAAATGTTATTTCTGCAGACGGAACACAAGAATACTCTGCTCTGCACTGTGATGTTTTTTCTTTTGCAATCGCAAGCATTTTCTCAGATGGATCTGCCAATGTAAACTCTGCTTTCGAAAAAACAGATGCCGCCTGACTTACAAGTGTACCTGTTCCGCATCCAAGATCAAGCCAACAAATCTCTTTTAATGACATCTGCTTCACTATATCAATTACCTGTTTACTAAATTCCTCATAATATGGAATCGTATCACTGATTTTACTGTCATAATTTTTAGCGCTCATAGGTGTCGTATTATCATGTCCTAAAGAATGAACCATCAACCATTCTGTCTCATCAGCTCCATCTCCGACAATTTTAAAGCCAACCTTTTGATACATTTTAACAGCATAGTTTTCTTTGTTAACACCAAGTGACGCCCTCTCATACCCCTTCTCCTGTAACAACTGCAGCATTCTTTTCATTAATGCTGTTCCTATCCCTTGTCCACGATATTCTTTATATAATGAAATGGAAAACGACGGTGTACTGTTATCCATATGACCATACTCCTCAGCGATTCCAACCCATACTGCACCGACAATCTCTCCATCTACCTCAGCAACAAAGCAATAATCATCCGGATGTGAACCAAAATCCTTAATTGATGCGTATATTAACGGATTCGTATAAATAATATCCCTTGGTACTTCTCCCTTGTATCCCTTAGGTATATAAATTGCCTCATAGAGAAACTCATCAAGCACTCCTATTTCTTCTTGATGTAACTCTCTGATTAAATAATTCATCTTCAGTGCCTCCTTGCCAGGATCATGTATATCATTCATTATAGCAAAATATGCTGCACTTTTACAAACATTTTATCATTTTCCCATAATATGTTATAATGAGATTTGGTGAGCCCAAACAAGCAAAACTTGTTCATAACGAGCAGAATACTCTATAAGGGAAGTGAATTATGATGGATTTAATTGATCAGTATATTGAAAGCTATAAAAAGAAACGTAAGTTTTATGAAACAGCCGGTCTCTTAGCTGCCGCCCAGCTGGAACAGGCATTGCAGTCAGCCGGTATCAGAGCAATTGTAACAACACGTGTCAAAGCTGTTGATCGATTAAGAAGCAAGGTCAATCGACGGATGGCATTGCGAAAAATCCCCTACAAAAGTGTTCGTGAAATATATACAGATATTGTCGACCTTGCAGGTGTCAGAATTTCTTTATATTTCCCCGGTGATCGCGAAAAAGTAAACAGCCTGATTAATGACCTGTTTGTTGTATCTGAAATCAAACAGTTTCCTGAGCAATCCGAAGCTCCAACTTATAATAAACGATTTTCCGGCTATTGGGCTAATCATTATCATATTCGTTTAATGGAAGAAAATGTAGAGCCATCACAAAAGAGATTCTGTTCAGCCAGAATCGAAATTCAGGTCGCATCTGTTCTTATGCATGCCTGGTCAGAGGTTGAACATGATCTGGTTTATAAGCCACTGCAGGGAAATCTATCTGATGAAGAGCTTGCCATCATTGATGAATTGAACGGATTAGTACTAAGTGGTGAAATTGCGCTCGAACGTCTTCAAACAGCCGGCAACCAGCGAATCCTAAGTCAGCAGGCAACCTTTGGCAGTCAGTATGAGCTTGCTGCCTATTTATATAATTACTTAAGCTGTCATTTCAGCAAAGCTGACATTGAGCTTCGAATGGGAAATATCCAGCTTTTATTTCATCTGCTCGATATTCTGGAAATGAATAATGTATGTGCTATTGAGCCGGTACTTAATTCGGTAAAATTTAAAAAAGACCGCAGAACGATTTCCCAGCAGATTATTGATCAAATTATTTCTGGAAATATTGATCGATACAAAGTATATCAAGCGCTGCGTACAGAGAATACCATTTCAGATTCAAAATCAATTGAAATAATAAATGTATTTTTCAGTGCCTGGGTTCCGCTAGAGGCAATGCTTAATCAGCTTTCCGAACAAAGTACTTCAATCCACGGTGCATTCCATTTGAATGCAATCAAGCAGTTGAATATTCTCGATCAGGAAACAATCAATCTGATTGCCTCTTTGCGCAAATTAAGAAATGTTCTGATACATGATATTGAGCTGCCTGAGCTTTCAGAAATACAAAGCCAGACAGAAACTACCGAATCATTGTTTCAAAGATTACTTGCAGAACTAAATATGGAAACCCAGCTGCAGGATGTCAAGCAGTAGCTATCTAAAATATAGCCTGTGCCTGTTTCATCCGGTCTGCCACAGTCACTCCAAACGGGCATCTGCTTTCACATGCTCTGCATCCGACACAGGCATTGGCATTCACTGTCAACTCTTTGTAATGTCCACGAATGGATGCAGGAATCTCCGGCTGCATCACAGCGAGATCATACAGCTTATTTACCATTGCGATATCAATCCCGGACGGACATGGTGCACAATGTCCACAATAAGTACACTGTCCATTTGTATAAGCATGTTTTGGTGCACGTGCCAATGTCGTAGCATAATCCTTTTCCTCATCAGAAGCTGTTTCATAAGAAACTGCCTCCAGGACATGCCCTGGTGTATCGTAACCCACCATGACACTTGCCACTGCAGGTCTGGTAAGGCAATAATGCAGACACTGAACCGGTGTTAATGCAACGCCAAACGGAGACCTTGCTGCATCAAACAATCTTCCACCTGCATATCCTTTCATAACAGTAATGCCGACATTCTGCTGCTCACAAATACGATATAGTTCTTCTCTTACTGGGTTCATTCCGCCAAGACCCTCTTCATAAGCTTCTGCAAACATCTCATCTAATGCATTATCTCCTGCCGGGAGCAAATCAAAAGCCGGATTGACACTAAAAAGAATCATCTCAATTTCCCCGGAAAGTGCTGCAAGCTTTGCAGTTTCCGGATTATGTGTGCTCATTCCAATATGGCGAATAACGCCTTCAGACTTCAGTTTTCTGACATATTCAATGAACTCACCATTCATTATATCCTTGTATTCTTCAACAGAGTCCACGTAATGCATCATTCCAAGATCAATATAATCTGTCTGTAATCTTGTCAGCAAATCTTCAAAGGCAGGCTTAACATATTTGATTTCTCTAGTCCTCTCATACTGACCATTTTGCCATGTAGAACCAAGATGCCCCTGAATATACCACTTTTCTCTATGTCCCTTAATTGCTTCACCAATATTTGAACGTACATTTGGCTCAGACATCCAGCAATCCAAAATATTGATTCCCTGCTCCTCACAGACTGTGACTAGTTCTTTGATTTCCTCCAGATTGTGACGTTCCAGCCATTCTGCTCCTAATCCAATTTCACTGACTAATAGTCCAGTTTTCCCTAGTTTTCTGTAATTCATATTCATATCCTCCATCTTCATGCGAGTAACTTCAAGTTCATTTTAGAACATTTGTTTGTATTTTTCAACTTGTTTTGTTTGGATTGTGTCTGCTTACTTGACTATTATTCATTGTTTGCGCTCCTTTACATTTCAATTTTACGCATATTTACCCCGAATCCATCAAATACTAATCACATAGGAAGGAGCTGTCTATATGAAAGAATCTAATAAGAAAAAGCCTGTAAAAACCGTTCTCGATGGTGTGTGGGAAGCAAGTCATAAAACCACAAAAGATAATAAGTCTACAAAAACAACTGATTTGCAAGGCAACGGCTATCCATCTAACAAACAAAGTAAATAGTCTTTGTCTAAATACTAATCGCATAATCTTTATTTTCCGAGTAGTAGCGGTCTAGTCTATCCTACTACTCGGCTATCTGCAATCGTACTATCAGTTTTCTTTTAATGGTGGTTCTAAAAAAGAGATTCATGTACATGTGCATATCGAAAACGAAGAACTTGGCGTTGCTACATGGAAAGGTTTCAGAGATTCTTAATTGTTTCTTATCTCTTCAAGGATTTGTTTGTCATTCATTTACATACCCCTTTATTATTATATCTTGTTGTTTAAACAATGGCAGTATACAATATATTGAGTTTTCATTTTCATGATTTGCGTCACTATTCCGCTTCTGTTATGCACTCAATAGGAATACCAGACGCGTACATTATGGAACGAGGTGGCTGGGGAAGTGACTATGTACTAAAGAATGTTTACAGACACGCTATGACTGATAAGAACAAAGAAATGAATGATAAAGCAAACGAATTTTTTCTAAAGTAATTAATTAATTATGCAACATGAAATGTAACACAAAAACAAAAACCCTAGTAAATACTAGGGTCTTAACATGCAGGAAAAGGGACTTGAACCCTCATGATATTGCTATCACACGGACCTGAACCGTGCGCGTCTGCCAATTCCGCCATTCCTGCGTATACAATCTGCGAAAGGGCAAACCGTACGATTGATATTGTATAATAAGATAATTTATTTGTCAATAAGAACTGTCATAAATATTTCCTGATGCACCGGATGCTGAATAGGTACCAACTGCAGTATAATTGCTCATCTTATTGTTCTCATATTCTGCCTTATAAGATACATTCGTAGCAAATGATGAAATGCTGTCTGCATATGAACCAACGCCATTAAACAATGACTTTAAGTCATTAATATTTGCACTCTTTAATGCCTTTTCATCAATTGATAATGTATTGTCTTCGTTAATTGTAATACCTACATCCTCTAATAATGACATGTTTTTCTTAGTAAGTGTTGTCATCGACAACGTATTTCTTAGAATGGATTTGTTATCAGAGTCAGAACCTGATTTAATCATTTTGTTATAATCATCTACAAATGCTTTTAAATTCTTATATATCTTGTCATAGTCATAATTTGAAGTAGTAACACCCTTATCATCTGTTGTTTCGATCTTTTTCGTGAAAAGCGTCTTGCTGTCAACAAGTGTGCTTGCAGAGGATTTTAATGCATCTGCATCAGCTTTAATTGTTGTATTTGTCTTAATAGTCTTTTTGGCTTCATCAGCTGTTGTAGCTGCGCCTGATGTCTTTCCATAATATGCTTTTGTAAGCTTTGCATAACTGCCATTCTTTATGCTGGCATAATCAGCTAAAAAATTAGAACTGGATGTATTATTGCTCGATGAATTAGCGGAAAGGCTCTCAAAAAGTTCTGAATAATCTGTCGTTGTAGTTGTTGAATTAACTCCTGAAATTGATGCCATATGAATCACTCCTTTGAATTTAATGGTTACGGGCGTCCATGCCCTCAATTATTTGCTCCCGAACTACTATTTCTGCGTTAATTATAGCAGAAAAATAATTCTCTAGCAATGTCTTATTGTTATTATCGGCTCTTTCAAATGAAAACTCAACCCCTCTTACCAAAATGATAAATAATTAAATAAAAAAAATTAATTTAAGGGATTGATTTTTTGAAAATATAATGTTATTATATCAAGGTCGCTATGACAGGCGGAAGTGTCGGAACTGGCAGACGAGCAAGACTAAGGATCTTGTAAGCATTGCGCTTGTGTGGGTTCAAGTCCCATCTTCCGCATTAATAGTTATTAAGGGTTGTCTATTTACATGGACAACCCTTTGTATTATCTGTAAGTTGCATAAGCACGGCATTATCTAATGTCAGAGCTATCTTTCTACGTATCAGTTACTACTCTGTCCAGTAGTTAGATAAATTATCTTGAGGAGATTGAGAGATGTTATTTCAAGTATTGACACTTATTGTACTGTTTTTGTTTTACTTCATATATTTTACGAAAATGATATTGCAGAAGAGACAAGGAATCAAGACGCATCAAATAGGGAAAAGGAAAGAAAAAGAACTCCACACCGTTGAAAAGTTTATGTCAGTCGCAACCCTGTGCGCACCGGCTGCACAGCTGGTTTCAATTTTTACTGGTTGGTCATGGTTGCCCGAATCCGCACGGTTTACTGGTCTTTTTCTCGGCCTTATTGGTGACGGTATTTTCCTGATAGCTGTAATCACTATGAAAAACAGTTGGAGAGCAGGTATCCCAGAATCCGACAAAACTGACCTTGTGCAGAGTGGTATCTATCAGTGGAGTCGTAATCCGGCTTTTCTAGGATTTGATTTTATGTATCTCGGCATATGTCTGCTGTTCTGTAACCCCATAACTATTGTCTTTTCACTATTTGCTATCATTATGCTGCATTTGCAAATATTGCAAGAAGAGAAATATCTTATGGATACCTTCGGTAAACCATACGAAAATTATAGAAACAGTGTTTTTCGCTATTTAGGAAGGAAATAGTATAAACGCAATCTTTCATTTATATCTATGTTCTCCCTTTTGTGCAGCAATACCTGGTTCACTTAATTCATTATCTATATTTCATTCTATAATCCCTTTCAAAGCAATTAAATCTTATATTATCACCCATTAATAATATGCTTAAACTTACCACTGATTGGATGCTGCTTTGGTAATTCCTCAGACAATTCTATATGAATGCTTTTTACTCCGTAAGTAGCTGCAAATTCCTTCAGCACCGTCTTTGCTTCTTCAAATACAACCGTCTTGTCCAAACCATCAGCCTGCTCCAATCGCATGATGACATTATTTCCTGCCTGTACAATCAACTGAAAACGCCGAATACTGTGTATCTCTTTCAGTGTAGCATAGATTGCCAGTGGTGGAATCCTGACCGGCTCATCATCCCGAATAAATGTAACAACATCATCATTTCTTCCTTCAATCTCCAACCATGGCGAACGATTACCACATGGACATGGACTATTATGTATTCGTATTCGATCTGTAACCTCATAACGTATTAACGGCTGAGTCCGGTTAAAATAATTAGTAAGAAGTAAATGATGGGAAAGTTCACCTTCTGCTACAGGTTTATTCTCCTGATCCACTGCCTCAATTTTCACCCAGTCATCATTTATATGAAAATGCTGTTCCCTGCATTCACAGGCTATCGTTCCGCCTTCTGTGCATGAATAGGAGGTTTGCACATAACAATGAAATGCCTCGGTCAGCCGCCTTCGCAAATCATCGGACAGATATTCGCCACCCGTCATAATGATTACCGGTGAAATATGCAGTCTTCCCTTTACCTGTTCCTCAATAAGCAGTTCCAGATTCGAAGGATAACCACCAAGCATTACGGGCTGAAATGTATTTAGCTGGTCAATAATCTCATTTGTCGGAAGCAAAGCACTTGACACAGCCATTTGCTTTTTCTTCCAAGGCATGCTAAGCAGTCTTGACCGAACTGATACATTACTCAGATAAAAACCTTTTGTTGCAAATACTCCCAGTGTTTTCCCTCTCTTCTTAATAAATGCAGTAAGATCCTCCTTTCTGGCAAAGGACCTTCTGGCATTTACTGCACCCATCACATTATTTACTGTTGGATCACATAGGAGAACCAAAGGATTTCCAGTCGAGCCGGATGTCGTAAACACTAAATACTTTCTATTTATCTTTCTTCCAATATTATCGAGATTTTCCATAAAATGCTCCACTTCTCTTAGTGTTACATTTTTATCTGTACACCATTCTTCCCAATGCTTCATTAAATCCTGCTTATTAACAGGTGGGTAATCAGATTCCCCCGCATCTGCCGGCAAATTCTTATAGAGATTAGCATAATATGGACTGTTTTCTTTTGCAAATGCAACTATCTGTCTAAACCGTTCCTGCCTTATCTGCTCTCTTTTAGTATCACTTGTCTGCTCATATTTCTTACATAAGCTCATTCCACGAAAAAGTCCTATTGTATTCATATTTGTTCCTCCACTTTTATACCATCCAGCATAAGGTCGATATAATTTTGTATCTCTTGTCTGATTTCAAATTCCTTCTCAATAAATGCTTCTGGATCATTCTGGTATTGCAGCAAATATTGATTAATAATTGCGGTTACATAAAGATTAAGTCCATTCATTACATAAGGATTCTTTGAATCCTTCAGCTTCATTTTCTTTAATGCTCTTTGCAAAGTCTGTTCCGATTGTTGTTTCACAAACACCGTATAGTGCTGAATGACAGCATTCTTTGCAGCAGTCACAGCAGTCGCCTGTTCCTTTGACGCCATATTTACCATCCGCATCTGCATCGAATAATCTTTACATAGTAAAATCTTTCGATGCATATTTGAAAAAATTATTTCGTAGAAATCTTCCTTTTCTTCAACAGTCTCTTTACTGTCTGATATCTCTCTATCCGACTTGACTTTCGTATTTTGAATCAGACAACGCATTGCTTCATTTAAGCAGCATAGATAAAACCTGTCTTTTGAACCAAAATAATGGAACAGTAATCCTTTTGAGATTCTACACTTTTCAGTAATGCGATCTGTGCTTGCTTCTGTGTATGAATGTTTTGCAAACTCCTCCCAACCGGTTTGCATAAAGAGTTCATACTTTTCTTGCACCATCCTGTTTTTGATATTTAACAATACTTCTTCGTTAAAACTACTTTCCTTTGTCATAGAATAACCTCTCATAACTATGTAACCAGTTGAAGCTGATAGTATTATCCGCATTGACTATTCAGTCAACGTTTGGATAAATAATACGCCCATTTGACTCATTAGTCAACAGGGCGTATTAATTCTAATAATATTTGCTATAGTTCCTTACTGCTTTTATGTACACTTCTACATACTATGCCGATACATCCGAGTGAGATGTCCATTATTCTCCTCGATCATATCATAAAACGACCAGCCACACCTTTCATAGAACCTGGTATGTTCTGTGACTAAATAAGCTGTGTTTTTTCCATTTTGAGCCAGTTCCTCGCAGGCATAATCCAACAAAAGCTTTGCGATTCCCTGATGTCTGTATGGTTCTTCAACAAAAAGAGCGCAGATATTTGGCGTCAAATTCGGTCTTTTATGAAAATCATTCTCAATCACACCCATGCCTGCAATCAGCTCATTCTCGTCATTCAACAGAACATACCACTGCGGTACACCAGCTGATGCTGTTATACTATCCTGCATGCTGTCATAATACGCCTGTATTGGCACTCCCCATTTCGAAGAAAACCATTCAGACGCGCTTTCAAACAAATCTTTTCTGTTTCTAAGGCAGATAATACGCTCTGCCCACTTAGAACTCTTTACTTTTTCTTCTTTCAAATCACTCATTACTTTAATCCCTTTACTGTATTTCCATGTCTTCAATGAATCAGTTTTTCTTTATCTTAATTGCCAACGGAATAATCAGCTTCTCTTCTATAAATTTAATAATCCATTTAAACAGAAGCGAAGAAATCCATGCAAGAACAAAGCTGACCGGAACGGTTATAAAAAACCACCAGAAAAAGTCCTCAACCTCCCAGACAATTCTCTTTAAATAATAGAAGACAATGGCATCATATATTCCAGTAAATAAATATATTTCAAAAGAAACCTCTGATATTTTTCGAAAAAAAGTTTTAATCCATGACACCTTTATTTTAATATCATAAAACAGTAAAAATACTGCTACTGTACTTATTACAACTGTAATTGTGGAATAACCACTGTCCACAGGACCAAGCACATTCCAAATAAAGCTCTTACCATCTGCGAACAGATAAGAAACAGTGGCCTCGCCAAATACAATGACAAGTGTAACAAGAACCAGCCATATTTTTTTGACCTTTGGCTGATACTCATGAATATACACACCAAGGAAATAATACACAAGCGGATAAAGCATCTGCCAGTATGATGGTACTATATACAAAAAAACCGGATACAGCGTTGCAACAAATAAAAGTGAACCAATTAAAATGTGTTTTTCTTTTTTTGACACAAGTGACTTCCATAATCTATTTAAAAAAGGAACTAAGGCCATCAATGATAAATACATCCCTACATACCAGGCCATTTGATAATTTGCAATATTTTTCAATGCGAACTCAAATGTATATACCTTACCATAAACAAAATTACTGGCAAACACTTTTATAATTGAAATCAAAACATAGGAAATCATAATTGGTATCAGGCTTCTATAATGCGCACGGCAAAGCGTCTTTTCTGATTTAAAATAACCTGTCAGCATCATAAACAACGGAACACAAATCAAAAACAGCCATCTGGATACTGTCATAATAAACAGGATTGGACTATTCAGCGGTGCAGAATAGTATCCGCAATTCAAATAAAAGTGGACAGCCACTACAAATACAGCTGCTATCGTCCTTACGACATCAAGTCCTTCCTGTCTTGATTTGGTTTTTTTTTCTTCAGTCTTTCCCTCAGACTGCATATTCTTTATCTGCATGATATCTGACATTTGATTATCCATAGTTACTGTTTCCCTCACCTTCCTTAATCTATTGTAACGAAATAATCTGTATTCGTAAACAAAAAAATCCGCATGTACAATAACATGCAATATACAATGTTACTTTTGTAATGTGGATTCATGACATCCGTGCTTTTACATTGAGTATTGATTCTGCTATACTCCATATTATAAACAAAAACTATTGTGTGAAGGGGATTTAATTATGAAAATGAAAAAAATGAAATTATTCATGACTGCATTGCTTGCAGCCGCTACAGTATTAGTAATACCTCAGACTATTGTCCATGCTGATGAGATACAGTTATCTCTAGCTGAAGAAACAGAGCATGTCGACAGTGTTGGAAATGTATATCTTGCAGGTGATTCAAATGATCTCGATGCAACAGAAATCAAGAAAGATTTATTCATGGTAGGAAGTGATTGCAAAGTCAGTCAGTCACAAGTTTCTCAGGATGCCTTGATTGCAGGAAATACTCTTACAATCAAGGATTCAAGTATTGATGGAAGCTTACGTGCAGCCGGTTATTCCATCACAGTATCTAACACAAATGTTCATAACAACATTACAGCGGCTGCAAACGCTATTACAGTTGATTCAGATTCATCCAGTGATGCTGCAATTTTTTGTGCCAATGTAATCACCTTTGACGGTGAGTGCGGTGATTTGAAAGCATATGCTTCTTCTGTCACAGTAAGCGGCACTATCACAGGCGATGCTTTGATTTGCGCTGATAAAGTTAAAATAGCTGACAGTGCAGTAATCAAAGGTAACTTACGTGTAGAAAGTGCAAACGAACCTGATGTTGATAATAATTCATCCATCGGAAATCTCGATTTTGTAGAAACAGTTAATGAAGCCGAAGCAGTAGCTGTCGTTACTACAGGCGCTAAAATTGCACATAAGCTTCTTTCCAGAGTTTATTGGGTACCAGCACTCGCATTAGTTGCATTTATCTTCTGTTTGATATTTGGTAAAGCACTTACCGGCGCAGTAGAAATGGTTAAAAGTAAACCTGCTGTTATGTTAGGCTCCGGTGCAATCGCATTACTTGCACTCCCACTTGCCTTAATATTAATCTGTATCACTTACATCGGACTTCCACTTGCTGGTTTACTCGCATTACTGCTTCTTCCGATATTCTTCTTTGCAGTAACATTTACAGGAGCTTCACTTGGACGTCTTGTTTTCAAAACATTTCATCCATGGCTCGCATCCATCCTTGGTGCAGCAATACTTGTTTTCTTAAAGATTATTCCTGTTATCGGTTTCCTGATTGGTCTTGCAAGTATCATTTACACATTGGGATATATGATTCAGATTTGCTTTTCTCAAATCAAGTCATCCAATGTTAAAAAGCATCCCATAGCTGCAGCAGTTACAGCTTCTGAAGAAACTAAAGCAACAGTTTCTGATGATGCACAGTAATAGCTTTCACATAACACAGCCCTCCTGCATTTGCAGGAGGGCTGTCTGTTTATAAATGTATTATTTTTCATCAGTCATGATTTACACCTCACAAATCTGCCGAATCCATCAGGTTACTCCTTCCGAAAGTCTTTCCTCAAGAGCTGTTTTGTCATCCAGAATCAGGTTGGCCTGCATCATATTAACCAGGCAGTACTGCCCCATTTCATACAGACTAAAATATTTCCTCACTCCGTATGTCGGCAAATAACTGATAAATTCACCCTAGCTAAGTTCATCAGCCCATGGCGGTAGAGTCTTCTCTTCTGTTGCTGTCATCTCTCGGTAATGTTCTCTTGTTAAATAATTGGTATGGACAGTTCTTGTTTCTCCTAAAAGTGGAACCGGTGCATCATTACATGTATGATGATAGAGAAAGCCCACCTTTTCCTGTACACGCTTAGATTTGGTATTGCCATCGTAATATCCGCACCAGACTGTGCTCATATTTAGATTATCAAACGCACGCCGGAGCAGTTCACGTGCAGCTTCCGGCATCAGACCCTGGCCCCAAAACTCCTTGCCAATCCAATAGCCAAGTTCGCACTCATCATCCTTCTCTGTCAAATCTGTATTACCCTTCAGCTTTAGTTCTATACAACCTATTGCTGTTTTATCTGTTTTGAAGCAGATTGCGTAGCATTCCTTTCCGTAGAAAACATTCTTTATAATTTCCTTGCTTTCCTCGATACTTCTATGTGCTGGCCATCCTGCAATCGGTCCTACATCCGGATTCTTGGCATATAGATATAGACTTTCTGCGTCTGTCTCTTTCCATGGACGAAGTAATAGTCTTTCGGTTGCTAAATTCATAATTTATCCTCTCAAAATGTCTTTTTGATTTTTATTATATATCATATATAAGGGAGCATCAAGTTTTCAAATGTGCAGATGATTTCGGCTATAATGATATCAACGTTTTACAATCAGGTAGAATCATCTATGAATACTTACAGGGTAATGAAAGATGTATATATGCAGACGTTCTCTTCTGACAGAATAGCGGTTGATAATACAATAGACGATTATTTTTCTGGATTAGCTGGATGAGAAGGCGAAAATAAAAAAGTGCCTATTTACAAGCACTTTAAAATCGGAGTGACGTGATTCGAACACGCGGCCTCTACCTCCCTAAGATAGCGCTCTAGCCAAACTGAGCCACACCCCGAAATGCAACATACTATTTTAATATCAGCATGTTGTATTTTATATGAAAATATTTTGATTGTCAAGCTATAGCTCCACCCATACAAGCTCCGGTTTTATTTCTTCTGATTTTTCACCGCACACAGCAACAAAATACCCATCGACAGAATCAAACAGCTTCCCATTATAGGATGTTTCAACCGTGTCACATTCATAGGAAATGGGTTCACCCATCATTACTTCAAAAGAGTTCATCGGCATACTCAGACCTTTTCCAACAGCCTTCATATAGCTTTCCTTTAGTGTCCAGTATTTAAAAAACGAATCTATATCTGCAATATTGGCACATTCATTTTTAGTAAAAAATCGTCTGGCAATACCTTCATTATTTTCTCTTCTAAGCTCGATATCACAGCCAAGTGGCTGCTCTCCTATTGCGCAGATTGCATAATCTCCGGAATGAGACAGATTAAAGCACACATTTGCCACACCACTGTTTTGATCCAAAAATGGTTTTTGAAATTCATCCACTGTAAGAACAACCGGCGTATGAATTTGAGGATATCGTTCCTTCAGCACATGATTCAGTAATGCTTCTGCTCCAAGACCTCTCCGCCTATCATGTTCAAATCGAAATGATGCCGATCGTTCAATCCTTCTTTCCGAAACCAGTCCTTCCAGCTGTGCAATTGATGGCAAAGAAACATTTGTTATGTAAACAGTAATCATTTAAAGTCCTTTCTTTATTTGCCGTACCATTTCATCTGAAACATTCGGCTTGCTGCCATACCGCACAGATTCATATATGGCTGTCATATTACTGATATCTGTGTTTTGACTTATAAGTACATCATGTGCACGCTCCACTGGTGTATCTGCATGATTCACTATATAGCCATGGCGTGTAAGATCTTGTATTCTTTTCCTGTAAATTCTGCGTATTCTTTCCACATTGGATACTTTCTCAAATCTCTTCTTATGCTGTTTTGTTTCACTTGGCGAAATCCATTCTCGCTTTTCTCTCATATCCAGATAATCAAGCGTTTTGTCATCGCCCATATCTCTAAGTACATTTTTCTTGATAAACCGGATAATTCCTCTAAGCATAAAAAAGACTAGAGCGGTAATAAACGCAATACTGATAATCATTTCTATAATCTGTAATAGAATCTGAAGCCATCTTGCAGGAGGATCTGCCTGCACAAACAAATCCGCTGGAAGCTCTACTGCTGCCTGTGGTGACGAATATGCCTGAGGAAGCAACGAAGTAATCCAGTTTACAACCCTTACAACCGCCTCAATCAAAAAACCAATCACGCCCATCAAAAGATTCGAAAGCGTTTTTGACTGTAGAAAAAACATGCCTAAAACAAAAATAAGTACAATTGGAAATATCATTTTCAGATTCTGTGCATACATCTGCTGAAGCGGTACTTCTTCACTCATCTGTTTATCCAAAGAAAACTTTTTTCCATTGTCAAAATACAGTCTCAAGAAATAAATTCCAAAATAAAATATACCCATTATGTAAGAGGCAGACGTCAGTTCCAACACAGACTTATAGCTTCCATATGCATAAGCAAACAGGAAAAGAACACACCATGCCACATGAAAATGAACAAATCCCTGCAGCGTATGGTCTGTCCAAAAAACGAAATCAGCTACTGATAGTATTATTATAAATGATAACAACTCGATTGCAGCCATTACAGTAAGTGGAATAAAAAACAATGCAATAATCAACCCAAGATGTATCATTATATACACAAATAAGTTTTTCACATAACGCCTTGCCAGATACAACAGAATAATTAGTATCCCTGTTATAACAGGTATTTCTGAAGTAAAAGCCTGCTCCATTGCAACGGCACCTGTCCACTCAATTATTACTGCAAGAAAGAACAACATAATCATGTTCAGCACATCTGAAAGCAATTCATATCTTTTAGTAATCATCATTCACCGTCCATTTCACAGCTTTGTCAATATCCTGCCAAACAGCGTCAGCATCCACAGACTTCAATTCAGGAATAACAAAACATACAGCATAACCTTTGTCTCTAAGTGCAATTATCTTGTCACATAAATTCTTTTTTCGATAATTTGAAATAACAATATATTCCACCGGGCTCTGTTCTGGCTTTACACATTCCTCCAGAAGCTCCAGAAAAGACTCCGGTCGCTGCTCCATATCCAGTCTTGCAAGAGCGACTTCAATATTTCTTACATGTATCATATCTGAACCTGCTTCCATCCGGCAGGCTTCCTTTGTAACGAGATCCTTTCCATTCGTATTGTATGCAACAGGAATTTTCTCCCGAGCAAACAAATCAGCCAGTGTAGCTGTAATTCTGACAGCCTCTTCTCTAATACGTTCTGCATGTGACACTGCATTGCATTCAATATTTAAAAGCAGAACAACTTTTTTTGAAAAGGTTGTTCGAAATGTATTGACCTGCAGTTTCCCAAGACGTGCCGTACTTTTCCAGTTGATGCTATGCATACTGTCAAATGGCTGATATTCTCTGATTCCTGCAAATTCAAACGGATCTTCATTCTGATGCACATTCTTTACAATTTCACCAAGCAAATGTTGTGCTTTTGTTGTAATATTCAATTGATCTATTCTTTTTGGCAGCACATAAATCATGGATGGATGTCTCATGTTCTTTAACATCATCCCTGTCATAAAAAAATTCTTACAGATGATGTCCATATCGGTCATACGAAAACACCCACGTCTGCTGCATACAAACGGATAGGTTCTTGTAATTTTCTGATACGGTAAAATCGAAAAAAATTCATTGCGGTAATATTGATCTGTAACTGCAGTATTACTCTGCTTTTTGAACAGAAACGTTCGCGTAATTGCAAATTTAATCTGTAATACAGGCAACGGCAACCACTTTTGATTTCTGATTGTCTCTACAAGAACTGATGAATTGCCTTCTCTTACAGCCTCATCTTTAAAAGTAACTGTTACAGTCAGTCCGGTATCCCAAAAGCGTCTGTAAAGATAATTCTGCAATATATATAACAATACTCCGCATGCAAACGCAAGCAGCAGTTTCATCGTCTACTCCAATCCTCACTCGGTACTTCTATAGAAGCAAGTATCTCTGATAACGGTGCCGTTTTCTGTTCAATTCCTTTTCCGGCATAAGGAATCATTCGATGTGCCAGGACAGGTATTGCAAGCCTCTTGATATCTTCTGGCAGAGCATAGTCACGTCCTTTCACAAGTGCATATGCCTTTACAGCATACAAAAATGCTAACGTACCACGCGGACTGACACCCAATGCAACAGCCGGATGCTCTCTGGTCGCCTGAATCAGCTGGACAATATACTTTTTCAGATGCTCATGTACAAATACCTCTCTTGAAGCCTTTCTCCATTCCAGAATATCTTCTTTTGTACATACAGAAGTAAGCTCATCGAGCGGCTGCTTCTTTTGGAAACGTTCTATAAGAAGCAGTTCCTCTTCCTCAGTCGGAAAATTCATTGACAACTGCATCATAAAACGATCCAGCTGTGCCTCAGGCAGTGGAAACGTTCCGGCTGTTTCCACAGGATTCTGTGTTGCAATTACAATAAATGGATCCGACAGTTTTCTCGTCACAGCATCTACAGTGACTTGCTTTTCTTCCATTGCCTCCAGAAGTGCAGACTGAGTACGAGGTGTTGCACGGTTGATTTCATCTGCAAGCAGAACATTTGTCATAATCGGACCTTCTACAAATTGAAAGTTTCCTTCCTTTTGATTATAAATATTCAGTCCGGTAATATCTGCCGGCAGTAAATCAGGTGTAAACTGGATACGTGAAAAATCTGCTGACAGTGATGCAGCCAGAGTCTTGGCAAGCATCGTTTTTCCTGTTCCCGGTGTGTCTTCGAGAAGTACATGCCCTCCTGCTATAAGTGCTGTTACAATCAACTCTGTTACTTCATTTTTCCCAATAATCACCTTTCCAATGTTTTCTGTTAACTCCGATAGCTTTTGATAACCCATTTGTCCTTCCATTCCAATACCCCCAGCATATGTAATAATTTCAGTATAAACAACCAGATTCTCTATCGCAAGTGACAAGCGTCATAAAAAAGCTGTATGACCAAAAATACGATCATACAGCTTTTTATATCTATGAGCCTGGCCCATTTCATTCATGAAATTATGCAATCTTTGATTTAGCAAGCTCAGCAAGTGTCGCAAAGCCTTCTGCATCATTAACAGCCATTTCAGCAAGCATCTTTCTATTAATATCAACACCTGCTTCTTTTAAACCAAAAATCATCTTGCTGTAAGAAATTCCATTGATTCTTGCAGCCGCATTAATACGTGCAATCCAAAGCTGTCTGAACTGACGCTTTCTTTCTTTTCTTCCTGCAAAGGATGATGTCAAAGCTCTCATAACAGACTGTTTTGCTACTCTGTATTGATTTGAACGAGCTCCTCTGTAACCTTTAGCCAGCTTTAATACTTTATTATGTCTTCTTCTAGCGTTCATTCCGCCTTTAATTCTTGCCATTTTCTATTCCTCCTTAAGCGCTTTTTATAAATATGGGCAAATTTTCTTCATATTTGCTACATTTGTAGCATCTGTAATAGTTGCGTGTCTAAGATTTCTCTTATTCTTAGTCGTCTTCTTTGTCAAGATGTGGCGCTTATAGGCTTTATTTCTTTTTAACTTTCCCGTTCCGGTAACCTTGAAACGCTTTGCTGCTGATCTGTTTGTTTTAATTTTTGGCATACCTTTAGTCCTCCTGATTCTTTAATGTCTGCCGACATTTTGTTTTCTATTTTAACTGCACGGCCTTCCTTGCATATCTTCGGATATTAGCTGCGCTTTTCAGTTAAAAACATTGTCATGCTTCTGCCTTCGACCTTTGGTGGTTTTTCCACAATTGCACAATCTGAAAGTGCTTCTGCAAAATCATCTAATATATATCTGCTGCTGTTCATATGCGCCATCTCACGTCCACGGAAACGCAGTGTAACCTTTACTCTGTCACCCTTTTGAATGAACTTTCTTGCAGCACCTACTTTTGTATTTAAATCATTGGTATCAATATTTGGTGACATACGCACCTCTTTGATATCTATGACCTTCTGCTTTTTCTTTGCTTCTTTTTCTCTGCGAGTCTGCTCGTATTTAAATTTTCCATAATCTACAATCTTACAAACTGGCGGTTTCGCTGTCGGTGCAATCTTTACAAGATCCACGCCTGCTTCCTCAGCAAGTTTCTGTGCATCTCTCGCTGACATAATACCTAACTGTTCTCCATCTTCCCCTACTACACGAACTTCTTTATCGCGAATCTGTTCGTTAATCATTAAATCACTAATAGTCTTACACCTCCATAAGTTGAAATTAAAAAGTGGATAGCCATAGACTATCCACATACATGTTAAACAATGCATAACTGCACTGTAACGATTCTGTATAAACACCCGGTAACAGATTTACGTTCCGGGGTGAGAGTGGATACTCTACTTGCATTTATATGTCACTTAGACACTAAAATAATTTATCACAATAAAATTTACATGTCAAGCACTAATTTACTATGTATTTACTTTTTTTGTGTTGCTGCACCACATATTACAGCAAAGGCACCAAACAGTACTCCAACTATAGGAAACAAAATCCATGCTATTTTAAACCCATTATAGCACAGTCCCCAAATGAAAAACACTGCCACTGTAAGCGGCCATACTACTGTTGCTGTCACAGATATGATTTGATTTTCCTTTTTTCTTATCAAGTCGCATGTCTCAAGCTCAAGCAATCTCTCATACATCTTGCGTTTTAGATTAGATGTAATGAGTATCATCAGAGCACTGCCCACACATAGAAGCAATGCTACCAGGCCAATCGCAGTGACTCCTTCACCAATCAAGAACCTGCTGACCAGCAGAAAAAGAAATACTCCTGACACACATAATAATACTCCTGCTGTTGCAAGCAGCGCACAAACCGGAATGTACTCATTTAGTTCCTTCGTCAAGCTTTCTCTGAATTCCGGTGAAAGAGTAAATCCATTTTCCAGATATTCATATTGAGACAGCTTTGATTCGCTTTTAATTACTACTGTAATTGCTGCTGCTACGCAGCAAAGAAGCACTCCTGCACCAACTACATGATTAACATTTTTCCAGCCAAGTACAGCAAACTCCTTTGGGAAAAAAAAGTAACCCAAGATCATAACTGCAATCCCTAATATAAGTATAAACACAGCAGAAGCAGACATCACATTTGAATGCTGCTTTGCTGCCATATAATCTTTAATTTCCTGTTCTGGTGTATATGTATCCATTGCTATCTCCCGGTACATTTTCTGTCATTACTATACTATTACTATACAGCCATTTCAAATATTTTCAATAGGCACCTGCTAATCTCTAAGTGGAATTCCTTTTCCATCCACATTGATACTTCCTGCCAAAATCATAATTCCCTCAACAAGTCCCCAGATTGCAATACCGCCTGCAATAAAAACGCCAATTCCAAAACAGCTGAGGATAATACCAACAAGTGATACGCAAAGCTGTATTACTGCTTTTGAAGTATAATCAAGGTAAAAGTTATGTACTCCAAATATACCAAAGAAAATACCAAGAATTCCTGCAAGTGTTCTGGATTTGCGCTGATCATACAAAGGCTGCTGATTTCCAGTATACTGTGTATTACTTGTATATTGCGTATTCCCCATACTCTGAGTACTTCCTGTATTCTGTGTTTTTTCTGCGCTCTGTGTATTCTCTGTGCTTTGTGTGTTCTGTGTATTCTCTATACTTTGTGTATTCTGTGTGCTTTCAGTACTCTGTGTATTCTCTGTATTCTGCGTGCTTTCAGTACTCTGTGTATTCTCTGTATTCTGCATGCTTTCGGCATTCACAGCATTTTCTGCCATTCTTGGTTCTTCAACAGTTACAATTGGTGTTGGTACTGCCTCTCCGCATTCTACGCAAAACTTTGCTCCTGCTGCCAGTTCCTTACCACATTTTTGACAATAAGCCATATCTTACTCCTCCTTATTAATTAACATGTTTCGTCTTTACTAGATATTCATATATTACACAATTTAGATATTCATTACAGGTGTCAAATGTCATATTTTACTATGCCTTCTGTACTTTTCTGTATTACAAAGCGAGATACGCTCTGCGAATCTCGCTTTGATGTACACATTGAATCAGCTTAATTTCTCATGACTCTCTAAATGTTGAACATTCTGTTTCCTCTTTGTCTCTTGCACCGTAGCCTGCTATCCCTACATTTTTCGCTGTACATTTTGTATCTGTATTGTAAATACAGTTTTCTGCTTCACAGCTGATACCAATTGTCTGATTTGGATATACTGTCGCATTCTGTGCATTTTCTCCATTTCTTCTCAAATAACTGCCGCAGCATGTATCGCACATCGAGTGAGCACCACATCCTTTTACATTAATTTCTCCTCTGCAGCAGCATTCCTCTCTATTGTGCGCACAGCTGTCAACTCCGCATTCCAGATTTGCCATATCATATTCCTCCTTTTCATACATACTTACCAAAATCCTGCCATTAGCATTTATTGGATTTCAAAAAAGCCATATGGAAATAATCCATATGGCTTTAGTATTTGTAAAATAAACAATAATATTCACAACATTTTAGGCTTCTGTCTCCTGTACCTCACTGCGGATAACTCGCGATGCAACTTCTTCTTTTACAGACTTAATAAATTCATCAAGCTCCTTTTGTCCTTCATCTCCAAGGAATCTGCTTCTAACTGCAATTTTTCCTGCCTCTTCCTCTTTCTGTCCAAGAATCAGCATATACGGAACTCTTTCCAGTCTGGCTTCACGTATTTTATATCCAATCTTTTCTGATCTCGTATCAATTTCTGCACGGATTCCGTTTTCTTTCAATTTTTTCATAACTGAATCTGAATAATCATAGAATTTATCAGAAATCGGAAGTACCTTTACTTGAACAGGAGCAAGCCATGTTGGGAACTTTCCTGCAAAATGTTCTGTCAAAATACCAATAAAACGCTCTATGGAGCCAAAGCATACACGGTGAATCATAATTGGTCTGTGTGCTTCTCCATCTGCTCCAACATATTCTGCTTCAAATCGCTGTGGAAGCTGGAAATCCAACTGGATTGTACCACACTGCCATGTTCTTCCGATTGCGTCTACAAGATGGAAATCAATCTTTGGACCATAGAATGCACCGTCTCCTTCATTGACTACATAATCCAGATTCAACTCATCCAACGCTTTTCTTAAGCCATTTGTAGCCATTTCCCAATCTTCATCGCTACCCATGGAATCCTCTGGTCTTGTAGAAAGCTCTACCTTATATTGGAATCCAAACAGCTGATAAACTTCATCAATCAGCTTAACAACGCCTTTAATTTCATCTGTAATCTGCTCAGGTGTCATAAAAATATGCGCGTCATCCTGTGTAAAACAGCGCACACGCATCAAGCCATGTAGCGCACCGGATTTTTCATGTCTGTGAACAAGGCCAAGCTCTCCCATGCGAAGTGGTAAATCGCGATAAGAATGCGGCTGTGACTTATATACAAGCATACCACCAGGACAGTTCATTGGCTTAATTGCAAAATCCTCCTCATCAATGACTGTTGTATACATGTTGTCTTTATAGTGATCCCAATGACCGGATGTTTCCCAAAGTTTTCTGTTAAGCATAATCGGAGAAGATATTTCAACATATCCGTCTCTTGTATGAATCTCTCTCCAATAATCAATCAATGTGTTTTTTAATACCATACCCTTTGGTAAAAAGAATGGGAAGCCCGGTCCTTCATCTGCAATCATAAACAGACCAAGCTCTTTTCCGATTTTTCTGTGATCACGTTTTTTTGCTTCTTCCATTCTTGTAATGTATTCTTCAAGATCGGCTGCTTTTGTATAAGATGTACCATAAATTCTTGTCAGCATCTTATTCTTTTCATTGCCTCTCCAGTATGCACCTGCTACCTTTAACAGCTTAATTGCTTTCACCGGCTTTGTCGTCATCAAATGAGGTCCTGCACATAAATCCGTAAAATCACCCTGTTTGTAAAAGCTGATAATAGAATCCTCTGGAAGATCCTGAATTAATTCTACCTTATACGGTTCTTCCTTCTCCTGCATGAATTTGATCGCATCAGTTCTTGGCAGAGTGAACCTTTCAAGTGCAATGTTTTCTTTCACAATTTTCTTCATCTCTGCTTCAATTTTATCAAAATCGTCTGAAGTAATTGGAATCTCGCTGTCAATATCATAGTAGAATCCATCATCAATTGATGGACCTATTGCAAGCTTTGCCTCCGGATAAATATGTTTAATTGCCTGCGCCATAATATGAGAAGTTGTATGCCTAAAAGCATCCATACCGCCCTTATCGCTAAATGTAAGGATATTGAGTGTGCAATCCTTCTCTATCATTGTTCGCAAATCCACACGTTCTCCGTCAATTTCACCTGCACATGCATTTCTGGCAAGTCCCTCACTGATATCATTTGCAATTTCAATTACACTCATTGCCTGAGCATATTCTTTACAGGAACCATCTTTTAATGTAATCTTCATTTTTTCTCCTCGTCATTCATTAATTCTATATTATTTTTTCTTAACCGGCTTTGTTTTCTTTGCGCTTGCCTTATTATTCTTGTTAATAGAAGTTCTGCGTGTATCGCGTCCGCCAACAGGCATATACGTCGTGTTTTTCCCTGATCCAAATGCATTATTACTCCACATTGACACATGAATACCTCTTGTTACCGGTGATAATATAAAGCCAATGGCTACACCAGCTGCAATGCATAATCCCCCAAAAATCAATAGCTTCTTTTCATCATAGAAATTTGTTGTCTCCAATATCATCTCTCCTTCTCTTCTTTTATTATGCAATGATGTGAGTATCCATCTAATTTCATACTCACAATGATAAAGACAAGAAATCCCCTGCATCAAAAAATAATGCAAGGGACGATTTCATCGTATTATCGTTCTGTTATGCTCTTGCACCACAGCATTTCTTGTATTTCTTGCCACTTCCGCAAGGGCATAAATCATTTCGTCCAATCTTCTCGCCCTTTACAATTGTGGTGGAGCTCTTCTGTTCTTTATAATACTGCTTCAATGTCTCTTCATCAAAAATCTTTTGCCATTCCTCAAGACCATATAACCAGTCAGCCTGTGCCCCAACCATATTCTTGTACAAACGTTCTTTATCGAATACAAGACTAACCTCTGTGTCTGAATCCATTTCCTCAATTGGATTTGGCTCTACAAGACTGTCATTAATCCCATCAAGAAAACCTGTCATCGTCATCAAGTCAACTTTATATTTTTTAGCGAGTGCCTTTACTGTTCCTGTTACCGGCTCATCGGGTTTTTTCAAAAGCTTTCTGTATATTTCTTTCTCTTTTTCAAAATATGCTGCCCACAATTTCTGCAGATCACCTTTATTAGCTGTTGGCGAATATGCCATATCACGCCATTTTTCCAGTAATGCCATCTCACTATCTCCTCTTTACCTTATACTCTTTTCCCCTTTTGTAAGGTGGAAATCATTCAATAACCTATAGTATACAAGCATAGACTTAACTTTGCAACTTTTTTTAAACATTATATCAGTCCAGAA